>NZ_CP061309.1:0-306756 GCF_018687955.1 Polynucleobacter ibericus | reverse complement strand
CTCCTGCAGCACTGATAACCTCGCCCTCATATCCGTTGAGCATACTGCGTATCTGTAGATATGCGCCTCCAGAACGCAAGAACTGAGAAGCTCCCCTGACAGCATCTATTGCACCCTCTTTGCTGGGACCGCTAGCATGAATCGCCAGACTTAAGATCGTAGTGCTAGCGCTATCAAATTCTTTGCTGATGCCTGCTAACTCTTTCGTATCAGCCTTGGAAAGCGCGTAATTCGGTATTGCATTTTTCTGCCACCATTGATCACCCGCCAATGTCTTATATAGCGCGACTTGACCCTCAGGCGCCTTACCATCATCTACTATTTGAGCGGCTAAATTAGGTAGGCTTTTTTGAATCAGCTTCCAAGAGAGTAGATCTAGTCCATAGGTGTTGGTGTTGGTGTTGGTGTTGGTGTTGGTGTTGGTGTTGGTGTTGGTGTTGGTGTTGGTGTTGGTGTTGGTGTTGGTGTTGGTGTTGTTCAGAAGGATGTATTCCGCAGAATAGCTACCCAAGAGCCACCAACCCCCTAGGCCCAAAACTGCGCCAGTAATGGCTGCTAGAGCAAGTATTTTCCAAGACTCAGCCAGGAAATTAACAATATCAGGCAGTGTGATTTCATTCGCATCATCAGGGGTTGCTAAGTTTTGGCTAGAGCCTATATTCATAAAAATGGAATTGGTTTATATACTAGATGTATTAGATTAATCATTATAACTTTTGACAGCGTCTTAATTCCCAAAAAGCCAATAGATATAGCCTTGTTGCAGATATCATAGATTTTTAGGCTCTTATGCTGGATAAGAGTTAATGCATAAACTACAAACTCTGACTAGGTTGAGTGCTTGATAAAAGTTTCGCATCACCCACTCGCAATTGTTAATATGAGCACCCCCCCTAAAAACCATAAAAATACAAGTTTTTTGCATTTTTATCGGAAAATTCTGGGACTTCTCCACTCTAACATCCTTCATCACCAGTCTCCGCAGAACATATGATCATCCCATTAAGTAAAAAATGTGCACGATTCCATCAAACTTTTGCTTTTTTGATCCCTTTTGCCGTTGGATTTGGCATCTACTTTTGGATGATCCCTGTTTTATTACTTGCTTTAACTTTGGTGTACTTCAAAAATGATTGGGCGCCCTTTCCTCCCACTCGAAAGCGCATTGGTTTTGAGGTCCAAGTTTTGGTATTTTGCTTGATTTTGGGCTTGTTTTTAGGGTGTTATCGGTTGTTTTACATCCCTTACCACCCCCAAATTTACACACTGCCAGGAAGATATTTCACAATTTTGCTGGCAATCACCCTGGGCGCCTCGCTGTGGATCATGAGCTTTAGGGAAAATCGTCAATATATTCAATTTATATGGTTTTTTTGCCTTGGCGCCCTCCTTTTCAGCCTCTTGACTATTGGCGCAAGTTTGGCTTTAGAGTCCCCGCCATACTATGGGCGCTTAGTCAATATTCTTACCCCCAAGGTTTTTAGCGCTCGAAGTTATATCAACTCCCCTGGTATTTCTAACTTACTATGTTTTTTCCCGGTTGCCTTTATGGCGGGATTATTAATTAAGCGAGAGCAAAGGCCATGGGGATTTTGGGTTTTAGGAGTATCTGGTTTTGCCCTTTCTTTGGGTGCTGCAATTGTGATTAATCAACGCTCTTACTTCGTTGTTACCTTGCTGATTGCGCCGATGCTTATAGGCCTTTTTTTGGCAATCCAACGAGCGTGGCGTACTTTTGCCTGGGTGGTTGTTTCGCTGGCGCTATACCCCACCCTTTGGATGATTAACTCACTCTTGTCCAATAGTCTTTGGACTCGTCTTCCAAACGACAACTTAATGAATGACGCGCGCTTTCAGATGTTTTCCTACTGGTTTTCTCATTTAATTGAAGATCCCTTTACTCGAATTGAAGTCGGTCCCGCGCAATGGCAAGGCTACCAGTGGTTTCATAACTTTTTTGCTGATGTACATCGCCTCTCTGGATTTTGGAGCTTAGCGGCTGCACTCTTACTTTTTGGGTATATCTTCTATAGACTTATTCTACTAATACGCATCAACCAAACTATGGGACTCTTTTTGGCAGCTATTGCTATCCCCATCTTCTTAATCATGAATACCTCTGTGGTGCCAGAAGGGGAAAGACAGCCGTTTTTTCTCTTGATATTCATTGGCGTGATCTGCGAAAAATTACTGGCTTTTCATAAAAAGAATCTAGCTACAAATTAAGGGCTGCCTTTAAAATATGAGGGAAACAAAATTTGTCGAATAGCTTCGTAAATCACTGTATTAATTACCGAAATAAGAATACTATCCACTTATAATGCGGTAGTTAGGCATTTATACAGGGGATTTACTTGTCAATGCCCATGAGCATCTACGAAGAAAAATATCAAGTAACCACATAGAAAACATCAATTGATTCGTCCATATACCAAAAATTCATGAGCACCCAAATCAGCGGACGTCTTCGACCCTTTAGTGCTGAGTTATCGTCCTTAAATCGCATCCTGGATGCTGCCATCATTTGGTCATCTTTGTATATAAGCTCCTTAGTTTTTCCAATTGACCTTGCCTACAAAGATATTTATCAATACGCAGCCTTTCTAGCCATCATTTTCTATTTTTTATTAGCCGAAGTTCGAGCGGTATATCGATCTTCCCGCCTTGAGGGTTACGGGCAGATTGCTGGAAAAATTCTCAGTACCTGGTTGATCGTGAGTATGACGTTAATTGTGATGGCTTTTGCCACCAAAACGTCTGCTAACTTTTCTCGCTTAGCTATTAGCGCTTGGTTAATTTCCACGCCAATTCTCTTAGTATTAGAGCGAATTTTTCTTTATTTGATTTTAAGGCTAGCGCGCGCTAAAGGCGGAAATACTAGAACCTTTGTTATTTTGGGTGACGGCGAATCACCAGACTATCTGTTAGCAAAAATTCAATCCATGCCTTGGGCTGGCCTAAGTCATGAAGGTAGCTATCATGATCTCAAGGGTTTATTGGGCGAAATTAAGACAAAACATATAGACTATGTTTTTTTAACCTATGCTGGACACCAAAAACAAGAAATTCTTGAGGCCATTAAAGCTTTGGCCAATTCAACCGCTACCGTTTATCTGGCGCCCAATATATTTCTGGCGGATCTCCTAGGTTCACACTGGGTAACTGTAGGGAATATTCCCATGATTACCATTAATGATCACCCTTTTTATGGCGGCCATTGGGCGCTTAAAAAAATTGAGGACCTCATTTTGGGTAGCCTACTATTTATACTCATTTTGCCGTTGATGGTGGTAATTGCCCTTGCTGTCAAGCTCACTTCAAGAGGTCCAATTCTCTTTAAGCAGCGTAGATATGGACTGAATGGTGAGATTATTCAAGTTCTCAAATTTAGAACCATGACCACGCAAGATGATGGGGCAATTGTGGTGCAGGCCTCCAGGGACGATCCACGGATTACCCCTCTCGGAAGATTTCTGCGTAGAACTTCACTCGATGAGCTACCCCAATTTGTGAACGTATTGCAAGGAACGATGTCTATTGTGGGGCCACGTCCTCATGCGATTTCACATAATGAGCAATATCGCCAATTGATTCAAGGCTATATGCTGCGCCATAAAGTGAAGCCAGGAATTACAGGCTGGGCTCAAGTAAATGGCTTACGCGGAGAAACTGAAACTATTGATAAGATGAAGTCGAGAGTTGACTATGATCTCTACTACATTAACCACTGGTCTATATGGCTTGATCTCAAGATTATCTTTCTGACCATCATCAATGGTTTTACGAGTAAAACAGCCTACTAAACCAATCAAATGCATTATTTCTTATAGAGAGCCCACATTTGAGTCTTATCCCACTTAATGCGACTGTTTGCATTCTGAGTGCGCGTCGTTTTGGCGATGCAATCATGAATGCCTCTAATCTAAAGCTAGCATCTCAGGCTCGTCCAGATATTAAGTGGATTATTTGGACTAAACCAGAATTTTCCCTTCTGTTTAAATTGATGGGATTTGATAACCTCATCACAGCAGAATTTCCTATTGCCGGGGGATTTCCAAAAATAATTAAAGGTGGTTGGATTGATCTAATTCAATCTACTATTCAATTGCGCAAGATGAAGATCGATGTCAGTTTCGATTTTATTGGTGATACTAGGGAGTCTTTTTTAGGGACGCTAATTGGCAGTAGAGTCCATTACTCACCAAAATGGGCGCCTTCTCACTGGATGCATCATCTCATTTGGCGCATGCAAATCCCTGGGGTGAACTATCTGTCAGTCAAACCTAATGATCATCAGGTCTATGAATTTATCCCCGCCCTCCTTTCAGAATTAGTGGGCTCCAAACTTAGCGCTCCAATTAAGCCGAGCTTGAAGAAGTTAGCATTTGATACATCCCCTAAAATTGCTTTTCATCCCTACTCCAGTCAAGCATTTAAGAAATGGCCTAACCAACACTGGCTTAAGCTAGCACAGTTACTTTCCCAATATGCCATTACACCATCTACCCTATGCTCATCCTCTGAAGAGAGTGAAGCAAGAGACCAATTTGGGTCCAGCATACCTACTGTTCATATCGCCCCCTCTGAATCTCTTGAGCAACTCATTGCCGAAATAAAAAAATTTGATCTGTTAATTGGGGTGGATAGCTTTTTAGTACACCTTGCCTCTGCATTAGGTAAAAAGACTATCGTAATTAATGCCGGCAATCTTCCCCAGTGGTGGGCGCCTCCTAATTCTGTAGCAATTGGTCAAAGCGGAGGATGCACATATTACCCTTGCTTTAACGAACCCAAATGCATTGGCAAGATAACTGAGTCTGCTTGCATTAAGTCTATTACGCCAGAGCAAATTATTGCTGCCATTGAATTTGACTCGACCATTCATATGGGTCGAGAATAAAGCCATGGCCACTTACCCAGAGACCCTCAAAATAAAAATAGCTCGAGTACAAACTGAAGTAATTGGGGTTCCCGTTGATATTGGCACAATCTCTAGTATGTCTCGCTATTTAATATCATTGGCAGATCAAAAAAAGAATACTGGCAGGTACGTCTGTGTGGCTAACGTACATATGCTAACCATTGCGCATGCAAACCCAAGATATAAATCCATCCTTGAAAATGCCCAACTAGTTACCCCAGATGGAATGCCATTAGTTTGGACGCAAAAAATCAAAGGCTTCAAAAATGCCCAGAGAGTATCTGGTCCAGATTTAATGATTGAGTTATGTAAATTGTCCTCACAGAGCAACCACTCGATTTATCTATTGGGCGCAGATGAATCAACCTTAGATTTGTTATCGAGTAATTTGCTCCTACAATTTCCAGGGCTAAATATTGCAGGAATGTATGCTCCTGAAAAATTACCAGAGCAAGCCATTGTGGATGAAAGTTTAGTTGAGAACATCAATACCTCTGGAGCAAGCTTCTTATTTGTTGGGCTAGGATGCCCAAAACAAGAGTACTGGTGCGCAACCTATGCGCCCAAAATAATTCCTATTGCTCTAGGTGTTGGCGCAGCTTTTGACTTTCATGCCGGAACTAAAAAAAGGCCACCAGCGTTCATCCAGCAATGTGGGCTGGAATGGCTCTATAGGTTACTCTCCGAACCAGGAAGATTGTGGAAGCGATATCTAGCGAGTAACTCCGCTTTTGTGTATTACACTTTACTTGACCTACTGCAAATCAATAAGCCTAAATAGGCAATATATCTCAATATCACTCTGGAGATGCGGGCTTATGCAGGTTAAGCTGAGAATCACTTAAGGTTTTACTATTCAAGAGACGATTCAGAAAGAAGGTAAAGATTGAGCTCAAATATCGCTTAGTAAAAACTCTGCTTAATGTCGGATATTTCAAGGGGTATTTACTCAAAATATGAAGCCCATTAAAAGAGTAAAAATATAAATGTAATTTTTGAGAAATTTCTTGTAAGGCCCTTGAGCTGAAGAAAGAAATATGTTGTCCAGTAGAAAAAGAGTAATACCACCAATCACTATTTGGCGGGGCCTCTGCAGAAAAACACTCAGTACTAAAAATAATTGTCTTGGAGTTATTTTCTAGCATGGCATTTTGAATAAAACCAACAGGGTCTTCAACATGCTCCAATACCTCAAATGCAGTAATAGCATCATATCCATGCTCACTTTTGCTACCCTCAAATCCAAGTGCAAAGACGTTTTGACAGTAAGGGTCTTGCCAGAAATAATTAAAGCCGTCATCCCGCATTAAGCGCGTTAGGATCCCATAACCTCCAGCAATATCTAAATATGACCCCTGTAGATCGAAATTCAATGCAATCAAAACAGCCAAGCGCGAGGATAGGGAAATATTTCGCTGTATTAAACCTGTATCACTATCAGCTATTGGATTGTTATAGGCCTCATCAAGCCAATACGGCTTTTCGGTTTGAACAAAATTACAGTACTTGCAATAAAAATAGCTAATTACATACTTCTTAAGTATTTTTTCAGAAAAGGCAAATGGCATTGACCTATCACAAATGGGGCAAGACTTCATTATCGAATACCTAAAATAGCTTTGATTTTTCGGATGCCCCGCACTAAATAAGAATTAGTAAATAAGCGTCGTGACGACATATTATCAGCCGCTAGATTTCTCTCTACTTTAGTTGGATGCCTCAAAGGAAACTGCAAATCTATGGTTTTCATATCTGAGTGAATGCTGGGACCCGTGGTGTGCGTTGCCCCCTCCCCAAAACCAATGTTACTGATCAAATTCACATTGGGGGTAATAGAGAACATTTCATTTTGCCAACATGCCAGATTCCACTGGTGATCCCAGGTATCTAATCTTTTGGTGTACACGCTCTCAAACGCCTCTTCCCAGTGTTTCTTTTCTGAGCCTTTAAATCCCAGAGAGCTCAGCCAATCACGCGCCTTTAGTTGAGGCCAGCTAGAGGCATTAACATCATACTTTTTCCATGCTCGAGCCCAAGTAGCCCAGCCCCAAATATGACAGAACCTACTAAAGTAATAATCCCCTTCGCCACGCCAAATACCCTCTTGAAAATTATCCCCAGAAATCATTCCAATGCGATCATCATTGCGGTAGTAAGCAAGCAACTCATCGCAATACTGAAAAAAGGAAGGTGCTGGCAAACAATCATCTTCTAAGATAATTGCCTCTGATACGTTACTAAAAACCCAATCTAATCCGGTAGCCAGCCTTTGCTTACAACCTAAATTACTTTCTGAATAGTTTTTGAGAACTTCACAGTCCCAATTTACCTGATCGATGATGTCTCGAGTTGCCTTACATCGCTCCGCTTCACCAGCAACATCAGTGCGTGCACCATCAGCTATAACCAGTAATTTTTTTGGCTGGACTTTTGCGATAGCATCGAAAGTCTTTTGCGCCTTATCTGGGCGATTAAAGATAATAAAAGCGACCGGGGAAGTTAATGTATGCACAATATAGCTTAGTAAAAAGAGTAGTCTAGTTTAGCAATCTATTGAGGGGCGCAAATGGATGGGCATGAGTATGTGTTACTTTGTGAGACCATATCTTATTTGCTCCCGCAGATAGGTAAATTGGCCACGCAATAAGTAAGTAGCGTATCTGCGCAATTTGTAAAGTTTTTTGGTCAAAACACTCACCCCTCTACCAGCGAGTATCAAGTCATATTCTCTTTTGAACTCAGGTTGCTGCAACGAAGACTTAGTTTGATCATGAATTCGGAGATACCCCAACACTTTAGCTACATGTACAGCGCGGTATTTTTCCAGAACACGCAAAAACCACTCGTAGTCAAAGCCATAATGTAATGACTCATTCAAATACCCAATTGAAGAATGAATAGATCTCTGCCATAGAGCGCTTTGATTTGTCAGTACCATACCTTCTGCCAGAATGGAGCGATAACTGGGAGCAACGTATTTGATATCACGAATACGTTGGTCGTTAGCATCAATAAGGCACATATCCCCAATGACTAGATTAGCCAAAGGCTCCTGTTGGGCTCTCTCAACCATTTTCTGAATAGCGTCGATCGAAAATAGATCATCAGAATTTTGCCACCCAATCCATTCGCCAGTAGCTTGTGAAATTCCTTTGTTGATGGCCTGTGCCTGACCTTCATCCGGCTCTGAAACCCAATACGCCAATTTATCGGCGTAACTCTTAATGATCTCAACAC
This sequence comes from Polynucleobacter ibericus, assembly GCF_018687955.1. NCBI lineage: Bacteria > Pseudomonadati > Pseudomonadota > Betaproteobacteria > Burkholderiales > Burkholderiaceae > Polynucleobacter > Polynucleobacter ibericus. Next base: position 298,598 of record NZ_CP061309.1, on the reverse strand, counting down.
TACCATCAGTTGAACCGCCATCGATCACGATCAACTCCACATTGGAATAGGACTGATTTAATACAGACAATATTGATCTCTCAATAAATTCAACCTGATTAAAACTAGGCATCACAATAGATACCTTCGGGAACATATCGGGAACTCTTGCAGCAGACTTCATTTCAATTTTCGTAAGTTTTATCATTTAATGGGATAAATTATTCCCTAAAAGATGCTCGATTTCACTTTTTACCTCATCAACACCCATTCCTTGGATACATGGAGCGCCATCTGTAAAAATCTGCGCCTTAGTACATCGCCAATTACACTGATAGCAATCCATCTTTTTAAATAAAGTAATGGGTTTAATATCAGAAGAGTCTTCAGGATAAGGCAGAAATCGGCCAAAATGACCACCGCCTAAAATACAGATAGATCGTGTTCCTACAGAGTTAGCAATATGAATGGCTGAAGAGTCATTGCCAATAACCAAAATAGCACCCTTTAAAATACTAACTAACTCCCTTAGAGTCGTCTTTCCAGCAAGATTGATTATGCGTGGGTCTTGTTTTCTAACGCTCTCGCACAAATCAAACTCTGCTTGACTGCCACAAAGAACTACCCCTAAATCGATTCGCTCCAAAATACATTGAATCAGCTCTACGTAGTTGGAAACACCCCAACGCTTGCCTTCCCAGGAGGCACCTGGAGTGATGACAAGGTAATTATCTAGAGACTCAATTAGATTTGACTTTACTTCTCCCGCCAATTCAAGCTGGGGTAGCGTGCGTTTATATTTGACACCAGAAATCTGGCCCATAATTTCTAAATTGCGATCAATCTCATGAATTGCTTCAACCACAGTTGGATGTAAGTTTGTATACCATCTGTTTGTTACATCAGCCTCTTCCTTTAATAGATTGCTGAAGTCCCCCACAAAGCCAATACGCTCAACTGCATTTGTCGCTCTAATAATGGAGTCGCCATCTGCAAGTGACCTAGAGTAAACGGGCTGAATCGCAATTTGGAAGCCTTTTGATGCTATAAGCCGTAAAGTCCTCCAGCGATAAAGTAGCTTTTCAAATGAAAACCATTTCATATTTATAGCGATCACTTCATCCCAATAGGGCAGATCACGCGCTAAATCAGCCCAAGCGTCGTTAGCGACTAATGTCAATTTAGAGCCTGGAAAAATGGTTCTCAATTTTTCAGCGGCTGGCAGCCATAAAATAAAATCCCCAATTAAATCGACTCTGACAATGGCTACCGAGTGATTGCTGAAATTACGAGGTGGTATTTTGGCAACCAAGTAATCCACTAAGAATATTGCTCTGCGATAGAGATGCCTAATCGATGATCGCATTAAGTCGCCCATTCTGGAGGCTTAATACCGATCTGGAGAAAGAATAATTTTCTTGAAATTAAAAGATTAATAAGGGTTGTTGAGATAACCTGAGACAGTATTGCTGCATAAGCGGCCCCCACCAATCCAAAAGAGGGGATTAATGCCCAGTTTGTCAGAACGGATGCAATGGCTCCGCTAACTGTCTGAATCATTGACAATTTTGACTTACGTTCATTTAGCATCCAAATTCCTTGACCCACCCCCAGAGCAATCGGCAAGCATGTCCAAACATAAATATTCAGAATATGAATGGAATCAAAGTATTGCACACCAAAGATTGCCGGGATCAGGAATGAAGAAATTAAGGTTGTAAATAAAATAGCGAATAGACTGATTACCCATAGAGCCCTGAACATATATAACAAAGCATTATTAAAGGCAGCTCTACCTTCTAGATACTTTTTTGCCATGTAAGGTGAAATACTAATGACAATAGTCCCAGGAATCATATTCCAGGCGCTTGCAATAGGCAGCATCGCCGAAAATATTCCAAGGCTCCTCTCGTCAAGCATATTTCGAATCATAATTTGATCAATGCGCATATAAATTATGATAGATAGAGTGCTCAATATGTAAGGCCATGACTCTTGGAGTAATTTTTTGGCAACCTCTTTGGATGGAGCCCAGCTATCACTAGATGGAAAACTTTTGTATGCAATAAATATGGCGAGTGCGTTAAGCAATGATTCGGCAGCAATTACCACTACAAATGCCATCATCGGAGCTTGCATCAAAATCAACATTACTTTAATGCCATTAACTAACAAGTAAGCAATCGCTTTTGCGACAACGGTTCTCTTACTTTGACTTTGCCCTTGGAACCATAAATCAACAGTATCAGATGCCTGAAATACTAAGGTGGCACCAACTAATCCAATAATATAAATTCCGGATCCGCTGGCCCCTTCAATAAGCCCATAACTTAAGACGGCTAATAACCAACATCCAATACCCGCAAATATCCTTAACCTATAGATTGTTCCCAATATAACGTGTGCACATAGGTGGTGATGACTGAGCTCACGAACCGCAATTCCATCTAAACCTAAATTGGTTACTCCCTGAAATAATGCAATAAAGGCAATGTAATAAGTCAACTCTCCAAATTGCCCCGGCCCTAGATATCGTGCAACCCAGGCGCCAACAAGCAAACCAAGGAGAGCACGCAAAATTTTGTCAAAAAATATCCAACCACTGTTATGTATTGCAGCATGCAAGTTTGCACGACCAGCCAGTTTTTTTCGGATAGAAAATGGAATGAGGCGGAGCCAAACAGGATCAGAAGGCAAATTAGTCACTTTGCACCCTAAGATTAAGCGTAGCAACCAAACTAATCATAAAAATAAGACCGTCTATATATACTTTTTGAGATAGCTCTGTAGTAAACATACTTAGCAACAAGCTTAGCAATACCCACCCACCGATGATCTGCGAAAGGCTTGAGCCCGTTAAGGATTGATACCAAGCTATAGCGCCAGCTCCCAATAACAAAAATATTCCTGGCAAGCCTAAACCTAAGGTGAAATCCAGCCATCCACTATGACTTTGATGCAGCTTTGCTTCTGGCCACACTTTTTTACCCAGGCGACCAAATGATCTTTCGACCAAACCAAAACCAAGTGGATTTTGACCAATTAAACGCAGGGCTGCGGTGCCCCATGCGATACGCTCATAGTTGGTACCTGAGATTTGCCTACCCTCTTCGTTTTGAGGTGGCTTTAATGTTGCCTGATCCTGCCAATTATTGTATTGATCAATTTGCACGGCAATCTTGGCGTCGGAAATGATCGAATTCCATTGAGCATTATTTTGAAACTGATAGAAAGCCCCCATCACTGGTATTGCCGTAATTAAGCAACCCACTACGAGCTTCTGGTATGAAAGCGTTCTAATTTGATCTTTGAGTATCAAACCACAAAAACATAAAGTTAGAAAAAAAGCGTAGATCTCCCCATTGCGATCCTTTTCATGAATAAAATTAAGTAGTACAGCCGCAATACATATGAAATAAATCATTGCATTACGACTTAATAAATTACCCTTCAAATACAGCTCATACAAGCATGCTAGAGATATTGTATATAAAGGGAGGCAGAAAAAGACATAAGCAGATTTATGGACAAAATATTTGGTGGCCTCAGGTTGAAGCAACATAAGCTCAGGCACATCTAGACCATAACGAGCAACCAAAATACCGGCCCCAAATTTAATCCAATAAATCAAAGTAGGCAGAGCGAATCCTGCAAACAGAATTCTCTGTGAAATTTTCGCTTTATCAGGCGCAATCAATAACTGCCCATTGAGAGACAGACCCAAACCGCAGGCAAAAATAAATCCAATGGCGGTACGCTTCCAGATAGTTCCAAATTCCAACCACTGCGCATCAAAGTCAGAAGATAAAAATATCAAATGAAAGACAACCCAAGCAAATAAAGCTCCAACCATCCATATAGGTAAGGAATTTTTACTACCAAAAATGCTTAGGTTGCGAGCGATGGTGTAAAGGCTGATCAGCGCACCTGTAAACAAGCAAAGGTGGCGAATTAGAATTGTTTCAGGAAGCACCCAAATGCCAAATAAAATGGCAAACAGTGCGCACTGTAGATAAATAGCGAATGAAGGAGGCGTATAGATTTGCCTTCCCAACAGTCTCACTTGATTCATCATTAATCAATCCCGATAGCGAATGACCTGCCATGGAAGGCGGCGGGTAAATTCAGTGGGGCTATTTCTGGCTAAATGATAGAAAAAAGGTTTATGTGGTTGATTGTGAAATAAGCTCTCTACAAAATGCACAAATGATGTATCAATTGTGTGAATTTCATCAGCCATTAAGGCAAGCTTAGTCCAATCAAAAATATTGTTGGTTTCTGGTGCAACTGTAATAATTTTTTTACCATCAGGATTTTCAATTTTGAGGTCGTAACTCACTAATCCAGATTCAAAGTTGCAAACCAAAATATAGGGTTCATGATTAGGATTGAGTCTTTCATAAAGCCATTCAGATTTGGGCCCCGGCGGCACATCACAATCACTCCAGCGAGCTTCAAAAGGAACGTGATGTTGCTCATAAAAGGATTCATCAAAGCGCTTGATATCCACACCATCAATTCCTATAGGCGCGTAACTGGCATTTAAGAAGCTGGTAAATTGGCGGACTTCACGCCCACCCTCAATTGGAAAAAGGAAAACGTTATCTAGATCTTGAAACATCCAAGCTAAAGACTGGTAGCAGCGAGGCAAACAAGCATAGTAATAGCGAGTTTTTGGATTACGCTTCGAGAGCGCACGCATTAAACCCAAACAAACTAAGTTATCGCCAAGACCAAAATGGGGTTCTAAAACAACAATATCTTTCCTTATTGGAAGATAAAGGTTTTTTAATGCTCTTTTGAAATTGCTATCTTTAAAACGCATGAAACCCATTCATTATTTAGTTAGTCGCAGTAAAAACTCTTGGTAAGCTAATTGCAGGCCGTCATTTAAAGTAACCAATGGAGTCCATCCCAAACGATTGATCCTAGAGGAGTCCATCCATTTACGCGGAGCTCCATCAGGCTTGGTAGGATCAAAGTCGATATGGCCTTGATAGCCGACAGCTATACCTACTGCCTTAGCTAAATCAGCAATAGTTACATCCGAGCCATACCCTACATTGATATGACTGCACATCGGTTCTGTTTGTTCGTCGTAAATCGACTTTTCTAATTCCATAACAAAGACTGAAGCAGCAGCCATGTCATCCACAAATAAAAACTCTCGCCTAGGAGTTCCTGAGCCCCAGATTGTGACATTTGGTGATCGACTTTCTTTAGCCTCATGAAAGCGTCGAATCAATGCTGGAATCACATGACTATTTTCTGGGTGATAGTTATCGCCCGGTCCATATAAATTGGTTGGCATGACGGAGCGATAGTCAATGCCATGCGAGGCTCCATATTGACGGTTGTAACTCTCGCACAATTTAATACCAGCAATTTTGGCAACTGCATACGGCTCATTTGTCGACTCGAGCAAGCCCGTTAGTAACGCATCTTCAGCCATAGGCTGCGGAGCTAATTTAGGATAAATACAGCTCGAACCCAAAAACAGAAGTCTTTTAACGCCGGCAACGAAAGCCTGATGAATCACATTGGATTCCATCATGAGATTTTGATAAATAAATTCTGCAGGAAAAGTATTGTTTGCATAAATGCCGCCTACTTTTGCTGCAGCCAAATAGACTTGATCGGGCTTTTCTTCTTCAAAAAAGGCTTGAACAGCTGCTTGATTCGTTAAATCGAGCTCTGCATGTGTGCGAGTAATGATGTTCTCATACCCTTTTTCCTTCAAAGTACGAACAATCGCAGAGCCAACCATCCCCCTATGGCCTGCTACATAAATTTTTTGATTTAGATTAATCGACACTTTATTAGCTCTATTTATAAAAATGGGGATTAATTTTCTTTACCAACGGCAACGCTATGGCCATGCTTAAGTAATAGGGCATGCTGCTTGGCTTTATCGAGGTCATTGGCAACCATTTCAACAATCATTTGGTCAAGCGTGATTTCTGGAACCCAACCCAATTTTGCTTTCGCCTTAGCTGGATCACCCAATAGGGTCTCTACTTCAGTTGGACGGTAATAGCGCGGATCAATCTGCACAATCACATCGCCTACCTTTAATGCGGGGGCTTGATCACCCTCGATAGCAGCTACGATAGCTTTCTCATTTTCAGCAACGCCTTCAAACTTAAGGGTAATGCCAAGTTGCTGGGCACTACGGGCAATAAATTCACGAACAGTAAACTGCACACCCGTTGCAATCACAAAATCTTCGGGCACTTCTTGCTGCAACATTAGCCATTGCATACGAACATAGTCCTTAGCGTGACCCCAGTCACGAAGGGCGTCGATATTACCCATGAACAGGCACTTCTCTAAGCCTTGAGCAATGTTTGCCAAGCCACGGGTCACCTTGCGTGTAACAAAGGTCTCGCCGCGGCGCTTAGATTCATGATTGAACAAGATTCCATTACAAGCGTAAATCCCATAAGCTTCGCGATAGTTCACGGTGATCCAGTAAGCATACATCTTGGCTACGGCATATGGACTTCTTGGATAGAACGGCGTAGTTTCTTTTTGGGGAATTTCTTGAACTAAACCATAGAGCTCAGAAGTCGATGCTTGATAAAAACGGGTTTTCTTTTCTAAACCTAAGATACGTATAGCCTCCAACATACGCAATGGTCCAATAGCATCGACATCAGCCGTGTATTCAGGCGACTCAAAAGATACCGCTACATGGGACTGTGCGCCCAAGTTATAAATCTCGTCGGGCTGTGATTCTTGAATAATGCGTACCAAGTTACTGGTATCAGTTAAGTCGCCGTAATGCAGAATCAAATCTTGATGATCGATATGTGGATCTTGATAAATATGATCAATACGCTCGGTGTTAAAAGAAGATGAGCGGCGCTTAATACCGTGAACGATATAACCCTTCTCCAATAGGAATTCAGCAAGGTAGGAGCCATCCTGACCTGTAATACCTGTAATAAGAGCTACTTTTTGTTTGTTTGTCATGTTTCTTCTCTACTCTTTAATCTTCGCTATTAATTTTTTTAGGTATCAACTACGACCATACGTGTCTTCAAAACGGACAATGTCGTCTTCACCTAAATAACTACCCGACTGCACTTCAATAATCTCCAGGGGCTCAGAGCCACGATTAGCCAAACGATGTGTTTGCCCTTGAGGAATATAAGTACTTTGATTTTCATGGAGAGTGATTACTTGATCCCCATTGGTGATCTCAGCCACACCTTTAACCACAATCCAATGCTCTGCGCGGTGATGATGCATTTGTAAAGAAAGGCTGGCACCTGGTTTGACCTGAATGCGCTTTACTTTAAAGCGCTCGCCTTCATCCACACTGTCATACCAGCCCCAGGGTCTAGCAACCTTGCGATGCAGACTTTTCTCTTCCCGCTTTTGTGATTCCAGCAGATTCACAATGTTTTTAACATCTTGGCTATTTTTGCGATCAGCTACTAGTACTGCGTCTGCTGTTTCTACGATGATGAGATTTTCAACCCCAACCACACTCACCAAACGACTGTTGGCATGCACTAAGGAGTTCTTGGAGTTCGTTAGCAATGTATCGCCACTAGTCACGTTACCATCTTGGTCTTGTTTGCCTACTTGCCACACTGCATCCCAAGCACCGAGATCATTCCAACCGGCATCTAATTCCACCATCTTGATGTTGTATTGACCGCCTTGGCTATTCGGACACTTTTCAATCACCGCATAGTCAATCGACTCACTTGGAATTGCCATAAATTCTTCTTTGCCTGGGCGAATAAATTGCACTCCGTCGGCCCTATCTTCAGATTTCGCTTGCCATGCTTTTTGTGAAGCATCATAGATATCACCACGATATTCCCTGAGGGCAGCAAGCCATGTACTGGCTTTGAGCACAAACATACCGCTGTTCCAAAGATAGCTTCCATCAGCCAAATAACTTTGTGCAGTCTGGCTATCTGGCTTTTCTACAAAGCGATCGACTACAAATGCGTTGTGTTGATCCTTTGCACCAGAGCGCTGAATATATCCATAGCCTGTTTCAGGTGCAGTTGGTGTAATACCCAAGATAGCAATGCTTGGTACATTTACCTCAACCACTGAAATGCAATCTTGCAATGCCTTAGTAAAGGCGGCAGGATTTTGAATCGTTTGATCCGCTGGAGTAATTACCAAAATGGGATCTTGATCTTGAGCTAACTGCTGAGCACAAAAAGCAGCCATGCTTAATGCAGGTGCTGTGTTGCGACCTACTGGCTCTAGTAACAAAGTGGCGTGAACTGATTTCATTTCACGTAATTGATCTAGCACCAAGAATCGGTGGTCTTCATTAGTGACTACCAAGGTATTACCGAGTGTAATTTTTGTACTAGCAACGAAATTGATGCGCTCGACCGCTTGTTGAAAAAGGCTTTGAGATGAGCCGTCGCCAGAGAGAACCAAAAATTGCTTTGGAAAGCCCGAACGGGACAAAGGCCAAAGCCGAGTACCGGAGCCGCCGCAAAGAATGACTGGAATCACTAAAGCCATGAAATTGAAAGCAATGGATATGCTTTTTATAAATAAAAGTAGATTTTAAAGGGTTTATGACCCCTCTTTAGCAAAGCTTGGGAATTTATTAAAACCCCAAAAAGCGTCAGCCAAGAGCACAATGGCGCTGTATTGCAGATTGAATTTCAAACAATAACTAGAGAAATCACTACAGGAGCCATCACTATGAGCAATATCCCTAAAATTAACTTACGCAATTCCTTAACTGAGTGCGGTCAATCTATCCGCAAGGAGAATGCCGGGAAGTTCCAGAACTACGCTATTTTGGACTGCAAAGCCTCTATTGCTGCAGGCAAAATCAAATAAGAAAAAACACAGCTACCGTCTAGAACCCTATCTAGGCGGCCTATTGGGGTAAGGTTTACCAGTCAGATTGCTGTAAACCGCCCCAGCCAGAATCAATAAAACAGAGTCCACCATTACAGGGAAAAAGGCATAGCGATAGCTGCCGATATGCCCTAGCACCACAATCAAAGAGACGGCTGCAGCTGGTGGGTGCAGACAGCGCAATACAAACATCCCGAGAATAGATAGTGCAGCTGCCGCAGGTAACGCCAACAATGGCTGTTCAATGAGATGAAAACAGCCAATTCCGACTAGTGCAGATAGCGTATTGCCAGCGATTACTGCCCAAGGTTGTGCCATAGGGCTACCCGGCAGAGCAAACACCAATAAAGCGCTTGCTCCCAAGGATGCCATGAGCCATTCATCTACACCACTTAGCTCGCCAAGGTGTTTGGCGATAGTGAACACTAACATAAGGCCAATAAAAGCACCCAATACCGAGCGAATTTTCTCCAACCAACTCACAGGCGGTTGATCACCGCCCATATAAAAAAGAAGGTCTTTTAAAAAACGCTTATTGGACTGCTTCATTCACATTCCTTGATGGACTCAGCGAGGGTAATAAAAAAGGCTGCAAAAGCAGCCTTTTTTCTATTCCGAGACATCTAAAGCCCTGGAATGAATACGCTAGCAAAAGGTAATTAAGCCTTCTTAGCGTAAGCAGAGCACCAGCCTGGACCAGCAACTTGCTTACCAGCGAACAATGAGCAACCACCTGCTGGAGAGCCAGGCTTACCTTGGTACAAAGCACAGTTATCGCACTTTTGACCAGCGGCATATTTTGGAAACTTTGCCTTGTCTACTTTAGAAGCATCTGCTTTGTAACCCAATGCAGCAGCTTGTGGATCGGTTTCAGCAACCATTGCTTGAGCTTGAACTTTACCGTTCAATGCCAAAGTACAAGCACCAGCTGCAGACAAAATCATAAATTGGCGACGACTATTTTTCATGGATTCTCCAAAAATAAATCAGTGATGAACATGCAAACGCACTTTGTAGCAATGCGCAACTTTGAAAACTCAGATGATCATAGTGGAGAAGATTTATTCAGTCACTGGGTGATGCAAGTCTTTGATTTATATAGAAATTTAGATGAGAATTGTTCTCAGCAAGAGTTCGAATGCAAATCTACTTCCAACCCTTGAGTTTCATGCAACCAATCCACTGGCGATAGTGAACACCAGACCCCTGCTCTGGATAATCCTCGCGGCACTCTTTTAAATCCTTGTTGTAGGTCGCCTTATTGTTTTTGGTTGGGTCAACATTCTCGTCAGGGAAACCTGCGCAAGCAACCACAACAACCCCAAGTAATACTGAAAATAAAAGACGCATATATCGGGATTGCATACACATCATTTGGAGCCTCGGGTCGCCATCTTCATGTACGCGCCGTGATTGCCGCAGGCGCGATTAAATGCTACTGCAGACAATGAATCTTTTGCAGCAATGGCGCCATTAGTAGCGCTCGATTTTGGAGCTGTTCCAGCAGCAGTCATTGCATATGAGTTATCTGCGCAGCTAGCTGTAAAAATATAGTCTGCTTGTTTGGATAAATTTTTATCGAGATAGTAAGCGTTTATTCGTAACTGGCGGATCTCTTTTTTACTATCTACGATAGTTACTTCATTGTTGATGACTTCATAAAATATAGGCGGCTTGGTATTGCTTGATTCAATGACCTCTTCTTGCGCAAGAGTCACGATCTGCTTACTTTGTTTTTGATCAAACACTTCTTCTGGCGCTTTCTTAGCAATCGGCGCTGGCAAGGCACCATCTTGGAATAAGAAATAATTGACGTTTTGATCATCAATAAATTTACGCCCACACAGACGCGAACGCACATAAGCCATCGCAGTTTTAGCTTTAATCTTGACCCAGCCAGAACCGTTCACTGGCTTAGCATCTCCGACTAGCGGCCTTTGCGCAAGCAAGTCTTTGGTGTAGAGGGTTTCTGACCATTGATTATTACTAAAACAATCTAACTTCTGTAAATATGGGCCAACGATCGTGGCATTAAATGCGGGTAGATTATTTTTCTCTCTGGGGGCAATGTAAGCGGCAAAAGATAGAATGCCATCCTCATCTTCACTCAAAGTGTAGGGATCATAGAGCCAAGTCTTTGTCTTGGATTCTGCTAACAGAATCCAAGTACGGTCTTTGAAGTCTTTTTGATTAAGCGGAGGAATATAAAAAAATGGAGACTCCATTTTTTCACTCGCTAAGGTCTGATAGTCCTGTCTATTGGGGCCCATAGAGCAACCCATAGCAAACAAAACAACCAGGATAAGAACTTTTTTCATATTCCTATTTTCGATCAATCAGCGCCAGAAACTCTCTACGCAGATTAGAGTCTTTCAAGAAAGCGCCACGCATCACACTGTTGATCATCTTCGAGTCGCGATCTTTAACGCCACGCCACTGCATGCAAAAGTGATCCGCATCCATCACTACAGCAACACCGATAGGCTTAATTTTTTTCTCCAACATATCAGCCAACTCCACTACCGCCTCTTCCTGAATTTGCGGACGACACATGACCCACTCGGTAAGACGCGAATATTTAGAAAGGCCGATCAAGGCAGACTCTTTACTAGGTAGTACGCCAATCCAAATGCGACCCATAATTGGACAAAGGTGGTGGGAGCAAGCGCTACGTACGGTAATAGGCCCAATAATCATCAATTCGTTGAGACGGCTCACATTGGGGAACTTAGTCAAGGTAGGCTGAACTACATAACGACCGTTAAATACCTCCTGGACATACATCTTGGCAACGCGACGACTTGTATTTTGCGTGTTGTGATCATTTTCAGTATCAATAACCAAGCTCTCTAGAACAGCCTGCATCTTTTCTGCGACCTCATCTACTAATCCCTCTAACTCACCTGGCTCAATGAATGCCGAGATATTGTCGTTCGCATGAAAGCGTGCTTTTTGCGCTTCAATACGGCGACGAATGACTACCGACAAAGGTAAGCCACCCTCATCTTTTGTATTTGTGGTCTTTTTTGCTGTAGTGATCTTTTTTGCTGGAGCTGTCTTTTTTACTGCAATTACTTTTTTAACTACAGTCTTTTTTGCTGCGGCTGGTTTTTTAGTAGGCATAAGAAATAGTCTGTCTCGAATTTTTACTTATTGTTAGGTTTTAAATAGTATTTAATATTGAAATTCTTAAAGCTGAAAAAACATACTGACAACGCAGATAATTCCAATCGACCAAACAATCGATCGAGTCGTTGGCCAATTGGCTACATAGCAAATTAAGTAAGCAATTCGTGCAGCTACAAAGCCTAGTGCAAGCAGGTCAATTCTAGCTTGCGGGGCATTGGCAATCGAGGCGATGATTACTGCCGCAAAAAATAGGGGCAAGGACTCAAATAAATTAGCTTGTGCGGCATTGGCCCTTGCTCTAAAACCAGTTTGCTGAGCAAGCCATTGTCTAGGTAAGGCATTGTCATAGCCCTGAAAGCCCTTCTTGGCTATACCAGCAGCAACATAGGGGAACAGTCCCATAAAGAGAACGCAAGCATAAGCAATAGTCATATTTTGAGCGTTTTTATTAAATTATTGAGAAGTCTTTTTGGAACCAATGCGACTCTCGGTTCCATTGAGTAAATTTTGGATATTGCTACGGTGGCGCCAAATTAATAAGAGGCAAACAATAAGTAGGGCGATACCCATAGGCTGAAAGCCAAACAAGAAAACAAAATAGATGGGGCCAAAGATTGCAGCTGCTAATGCAGCCAATGATGAGTAGCGCATAAACATCGCCACAATAATCCAGGTACTCAGTGTCGCTAAACCTAGGATCCAATTAATACCAAACAAAATTCCGCAGGCTGTAGCAACCCCTTTGCCACCTTTAAAGCCGTGGAATATCGGAAAGAGGTGGCCCAGAAAAACAGCGATCACTACTCCGCAAAGCAACCAAGAATTTAATGTCGAGGTTAATGACTCATCACCTAACAATACGCGTGCGAGCATGACTGCAAAATATCCTTTAAGGGCATCGCCGATTAAGGTCAACACTGCAGCCAATTTATTGCCGGTACGCAAAACATTGGTTGCCCCTGGATTACCTGAGCCATAAGAATGGGGATCAGGCAAGCGCATACACTTACTCACCACGACCGCAAAAGAGATAGAGCCAATGAAATAGGCAATGGGGATCAACAAAAGATCTAAAGTAAGGTCCATACCGCTATCTTAAACACTTATGAATGCAGGCAGACGCCAAACCTTGGCTCGGAAAGCGCTTAAGAACCCCGAGGATGATGTTGCTGGTGAATGGATTTGAGTCTTTCTCTGGCCACATGGGTATAGATTTGAGTAGTAGAGATGTCCGCATGCCCTAAAAGCAGCTGAACCACCCTTAAATCGGCGCCATGATTGAGTAAATGGGTCGCAAAGGCATGACGCAAGGTATGGGGTGAGAGGGCCACAGGAATATTTGCTACTGTCGCGTAACGCTTAATCAATGCCCAAAAAGCTTGCCTAGTTAAACCGGTGCCAGTATGGCGACCTACAAATACCGCATCTGTTGTTTTGCCCTCTAATAATGGAGTACGCGCTTCTGCTAAATATTTTCTTAACCACTGCCCTGCTTCACCACCAAATGGGACTAAACGCTCTTTACCACCTTTACCATTGACTACCCGTACTACACCCTCATTTAAACCGAGTGCCACCGTTTTTAATGAGACGATTTCTGAAACACGCAAACCACTGGCATACATCAGCTCTAACATAGTGCGATCACGCAAACCTAAAGGCGTTTCGATATCAGGCGCATTCAGTAGTGCCGTTACCTGATCTTCACTTAATGTTTTTGGAAAGCGCAGCGCTTGCTTAGCAGCGCGTAATCCTATGCAAGGATCACTCTTCACTAAATTGATACGCAGGGCATGACGGTAGAAACGTTTGAAAACTGTTAAACGTCGATTGGCAGTAGTAGCTTTATCAGCTCTACGATGAGCGATATAAGCAGTGAGATCTTTTTCTGTAACGCCGTAAAGATCACCGCCAGTCTCTTTATAAAGCCATTGGGCCAATAGCAATAAGTCTCTACGGTATGCAGCTAAACTATTTTGAGCAAGCCCATCTTCCAACCAGCAAGCATCGCAGAAGCGTTCAATGGCTTCTTGGCTTGCTGGGGCTATTGCAGGTGACGCAACATTAGTCACGGAAATTATTAAAGCCTAATGGCGCTTCAGTTACTTCTTTTTTAAGTAGTGCCATTGTTTCTTGTAAGTCATCACGCTTAGCACCAGTAACACGTACCGCATCACCCTGAATGCTTGCCTGCACTTTGAGCTTGCTGTCTTTGATAATACGTACTACTTTTTTAGCCAACTCTGAAGTAATCCCTTTTTGAATCTTCATAGTTTGCTTGCGCTTATCACTGCCAATCGTTTCTGTTTTGTCATCTTTGAGATAGCGCACATCCACATTGCGCTTTGCCATTTTGCCAATCAGAACATCACGCACTTGACCCAACTTAAAGTCATCGTCGCCAAACAAAATGAGAGTCTCGTCTTTTTGCTCTACACGGCTATCGGAGCCCTTGAAGTCAAAACGATTGCTAATTTCTTTATTTGATTGCTCAATCGCATTTTTGAGCTCCACCATGTCCGGCTCACAAACAACGTCAAATGTTGGCATCTCAACTCCTTCAATAATCTTGCTTATTTGGTTTAAGTTCTATTTTTGCGAATTTCTAATGCTCATGGCTAGAGTTTCTTGCTCTATGACCAAAAAAACCGCCCTAGATTCGTTTACGAATAAGATTGTGGCATGACTCGCGCCCCAAATGCGTCCACCCCTGCAAAATTGATCCCGAATTTAGGGCTCAAGCACCGCAATACCTTTGGCCTAGATGCCGTAGCTGAACTCGCCTATGAAATTAGCACCCCAGAGCAAGTTCCGGCAGTGATGTTGGGGATTGCCGACCAAAAACTGCAATGGCGAGTATTGGGTGGTGGCAGTAATGTCATTTTGCCAAGCGCACTTCCTGGTGCGACCCTCTTGATAAACATTCTGGGGCAAGAAATCCTCTCCAGCGATGAAGATGCCACTTATTTATCGGTTGGTGCTGGAGTGGGCTGGCATGAGCTAGTTGCTTGGACTCTAGAGAACGATCTGCCTGGTTTTGAAAACCTGGCTTTAATTCCGGGAACTGTTGGTGCTGCTCCCATACAAAATATTGGCGCTTATGGTGTTGAGATCGGCGAATACATTGATCGCATCGAAGCCTTTGACGCCAAAGCCCATGCCTTTGTCACTCTGCCAAAAGAAGCATGCTGCTTTGCGTATCGCGATAGCTACTTTAAGCAAAACCCCGGTCGCTTTATCGTGACAAAGGTTATTTTTAAAATGCCTAAAGCTTGGCAAGCCCGCATTCATTACGCAGATCTTGCCAAGCAGTTTGCGGTTAATGCCGACCCCAGTCCAGAAGATATCTTCTTGGCAGTTTGTAAAATTCGTACACAAAAACTTCCCGATCCAAAAGTAATTGGTAACGCTGGTAGTTTCTTTCAAAACCCGGTGATTCCTAACGAGCAATACGAGACCCTTCTCAAGACTTATACGGGCCTAGTGTCTTACCCCGATTTACCAGGCAAGCGTAAGCTAGCCGCTGGATGGCTGATAGATCAGTGCGGCTTTAAAGGTAATCGCATGGGTGCTGTTGGCGTATATGAAAACCAAGCTCTAGTGCTAGTGAATTATGGTGGTGGCACAGCCCAAGATATTTTGGGTCTTGCTAAATGTATTCAAGATAAAGTGCACGACCAGTTTGGCGTGACTTTACACATTGAGCCCAATATTTTTTAAATACTTAATCGTAATGAGTCCACATTCTCAATACTCGAACTGTTTTTTCTTTGCGAAAAACTTCATAAACTAAACGATGTTGTATATTAATTCTCCGAGAATACGCACCCTTTAAATCTCCTACTAATTTCTCGTAAGGTGGTGGATTTTGTAGTGGGTCTATCTCTAAAACTTCAAGTAAAGACTGGGCCTTTTCTTTCAATCCAGCGGCAGATAATTTTTTGGCATCTTTTATTGCGTACTTGGAAAAAACTAAATTCCAAGTCACCACTTCAATACCCTTTTACTCTTTGATAATGGTTCGGCCATCGCATCTTTAATGGACTCACGCATTCCAGGTATCGCCATGAGATATAGCGTCTCCTGAATGGCACTCCAGTCCTCTTCAGAAATCAGCACGGCGTTAGCCCGCTTTCCAGAAATCGTCACAGGTTTATGGGACTCTGCCGCCTGATCAATCAAGCGATAAAGTCCTGCTCTAGCTTCACTTGCAGTGATAGTTGTCATAATGACCTCCAGAGCACATAGTACGTAAAAGCGTACGCTTTGTCAAGACTGCAATATGACTATTTTCTGAGCACTTCTGAGAACTGGACCTCCGCTTGACCCTCGGCTAGCTTTATCTCAAAGGCGAGCTCTGTATTAAGCTCGCTTGGTTTGCGTACAGCATGTAATTGATCGTTTTCTTTACTCAATATCACCGCATATCCCCGCTCTAATGTTCTCTGAGGGTTCAGCATTTCTAATTGAGATTGATAATGCGTTTGATTGCGTTTCCAGTTATCCATGCGTACAGACCAGGCTTGGTTCAGGCGTTGTTGCCAACCTTGTATTTGCTCACGCATACGATCTGGATTAGGTAAGGCATGACTAAGTCGCAGGGCTAATTGATCCAAGGTTTGTGCTTCACGTTCTACGCGCTGGTTAATGCGTTGTGTCAATGCTTGCATGATGGCATCTAACTCTTGCAACATTTGATCTCTGCGGGGTGCCGCTAATTCAGCAGCGCCCGTTGGTGTAGGTGCACGCAGATCAGATACAAAGTCAGCGATTGTGAAATCAGTCTCATGACCAACACCGCTGACTACTGGTATCGATGAATCTGCAATTGCATACGCCAATTGCTCATCATTAAATGCCCAGAGATCTTCAATGCTGCCACCACCACGTACCAGCAAAATGACATCCACCACATTTTCTTTTTCAGCTGCTTTTAGTGCGGCAATAATTCCGGCGGGTGCGTCTGGACCTTGCACAAGCGTTGGATAAATCACAACTGGAATATGTGGCGCTCTTCTTGCTAATGTACTCAAGACATCTTTTAGCGCTGCGGCTTGAGGAGATGTGATGATGCCAATTGATCTAGGATGCGTTGGAATCTCTCGTTTACGGTCTTCATCAAATAAGCCCTCTTTGGCAAGTTTGGCTTTGAGCTTGAGGAAGGCTTCGTATAAACCACCCATGCCTGCGCGACGCAGGGTATGAATGGTTAGCTGTATATCTCCGCGCGGGACATACATGCCCAGATTAGCGCTGACTTCAACCAAATCTCCGGATTGCGGCATAAACCCAACCTGGCCATTACGGCCCCGGAACATCACGCAGCGAATTTGACCTTCTTCGTCCTTTAAAGAGAAATACCAATGGCCGCTGTCATAAGCCTTGAAGTTCGAAATCTCCCCGCTTACCCAGACCGTATCAAAGCGCTCCTCCAAAGATGCGGCAATGGCGCGGTTGAGATCGCCAACACTCAGAATTTCCTTTGATATTTCCGACATTTTTTCTCTTCAATCTCGCACCCATCAGGCTTAGGCGCCAATAAATATCCACAGACACCAATACGCCCTAGGTTGAATACTCATAAGTAAGTAATTACTGACCCAAAACGTCTCATAAATCCAACAAAGCAATACTAAGCCCTTGATTTATATAATAATTAATCAACTTCAAAAAACGCTGTTCTAGCAATTAATCACTGGTTTCACCATCAATCAAGGACTTACAGCGCAAATCCAAAAAAGTTTTGCACAGAGTTATCCACAGGCACGCTTTCCGAAACAGGCTTTTTAATTCAGCTAAAGTACTGAGCTTATGTACTCCATCTTACTATCCGCTGGCTGGCCTATTTGGCCCCTTCTTGTTATTTCTATTTTGGGCTTAGCAATCGCCTTGGAGCGTTGCTGGTATCTACGTCAGACCCATATTTTTCCCAAAAACTGTCTAGAAACCGCCTTTTCCCTTACCAATCAAATGGTTAACTCTAAAGCTGGCTCTACAGTAAGCGAGTTACAGTTAGCTGAGTTAGCGCAACTCTCTCCAGCTAGTCCACTGCTGGCATGCACTCTCAGAGAAAAGCTCAGTGGCAGCAGCGCTGAAAGCGCTTTAGAAGAACTTCAAGCAACTGCTCAAAGCACTTGGCTGAAGTTAGATCGCTATCTTGGTGCACTGGCTACGATTGCCACTATTGCACCCTTACTCGGTTTATTTGGCACTGTAGTTGGCATGATTGAGATCTTCGGTAGTCAAGGCGCGATCAATGGTGCAGCCGGCAGCCCTCAGCAATTAGCTCATGGCATTTCTGTTGCTTTATATAACACTGCCTTTGGATTGTTGATTGCAATTCCTGCATTAGCGGCATGGCGAGGTTTGCGCGCTATGGCAAATCAACGTCAACGCGAGTGCGAAGAATTTACTCGTCAAATCTTTAAAAAACTGTATCCGACTGATTCCGCTTCATGAGCTGGTTAGAAACACATGCGCATGCGCGCAAACGTTTTTCTCTAGGAGCCACTACCGCACCTGTAGAGCCAGAGATCAATCTGATTCCTTTTATTGATGTGTTGTTAGTGGTACTGATCTTTTTAATGATTTCTACCACCTTCACGCGCTATCAAGAATTAGCCATTACATTGCCAACTGCCAACGGCAGCGAGAGCCAAGCAGAAGTTAAGCAGATCCATATCGCTGTTAGCCGAGATGGGCGCTTTGCAATTAACGGTAAAGTAACTGATCGCTCTCAACTCAGTAGCGCCCTCATGCAATTAAGTGGGCAAACTGATAATAAGAAAGATTTAGCAAGTAACTTACAAGTCAATATTGATGCCGATGCAAGAGCACCACATCAAGCGGTAATGAGCGCACTCGAAGCTGCGCGAGATGCCAACCTCTCTAATGTTGTGTTTAGCAGTCAAACCAAGAAATAAGCTACGCACTCAGAAACCTATTTTCATGTCCTTTTCTTTTTTCCGTAAAGCACCTAAGTTCTGGGAAAGACGTGGTCCCACTAGTTTGATCTTGTGGCCCTTGTCTTGGCTGTATGGTCTAGTGCTCCGTATTCGAAAATTGGTTTTGGATACAGGCTTCATCAAACAGTACCCAGCTCCTGCGCCCGTCATCATCGTAGGAAACATTCGAGTGGGCGGCACTGGTAAGACGCCCATCGTGATTGCATTAGCAGAACGTTTGCAACAATTAGGCTGGAGTCCCGGAATTATCAGTAGAGGTTATGGCTCTTCCTCACAACCAGCCCCTCTTCAAGTCAAGAGTGATTCCGATCCCGCATTGGTCGGTGATGAGCCAGTGTTAATTGCTAAACGTACACATAATCAATTTCCCATTTGGGTTTTTCCGAAACGTCGGCAGAGTATTCGAGCTTTGCTAAAGCACTCCCCCAATGTGAATGTCATCATTAGTGATGATGGTCTGCAACATACTGGCTTGGCTCGTTGGCCCGCTCGTGAAGGCGGTCGTGATATCGAATTGGTGGTGCGCGATGGGCGTGGTGAAGGTAATCGTTTCTTAATACCAGCAGGCCCCTTGCGTGAACCCGCTACACGTGAACGTGATGCAACCCTATTTACCGGTAAAGCAAAAGATAGCATCCACAAGATTGGTCAGCAAGATGAATACTTTCTGGGGCGTCGCGCATTCTCACTTTTAGGTAATTTGGGTAACGCCTATCAACTCATCAATCCAAGCAATCACCAAACACTCTCTCAAATTGCTGATAGCTATATACCTAACAAGATCACTGCCGTTGCAGCTCTAGGCAACCCTCAGCGCTTTTTTGATGACCTTCTCGCTCAAGGCATTGCTGGCAAATCTATTCCTTTGCCAGATCACGCTACCTTCACTCCTGAGTTTTTTGAGGGCCTGAATGCCCAATGCATCCTAATTACTGAAAAAGATGCTGTTAAGTGTGCAGGTATTACCGATGAGCGCATTTGGGTAGCACCAATGACACTACACCTCCCAGATAGTTTTGCCCAATGGTTGCAATCCATACTACAAAGACCAGACCCTTATCGTTACACCTTGTAGGTTTAACGCAGATAGCACTACACTGTGTAATCCCCTTCATCTATCTCCCACTAAAGACATCATGGATAAACGACTACTCGATATTTTGGTTTGCCCCTTATGTAAAAGCCAATTGCATTTAGATGCTAACAAGCATGAGCTTATTTGTAAGGCAGATCGTTTGGCTTACCCAATTCGTGATGATGTGCCGGTAATGTTAGTGGATGAAGCGCGCAGCCTAAGTGCTGATGAGTTCGCCTGATAGATTGAATTCAGCTCCTCAATGAACGCTTCTCTTAAGGCTCCAGATTTTTTAGTGGTCATCCCAGCGAGACTGGGATCCACTCGCTTGCCGCGCAAACCATTAGCGGATATTGGCGGTAAACCGATGGTCATTCGAGTGGCAGAGCGTGCCAAGTTGTCTCTCGCACACAGCGTTGTAGTAGCTACTGACTCACCAGAAATTCAAGCGGCTTGTAATGAGTTTCGGATTGAATGCTTGCTCACTAGTGCTGAACACCCAACTGGCACTGATCGCATTGCGGAAGTCGCGCAATTACTCAAACTTCCCAGCAATGCCTTGGTAGTCAATGTTCAGGGTGATGAACCGCTGATTCCGCCAGAGCTCATCAATCAAGTTGCCAGCACTCTGGCAGAGCATGCGGAGTGCGCAATCTCCACCGTCGCCGTTCCAATTACCGATGCTACAGAGATTAATAATCCGAATGTGGTGAAAGTTGTCCTGAATCGCTCTGGAGAGGCACTTTATTTCTCAAGAGCGCCCATTCCTTTTGTCAGAGATGCTCAAGTTAAGCAAACCACCGAGCATTTACGTCATCTGGGGATCTATGGCTATCGAGCGGATTTCTTACAAGCCTACAGCCGCCTTGAGCCAGCTCCCCCAGAACAAGCGGAAGCCCTAGAGCAACTGCGCGCCCTTTGGAATGGATACCGTATTGCGGTTCATATTGCGCCAGAGGCCCCTCCAGCAGGCGTTGATACCCCAGAAGACCTGGAAAGAGTGCGTCAGTTACTGGGCCGCCCCTAGTCTGATTCAGACTTCAAAACAAAATCATTATTATTGCCATGCTTCTCGGGGATAATCCTAGGCAATAAGCAATTAAGATCCCAACAAAATACGGGACAATGTCAGCTCTTCTAAGGGGAAAACAATGCGGTTAATTCTGCTCGGTGCACCAGGTGCTGGAAAAGGCACACAAGCTCAGTTTATTTGCGAGAAGTTCGCTATTCCACAAATTTCCACAGGTGATATGTTGCGCGCTGCGGTGAAAGCAGGAACTGAACTGGGTATTGCTGCCAAAAAAATTATGGATGCCGGCGGCTTGGTTTCCGATGACATCATCATTGGCCTTGTGAAAGATCGTCTTACTCAGCCTGATTGCAGCAAAGGTTATTTGTTTGATGGTTTCCCAAGAACCATTCCACAAGCGCAAGCCATGAAAGATGCTGGCGTCCCAATCGATTACGTTTTAGAAATCGATGTACCGTTTGATGCCATCATTGATCGTATGGGCGGACGTCGTGTTCATCCGGCTTCTGGCCGCACTTATCACATCAAATACAACCCACCAAAAGTGGCTGGTAAGGATGATGTGACTGGCGAGGATTTAATTCAGCGCGATGACGACAAAGAAGAAACAGTGCGTAAGCGTTTGCAAGTTTACGATGACCAAACCCGCCCTCTAGTTGAGTACTACTCTTCTTGGGCTGTACAAGCCAATCCAGCAGATAAGGTAAAAGCACCAGCCTATCGCAAGGTGAGTGGTACTGGTAATGTTGAAGATATTACAGCTTCCATTTTTGCTCAATTGAAGTAATTTAATCGGCATCAGCAAAAAGGACTGCATTGCAGTCCTTTTTTTATGCATGAACACTTAATTTCATACCCAAGGCATGTATGACTCTGGTTACCGTCTCAAATCGTGGGCGTGCTTCAATTTTCAAGGCTCTATAAAGGGATTCCCTAGTTACCCCACTCTTTTTGGCAATGGCAGTCATTCCTTTTGCCCTAGCAATGTCGCCAATTGCTGCAACAAATAA
The DNA here is from genome assembly GCF_018687955.1 of Polynucleobacter ibericus. Taxonomy (NCBI): domain Bacteria; kingdom Pseudomonadati; phylum Pseudomonadota; class Betaproteobacteria; order Burkholderiales; family Burkholderiaceae; genus Polynucleobacter; species Polynucleobacter ibericus. The sequence goes on along the minus strand of NZ_CP061309.1, from coordinate 276,557 downwards.
TGCAGGATCTCCATCTTCCAATACAGCAGTCAAATATCCAGCGATATCCGCCTCTGTTTTTAAATAATCTACAACATCAAATTTAGGTAAATCTTTTATTTTGATCTTTTTTGTATTTTTCATTTAATCCTCCATCGCTAGAAGTAGCCTCTTAACTTTCTTGATATCAGCATTTTGAGTTGCTTTATAACCACCACCCAACATTAAGATGACTACCCTTCCACGCCTTAGGTAATACATTCTCCAGCCGGCACCAAAATGCTCTCGCATCTCCCAAATTCCATTTGCGTCAGCTATTGGGGCAACATCACCCAAATTTCCCAATGCAGCCCTACGCAGTCTTGTCAATAATCTACCTCGAGTTAAAGGGTCTCGAATAGCCTTCAGCCAGACGTCAAATTCAACTGTTTTATTGATTTCATACATGCTTCAATTGTAACCAATCGATTACAGTATACATGCAAAGACCATTTAATGAAAATAGCCATTTAACAAACTTTTAAGGGTTGGCTTGGGATGCTAAATTTACTGCATGGGAGATAAAAAAATGAGAAGCAGAATCATCTCTGAAATGATCGAAACCTTGCGAGGGCTTCATCAAAGCGGCTTGCTGAGTACGTCTGAACTATTGGAATCAGTTAGAAGTATTGAAAATCGCGCCAAGGAAATAAAAAGTGTAAGCACAACAAAATCAAAAAAACTAAAACCCCAGGGATTTACTTCAACTCTTTGAGGGCACTCTCAAAGGACTCAATGTCAGCAAAACTTCTGTAAACAGAGGCGAAGCGAATGTAAGCCACTTTATCTAGGCGCTTAAGCTCACGCATCACCAATTCTCCTACGCGCTCACTGGGTATCTCTTTTTCACCCAGGCTGAGAAGCTTTTCCTCAATCCGGGCAATCGACTCATCAACTGAATCTGAAGAAACTGGGCGCTTACGCAAGGCGAGCTTTATGGAGCTTGCCAATTTATCGTGACTGTATTCAACTCGGCTGCCATTCTTCTTCACGATGGCAGGAAGTGCTAATTCAACGCGCTCATAAGTTGTAAAACGCTTATCGCATTTGGCACAACGGCGACGACGGCGAATAGTATCGCCCTCGTCCGACACACGGGTATCTAAAACCTGGGTATCTTCGTTATGGCAAAAAGGGCAGCGCAATTAGCTCTTCTTTACTTTGGTTCGTTGCTTAACCGTAAACCGGGAAACGCTTGGTCAGCTCAGAAACTTGCGCGCGTACTTTAGCGATATTCTCTGGATCATTTGGATTGTCCAAAACATCTGCAATAAAGTTTCCAACCTGTCGCGCTTCCGCTTCTTTAAATCCACGCGTTGTCATCGCTGGTGAACCTAAACGAATACCGCTTGTCACCATTGGTTTTTCTGGATCATTCGGAATGCCATTTTTGTTACAAGTAATGTGGGCTTCACCCAATACACGTTCAGCTTCTTTGCCAGTCATTTTCTTGGCACGCAAATCTACCAACATCACATGCGAATCTGTACCACCAGAAACAATCCGTAAGCCACGAGCAATCAAAGTTTCTGCAAGTGCTTTTGCATTCGCAATAACTTGCTTTTGATAATCGATAAAGCTAGGCTCTTGCGCCTCTTTAAATGCTGCTGCCTTTCCAGCAATCACATGCATCAAAGGGCCACCCTGTAAGCCTGGGAACACTGCGGAGTTAATCGCCTTCTCGTGCTCAGCCTTCATCAAGATAATGCCGCCACGGGGACCGCGCAAGCTCTTATGGGTTGTAGAAGTAACAATGTCTGCATGAGGCACTGGGTTTGGATAAACACCAGCAGCAATCAGGCCAGAGTAGTGCGCCATATCCACCATGAAAATGGCACCGACTTCTTTTGCTAATTTTCCAATACGCTCCCAATCAATTTTGAGAGAGTAGGCAGATGCACCAGCAATAATTAATTTGGGTTTGTGCTCACGCGCCAAACGCTCCATTTGCTCATAGTCGATCACTTCGTTTTTATCGAGACCATAAGAAATCGGATTGAACCACTTGCCACTCATATTGAGTGCCATGCCATGCGTTAAGTGACCACCTTCAGCAAGGCTCATACCCATGAAGGTATCGCCAGGTTTTAAGAAAGCCAAGAAAACTGCTTGGTTAGCGGAGGCGCCACAATGCGGCTGCACGTTCGCTGCTTCAGCACCATAAAGTGCTTTCACACGATCAATCGCCAATTGCTCAGCTACGTCCACGAATTCACAACCACCGTAATAACGCTTGCCTGGATAACCTTCAGCATACTTATTGGTCAACTGAGAGCCCTGTGCTTGCATGACTGCTGGTGAGGCATAGTTCTCAGAAGCAATGAGCTCAATATGGTCTTCTTGACGCTTATTTTCATTCTGGATGGCTTCCCACAGCTGGGGATCGGTTTTGGCTAAAGTGTTCTGACGGTCAAACATGGTAATAATCCTGAAGAAGTTGGATTGCTGAGTGAATTAACTTAGTAAAATCAACCTACATCATACAAAATCCACCATGACCTCTACACAAGACCTCTCATTCCTCTCCCTAGTCCTCAATGCCAGCCTATTAGTCCAGTTGGTAATGTTGTTATTACTGGGTATGTCCATCGCCTCCTGGACCATTATTTTCAAGAAAACAGCTGTTTTACGGGGGGTCCGCCTGGATACCGAGCGCTTTGAGCGTGACTTTTGGGCTGGTGGAGACCTTAAAGTCCTCCTGGAGGCCGCCCAGCGTAATACTCGTAGCGATGCCGTCCTAGAACACATCTTTGAAGCTGGCATGCAGGAGTTCACAAAGGGTCGTGAGATTGATGCAGCCCGCCGCGCCATGAAAGCCACCTACCAACGTGAAATGGACCTCCTAGAGGCCAATCTACCTTTCCTGGCATCCGTGGGCTCGGTTTCTCCTTACATCGGCCTCTTTGGCACCGTCTGGGGCATCATGCACGCCTTCCGTGGTTTGGCTAACGTTCAAAATGCCACCCTGGCAGCAGTAGCACCGGGTATTGCAGAAGCGCTGGTAGCAACCGCCATTGGTTTGTTTGCGGCGATTCCGGCGGTGGTGGCCTATAACCGCGCTGCAACAGATGTGGATCGCCTCTCCATTCGCTTTGAAACTTTCATCGAAGAGTTCACCAATATTTTGCAGCGTCAAACATCAGGTCGCTAAACAATTATGGCCGGATCTTCATTACGCAAAAATAAACGTCGGGCAATGTCTGACATTAACGTCGTACCGTATATCGATGTGATGTTGGTATTACTAGTGATCTTCATGGTCACTGCTCCTATGGTTAATCCAGGTGTGGTGAATCTACCCACCGTTGGTGGCGCAAAAGTGCAATCACTACCACCCGTCTTTTTAACGATTGATGCAAACGAAAATGTCATTGTGAAAAAAGATGGTGACCCAACTCAAACTCTGAATAAATTTGAACTCGGCGCCTTCGCTCGATCACAAGCTGAAAAGTCTGCCGATCAACCCATCGTTATTGCTGCAGATAAGTCCATCAAATATGAGACCGTGATGGAAGTCATGTCTAAGCTTAAAGAGAATGGTGTGAAGCGTGTTGGCCTGGCCGTGAAGACCCAATAAGGCTTAGAGGCTTGTTTTAATTGCCCATGAATAGCGCATCTACTTTTCCATCTCCCATATCGCCTTTTAAACGAGGTCGAGTTACGAAAGCAGAAAGTACTAAGCGCGCTTTTACATTTTCACTAGTAGTTCATCTAGGCTTACTCGCCTTCTTGATGATTGGTATTAGCTGGAATAACACGAGCTCTTCTGGTGTTGAAGTGGAGCTATGGGATTCAGCTCCGCAAGTAGTCACTCCACCAGAACCTGAACTCAAAACTGAAGTGAAAGAAGAAGCTGCTGATATTGCCGTCAAGAAAAAGAAGGTAGAAAAAGAGCCGCCGAAAAAAGAAGTTAAAGAAACGCCAAAAGTAGTAAAGCCTCCTCCACCAAAGGAGAAGGAAAAACCAAAGAAAGAAGAGCCGCCGAAAAAAGCAGAAGCTCCGAAAGCTCAATCACCCGCAGAAACTAAAGCCAATGCTGCTGCAGAAAAAGCACGCTCAGATCAGTTAGCCCGCTTACGTGCTGCAGCGGGTGCTGAGGGCGGCAGTGGTGGCACGGTCGGAAGTGGTGTTGGTGGCGGAGGTAACGCACCTCCAGGCTGGACAGACAAAGTCATTAAGAAAGTTAAACCACTGATTGTCTTTAACCCAGAATCCATCAGCGGCAACCCTGCTGCAGTCATTTTGGTGAACCTTGCTCCAGATGGGGCTATTTTGAGTACGAGTATTCAGTCCTCCAGCGGTAATGCTGGCTGGGATCGAGCGGTCTTGCTTGCTTTATCTCGCGCAGAAAGCCTGCCGAAAGACGACAATGGCAAAATTCCACAACGCGAAGTAAAACTGACCTTTAAACCCAAGGACTAAAGCATGCTGCATTTGGTAACTCGATTGAAATCCAGATTAATGTCTTACGGTGTGGTGGTATTTGCATTGCTTGTCAGCATGGCAATGCCAGCATTCGCGCAAATGAATATTGAAATCACTGGCGTTGGTCAATCACTCTATCCAATTGCAGTAATGCGCTTCAAAGATGAGACCAAGTTACCAACGAGCGTTACTGAAATCATCCGTCAAGACTTGGCACGCAGTGGCTATTTCAAGAACACTGAAAATGGCAATGCAGTTGAAAGTGATGAAGGCACTCCAAACTACAAATCATGGGCAGCACGTGGTGCTGATGCACTCGTAGTTGGCTCGGTTGTACAAAATGGTTCTCAGTTTGAGATTCACTATAAGTTATTTGATATTCGTAAGTCGCAAAGTCTGGGTGGTTTAAATCTGAATTCCAGCGCTGATAACTTACGAGCAGCCGCTCATAAAATTGCAGATGACATCATCTTTAAATTACTGGGTGAACGTGGCGTGTTCTCTACCCGCCTCTCCTATGTCATCAAGGATGGCAAGCGCTATCGCCTGGTGATCTCGGATGCTGATGGACAAAATATCCGCAATGCCATGAACAGTGGTGAGCCGATTATTTCTCCGTCATGGTCGCCTGATGGCAAGAAAGTGGCTTACGTTTCATTTGAAGATCGCAAGCCAGTCATTTATGTACACGAACTTGCAACGGGTCGTCGTATCTCCCTCTCAAATCAAAAGGGTAATAACAGTGCGCCAGCCTGGTCGCCTGATGGTAAGAAATTAGCTATCTCATTGTCTAAAGATGGCAATACACAGATTTATGGCATTAATGCTGATGGAACTGGTTTGCAACGCTTAACTCGTGGCAACACGATTGATACTGAGCCACAATATTCTGCAGATGGACGCTACATCTACTTCACGAGTGATCGCGGTGGCAATCCACAAATCTATCGCATGAGTGCTGATGGCGAACAGGCGGAAGGTGTAAAACGCGTTACCTTCAAACAAGGCTTTGTTACTTCACCGCGCATCTCTCCTGATGGTAAGTATTTAGCCTATATCGCCAATATTGGTGGTGCGTATCGTTTGTATATCTTGAACTTGGCTACGGGTGATGCTCAAGCACTGACCGATGGCACTAGTGATGAATCACCATCCTTTGCTGCTAACGGTCGCTATGTTCTCTACTCCACCAAAGTCGGCGGCAAGAGGGTGCTAGCAGCAGTTTCAGTCGATGGCAACTCAAAACAGGTACTGAGCATTCCAGGATCTGATGTTCGTCAGCCATCCTGGGGACCATTTATGGACTAAGGCTGAAGCCCAAGTCCATATAGCTAAGCCCTTTTTAAGGGTCTAAATAGTCACTTTTGATGTTCTTGGGGGCATAATATTAGTTATTGGCTCCAGTGGAGCAGCTTTTATTAATTAATTTGTCGTTCAGCCTGTAGGAAAAAGGAAAGATTATGAAGATTTCTATCGCACGTCGCGCAGCGACATTTGCCATCATCGGCGCCACAGCACTTCTCATGGCAGCGTGTTCAAGCGTGAAGTTGGATGAGACTGATGGCGCTAATGGCAGCGGCAGTGGTAGCGGCAAATTTGGTTCACAGCCATGGAATGATCCTAATAGCCCCTTATTCGATAAGAGTGTTTACTTTGGCTTTGATGAATACACCGTTCAGACTAAATACCAAAAAATGTTGTCTGCTCATGCAAGTTACTTGAAGGCCAACCCCAAACAGAAAGTCATCATCCAAGGTAATACTGATGAACGTGGCACAGCTGAATATAACTTGGCACTTGGCCAACGTCGTTCAGATGCTGTTCGCAAGTCACTTAACTTAATGGGCGTTTCTGATGACCAGATGGAAGCGGTAAGTTTTGGTAAAGAAAAGCCAAAGGCTGAAGGTGATAACGAAGCAGCATGGGCACAAAACCGCCGCGCTGATATTGTTTACATCACGAACTAAATGATGGCGCTTTCTCACTCAGTAAAACAAACGCTCTCACGAGCGTTTTGTTTAAGTGCCGCCCTCATTTGCCTTGGTGCATCGAATAGCGCTTGGGCCCTCTTCTCAGACGATGAAGCCCGCAAAGCCATTCTGGATCTACGTAAGTCTCTAGCCACCACCCAGCTTGAACTGCAAGGGCAAATCGACAAACTGAAAACTGAGAATGCTGAGCTACGCGGCAAGGTAGAAGAGCTGGAGAAGCAAGGCGAAGACATCAACACTAGCCAGAAAACCTACTACCAAGATCTTGATACCCGCCTTGGTAATTTTGAGCCGCGTACTGTAACGATTGAAGGCGTCTCTGGCGTAGTGCAGCCTGGTGAGAAAAAAGCTTACGACGATGCCTTGAAAGCTTTTCAAGCGGGCAACCTCAAGAAAGCTGATGAAGGATTTTCTGTTTTCGCAGCCAAGTACTCCAAGAGTCCTTACTTACCGCTTGCACTCTACTGGGGTGGTAATAGCAAATACGCCAATAAAGATTATGCCGGCGCTATTAAACAACTCCAAAGTCTGATAAAGAATTACCCTAATCATCCACGTGTTCCTGCAGCGATGGTGACTTTAGGTAATGCTCAGTTAGAGAGTGGCAATAAGGCGGCAGCTAAGAAAACATTTAGCGACATCATTGCCAAGTACCCAGATACTGAGGCTGCTAAAGAAGCACAGCAACTTATTGCTAGTACGAAGTAATCATCACCTATGTCCAAGCTGTCCGCTGCATTTGAATCACTCGCGCCTTGTAAAGCAGGCGCTCCAGCGGTTATCTTATTTTCTGGCGGCCTAGACTCTACGACTGTACTAGCGCTTGCTAAAGACCTTGGATACACGCCTTATGCGCTATCTGTAGGCTATGGTCAGCGCCATTCTTCAGAGCTAGCAGCAGCTAAACATATTGCCAAGCAAATTGGTGTGGCGCGTCATGAGGTAGTGAATTTGGATCTCACTCGTTTTGGAGGATCCGCCTTAACTGACTCCACAATCGCAATTCCCATCACCCCGGGCAAAGATCAAGAGATCCCTGTTACCTATGTACCCGCTCGCAATACGATCTTGCTATCACTTGCCTTAGGCTGGGCAGAGTCCTTGGGCGGCCTAGATGTTTTCTACGGAGCTAATGCAGTGGACTATTCCGGCTACCCGGATTGCCGCCCGGAGTATGTCGCCTCTTTTGAGCATATGGCCAACCTAGCAACTAAAGCAGGTGTAGAGGCTATTAATGATCAGAACCGTTTTCGGGTGCATGCACCGATCATCAGCCTCACCAAGGCACAAATCATTCAACTGGGTAGCACCCTAGGCGTTGATTACTCCCAAACAGTATCTTGCTACCAAGCAAATGATTTGGGTGAAGCCTGTGGAGAATGCGAGTCTTGTCGCTTAAGACAACAAGGCTTTAAACAGGCGAATGTGAGCGATCCAACGCGCTATCAGAAAAATAAATAAGAAATATTATTTTCTAAATTACTAGTCGTAGACGACTAATTCAAATTTCAAAATTTGCAGTTTCGTAAGCTTCGATTAATTTCAGTAAAGACTCAAATCTAGTAGCCTCCTGACTTTCTAGCATAGGTGGATTGTCAAAAAAACTAGATATCTCATTTAATGCATCTTCATACTCAAGATCGTTATAAATTGAAGTGATTTCCCCCATTAACCTACCTCAAATATCTTTATTAAGCATTCTTGCCACGTAACGCGCAATTAAGTCCACCTCGAGATTCACTGCATCACCCTGTTTTAAATTGCCTAGCGTAGTGTTTTGCAAGGTATGGGGAATGATGTTGATATCAATAATGCAAGAATTTTGTGTATCTTCAGTTTGATTCACGGTAAGGGAGACGCCGTTAACAACGATAGAGCCCTTGTAAGCCAGGTATTGCGCTAATTCTTTTGGCGCCTCGATACGGAGCAACCAAGAGCCATAGGCATCATTTGCCACTTGAGAAAAGTGCGCGACTTTACCAACACCATCTACGTGTCCACTCACTAAGTGGCCGCCCAGACGATCATTAAGACGCATGGCTTTCTCCAAATTCACTGGAGCCACTTTATCGAGGCCAACGGTTTTATTCAAAGACTCACGAGAAATGTCTAAAGCAAAACTATTGCTATCCAATTGAGTGGCCGTCATGCACGCACCCTGAATAGCAATACTGTCACCCAAAACTACATCATCTAAATAACCCACAGGAACCTCAACTACTAAATGCAAGCCATCGCCCTTTGCTTGAGCGCTTGTAATTTGACCAACTGCAGTAATGATTCCAGTAAACATGGCGTAATTTTAATGGTTAATTTTTGATGAAGCGTAGCCGCAGATCAGAACCAAAGAGCTTCTGATCAATTAACTTCCATTCCTGTTTATCATCCAGAGCCTTCAGCGGCGAGACATTGGCCATACCAATGCCCTCGCCCATAAAGAATGGTGCGTAATAGAGCAAGAGCTCGTCTACGCAATTTTCTCTCAGTAGTGAGCCATTCAGCTTAAAGCCCGACTCAATATGAATCTCATTCATCTCACGCTCTTTGGCGAGATAGGAAAATAGTGCTGGTAGATCGACTTTGCCAAATGCATTGGCCATCGCGATGACTTCGATGCCACGCTCAGTAAACGTCTTGGCCTTTTGCTGCATTTCAGAGCTTTCGAGACTGGCACAAACAATCATGACACCAGACTGATCAAGGTGATTCAATATTTTTGCAGTAAGCGGCGTTTCCAATTTGGAATCGACGATGATGCGCCATGGCTGACGATCAGTTTTTACATCTCGCACGTTCAAACTGGGATCATCTTCTTTCACGGTGCCTACACCAGTGACTATGGCACAAGCTTGTGCGCGCCAATGATGTCCATCTGCTCTTGCAAGTGGTCCAGTAATCCACTGACTGCGGCCATCTGGTAAAGCGGTTTTGCCATCAAGACTTGCCGCGATTTTCATACGTACCCAAGGCAAACCACGTGTCATCCTAGAAATAAATCCTGGGTTCAATGCTTGCGCTTCTGATTCCATGAGACCGCAATAGACTTTGATGCCCGCGGCCTTCAGGCGCTCTAAACCTTTACCAGCAACCAAGGGATTAGGATCGGACATTGCTATAAAAACAGCAGCAGGTTTAGCGGCAATCAAGGCATCTACACAGGGTGGTGTGCGTCCGGTGTGATTACAGGGCTCAAGGGTGATGTACATGGTCGATCCAGTTGGATCATTACCGAGCGCTTTTGCATTAGCTAAGGCTTGTACTTCAGCATGAGGACCGCCCACCTTCTGTGTAAATCCACGACCAATGACTTGACCATTTTGAACGATCACACATCCCACTCTGGGATTGGGATTAGATAAATAAAGTGCTTTTTGAGCTTCGGCCAAAGCCTCACTCATAAACTGGTGGTCAACTGCGCTGTACATGGGGTCTATTAAACCATTCAATGGCAACGCTTTGCATCTCTAGCTGGGTCACAGATCCGCCAACGCCCTCCACTCCCTAGAATCATTTGACGCTCGAGCTTGGGAGCTCTCTGGTGACCCAGAATAAGGCGATTGGCTACAAAGCCGCCCTGAGCCGTTTTTGCTGCTCCGGCGGCATTAAACAAAATACCCCTCCTACCTGAATTGGGGTCTATGAATTGCTTACCGCCCCCTTTGAAATAAATAGGGTCAATGCTTGCCTGGGCAAACCAGTGTTTTTCAGTACAAGCTGTCTGGAGCGCTTTCCCAATACAGCCACTTTGTACAACCCAACCCTCTTCCCACCCATCTCCTGAGCTTGGCAGTAAGCGAACGGGCTCACCCAAATACAGCGCTTGTTGACGGGCAAAGTGCGCGTGGGCAATAAATCTTCTGGCGATAGTGTCGAGTTCTCGTGCAGCAAGTTGTGCTTGCAATAGCGGCATTGTCATCATGGCAGCAATGGCAATAATCAACACTACCGCCATTAATTCTAAAAGACTGAATCCCAATTGAGATTGAAATCCTAGCCCTAAGTATGGATTAGATTTATTCAAAGACTTGCCGCCAATTAACGCGTGTTGCAATACCTGTTTTTTCATCAATCACCACGCCAATTTGGATGGCTGGTTTTTCTTTGCTAGAAATTAACCATCTATTTTTGCCGACTGATTGAACAACGCAAGCGATGTCTTTTAACTCCGCCAGAGTGGTGAGGCTTTTCTCGCAATCTAATATTACTTTTTCAGCTGCAATAAAATGCTGATGAGCCACTTGCATGGTCTTTACTTCAATCGCTCGCAAAGCACTTAATCTCTCTAAATAAGTGATGAGAGATGAACAGAGTAAGAGCAGAGAAACTACCCAAGCCAGAATCACAAGAAATTCCGAGTTGAAAACATTCGCTCTAGCTCTATATTGAGCTTAGTTCCATCGGTCATTTGTAGCTTTACCTTAAATAGTCTGGGCCCTTTTACAGCTTGGGATTGAGAGCTATTTATCTCCTCAATAAAAAGCCCATTTACCCCATTCATTAATGTCGTATTTTGTATTCGACCCTGACGATCTAAAGATTGACATATTAAGGATCCACCATTCACCCTCTGACCTTTTGAAATGGCTGCCTGATGATCCACTAAAAATCCTTGCAATGCCAACTGATTTTTTGTGCGCTCTTTTGTAATTACATTACCAATACAATCAAAGTCAATACCACTTGATAACTCATGGCGAATCGTTAAAGAATCTGATCCTCGAAAACCAGATTTTTTACTCACTTCAATAAAAGTGTTGCTTGATGAATGCTTTACATTTTTTGTTGGCAAACTTTGAGATTGAATATTGCGATAACCTGCCATACGAATTGCGCGGCCAATTAATTCAAATCCGCGATCTGCTTCAGAAACCAAGGATTGCGTTTTCTCATATTCAATTTGCTTGATTACCAAATCAGCGCTTGTCTTAAGAAGTGGATTGAGGAGGAGTGCGCATAGAGCGATTCCCACCAGGCACTCGAGTAGTGTCATTCCTTAAAACCTTAGCCGGCGAATTGAGATTAAGCCTGTCGTACTCTTGCATTTCAAAAGCATCTAATTCCTTTCGAAGTTGAGATCTTTTAGCTTCTTGCTGAGTCAGACTTAAAGCAAGGCGCTGATAAGCCCCTACCGAGGTAATCCAGACCCCCAAAATCATGCTCATGGCCACTAAAACCTCTAACAAAATGAATCCCAGGGAGTTCTCGGAGATCCCTCTAGCGTCGGGGTGCTTGCAGGCTGACATGCCTTATTTTCAAAGGATGGGTTCAAAGTCAAAACTCATACCCAAGGCTCTTGCCGTCAGAAAGATGGGATATTGCAGTAAGACCGAACAACAAGTAGTTCCTGCGCTTAAAATAGATGGCTATGCCAAATACTCTAGCCTCCACCGAAGAAATTATTGCCGAGCTGCGTGCCGGCAAGATGGTGATCCTCGTTGACGAAGAAGATCGTGAGAATGAAGGGGATTTAGTCTTAGCAGCCGATCATGTCACTGCTGAAGCAGTCAACTTCATGGCAAAGCATGGTCGCGGCCTAATTTGTCTCACTTTGACCCGCGAGCGCTGCCAGCAACTGAACCTTCCACTGATGGTTCGAGATAACGGTACATCCATGGGTACCAACTTCACCGTATCGATTGAAGCAGCCAGTGGTGTAACCACCGGTATATCTGCTGCTGATCGTGCGCTCACTATCAAAACGGCTGTTGCCCCAAACGCCAAACCCAGTGATTTAGTCCAGCCTGGCCATATTTTTCCGCTGATGGCTCAGCCAGGTGGTGTATTGATTCGTTCTGGTCATACTGAAGCAGGCTGTGACTTAGCTGCCATGGCAGGATGTTCACCCACTTCGGTGATTTGCGAAATCATGAAAGACGATGGCAGTATGGCGCGCCTCCCCGATCTTCTAGAGTTTGCTAAAGAGCATCAATTAAAAATTGGCAGTATTGCCGATCTCATTCAATATCGTAGCCAGCATGAAAGTATTGTGGTGCGTGAAGGCAGCAGAGAATTCATAACGCCTTGGGGAAAATTTCAGGGCATTATTTATCGTGATACTCCCAGCTCATGTATTCATATTGCATTGATTCATGGCAAACCCTCTGAAGCTCAGGAGACTTTAGTCCGCGTGCATGAGCCAGTGACTGTTCTTGATTTTCTGGACTCTAATATCAGCACTCACTCTTGGCCTTTAGCTAAAGCCCTAGAAGAACTTGCCTCAGCACCCGCTGGCGTTGCGGTTCTTCTGAATGCTTCGGGTGTTGCTGCTCCAAATGATTCTGATTGGCTAGCGCAATTTCAAAAGCTGAACCAGTCACACGATGAGGCCAAGAAGCCATTAGCCAGAAAAACGGACTTTAGGAGTTATGGTATTGGCGCACAAATTCTGAAGGATATTGGTGTGGGCAAAATGCGTTTACTTGCCAACCCAAGCCCTGTCCCGAGCCTATCTGGCTATAAGCTCGAAGTGACTGGCTATAAGCCTTACATTCCCTGAGGCTTCCCAATATCCACTGTGACATTAAATATTTTTAGAGAATGAATATGACTAGCTCCACTAATGATTTTGTAGGCGTCCTCGAGGTAGATCTCAACGGTCAGGATTTACGCATTGGCGTAGTACAAGCACGCTTTAATGAAGATCATTGCGTTGCTTTAACAAACTCTTGTATCAACGAACTCCTTTCTCTTGGCGTAACTCAATCCGATATCAAACTGGTAACCGTACCTGGCGCACTTGAGATTCCATTTGCCCTACAAAAGATGGCTGAGACCGGCGAGTTTGATGGTTTGGTTGCCTTAGGCGCTGTTATTCGTGGTGAGACCTATCATTTTGAATTGGTCTCCAATGAATCTGCTGCAGGTATTACGCGCATATCCATTGATTCAGGCTTACCTATCGCCAATGGCGTATTAACCTGCGACACTGACGAACAAGCGCATGCCCGCGTTGCAGTCAAAGGCGCTGAATGTGCTCAGGCAGTAGTGGAAATGGCGAACCTAGCTTTAGCCTTGACGCCTGATTTCGATGTAGAAATCAATTCGAGTGAAGAAGAATAATTCTTATGTCTAACGCCAATCAAAATCCTTTTAATTCACCTGCTGAGAAAGAAGCAAAGCCAGCACCAAAACGCTCGCTCACTCCTCGTCGTCGCGCTCGTGAGTATGCACTCCAAGGCGTTTATCAAAGTCTAGTCATGCGTCGTGCTGGCAGCATCCCTAATGGTGCTGCTATTGCTAAGCAACTTTCTGAGGACCCTGCATTTCGTCGTTGCCAACTTGATCTTTTTCAAGGCATCTTTGATGGTGTATTGGCTCGCACCGATGAATTGGAAGCCATCATCACTCCCGCTTTAGATCGCCCTATTAATGAACTCTCTCCCGTTGAGCATGCTGCCCTTCTCATCGGCACTTATGAACTAGCGCTTGACCTCTCTGTTCCCTATAAAGTAGCCATCAACGAGGCCGTCGAGCTGGCCAAAACCTTTGGTGGGACTGATGGGCATAAATATGTGAATGGGGTATTGGACTTATTAGCCCAAAAACTCCGAACTGCGGAAACTCAAACAGGCTAATTCAGTAACCCTTGATAGCAAAACCTCCAAACCTAAAAGCTTGGAGGTTTTTTGTTTCTAGAGAGGATAAAATCATTTTTATCAATTACAAGGTTAGTCATCATGCCAAAAGTAGATATTCAAACTCAATTAAAAGACTCCAATCTCTTTAAACAAGATGCTTTTATCGATGGTAAATGGATAACTTCCCAAAAGACATTTGAGGTTACCAATCCAGCAACTGATGAACTTATTGCAACAGTTGCGAATCTCGAAACACGCGATGCTGAACTGGCTATCGCCGCTGCTGAAAAAGCGCTCCCAGCGTGGCGCGGCAAATTAGCTAAAGAGCGCGCGCAAATTATGCGCAAATGGTTTGATCTCATTATTGAAAATACGCAAGACTTAGCAACCCTCATGACACTTGAGCAAGGAAAGCCCTTGCCAGAAGCAGCTGGTGAAGTAGTCTATGGCGCCTCATTTGTAGAGTGGTTTGCAGAGGAAGCAAAGCGCGTTGAAGGATCCATTCTGGGGACGACATGGAGTGATAAACGCCTGATGGTATTAAAGCAGCCCATTGGTGTTTGTGTTGCGATTACCCCTTGGAACTTTCCAATCGCCATGATTACGCGCAAGATAGCGCCAGCACTAGCTGCAGGCTGCACCATTGTCATTAAGCCAGCTGAACTTACCCCTCTGTCAGCCCTAGCCCTTGCGGAGCTAGCGAAGCGTGCTGGCATTCCAGATGGTGTCATTAATATCGTGACTGCGGATGCAGCGCAGTCGATTGTGATTGGTAAAACACTCTGCTCATCCCCGACAGTACGTCACTTGTCTTTCACGGGATCTACCGAGGTTGGTCGCCTCTTAATGGAGCAATGCGCTCCAACCGTCAAAAAACTTGCCCTAGAGTTAGGCGGACATGCGCCATTCATTGTCTTTGAAGATGCTGATATTGATGCGGCCGTGAGCGGCGCCATGTCTTCTAAATTTAGAAACTCGGGTCAAACCTGCGTTTGCGCGAATCGCTTTTATGTTCATAAAAAAGTACATGATCAATTTGTAGAAAAGTTTGCCAAGGCACTTGCCACGATTAAAGTTGGCAATGGTATGGACGCTGGCATCACTCAAGGCCCACTCATTGAAACTGCCGCTCTTGAAAAAGTTGAAAAGCACGTCGCTGATGCAATCAGCAAAGGCGCAAAACTGGTTACTGGTGGTAAGCAAGCGATTGAAGGCAAGAACTTTTATGAACCGACGATTTTGGCAAATGTGAATAGCGACATGCTGATCACTTACGAGGAGACTTTTGGTCCCGTAGCGCCAGTGATTCCTTTTGAAAGTGATGAAGAGGTCATTAAGCTAGCCAACAATAGTCAATTTGGTCTGGCATCGTATTTCTACAGCCGCGATATTGGACGGGTATGGAAAGTGGCTGAAGCCCTGGAATACGGCATGGTAGGCGTCAACACAGGTCTTATCTCCAATGAAGTAGCGCCCTTTGGTGGCATCAAGCAATCAGGCTTGGGTCGTGAAGGCAGCGCCTTTGGTATGGATGAGTACCTCGAGATGAAATACGTCTGCGTAGGTTTATAAGCCTCTGAATTGATTTTGATTGGTTTATTTTTTCTTGTAAACCAAGTCCCATACGCCGTGGCCTAGCTTGATGCCGCGGTTTTCAAACTTGGTTACAGGACGATAAGCCGGTCTGGTCACATACCCCTTATGTTCACCATGAAGCTGCTCTAGAGAAGGCTTAAATTCATTAGAAGTCACTCCTGGCTTAGCGGCATCTTCAGCGGCGAATGTTTCTACCTTAATGAATTCATTGGATGTATTTTGCAAAGCAGTTTCTGCATTTAAGACGAGCAACATCTGCTCTGCATAATTATGCCAATCAGTAGCTAAATGTAAGTAAGCGCCAGCTTTTAGTTTGCTCACTAGCAACCTAACAAAATCTGCCTGAATGAGGCGGCGCTTATGATGGCGCTTCTTGTGCCATGGATCTGCAAAGTAAATATGAATACCATCCAAGCTATTGGGGGCAATCATTCTTTCAAGGACTTCAACTGCATCATGTCGAATTAAGCGCAAATTAGTGAGTTGGTTTTCCCCAATGAGCTTGAGCAAAGCGCCAACCCCCGGTGGATGAACTTCAATTGCCAAAAAATCATCGTCTGCTCTGAGAGCTGCAATCTTGGCAGTGGTTTCACCCATGCCAAAACCAATCTCTAGAATTTTTGGTTTTGTAGAGCCACCAAATGCATCTACTAAATTAAGAGGAGTATCTTTAAATGAGATTAAAAATTGGGGTCCAAGCTCATCAATCGCTCGTTGCTGTCCAGCAGTTGTTCTTCCAGCCCTGAGGACAAATGAACGAATACGATCAAAATGCTTCCCTGGTAGTGCGCCCTCTACTTTAGTCAATGCACTTACCCCACAACCTTCTTAAAGTAAGCAATAGTCTCTTTAAGACCATCTTCAAGATGAACCTTAGGCTGCCAACCGAGCTTTGCTTTGGCTAGCTCGATATTCGGTTGACGTTGCTTTGGATCGTCTGATGGCAATGGTTGATGAATGATCTTAGACTTGCTACCAGAGAGCTTGAGGATAGTTTCAGCCAACTGCAGCATAGTGAACTCCCCTGGGTTACCAATATTGACTGGTCCTGTAAACCCTTGTTCAGAGTTCATCATTTTGACCATGGCATCGATTAAATCGTCGACATAGCAAAAGCTTCTGGTTTGCTGACCATCACCATAAATCGTGATGTCTTTACCTTGCAGCGCTTGCACAATAAAGTTACTCACTACCCGACCATCATTGGGGTGCATCCGTGGGCCGTAGGTATTAAAAATACGCACGACTTTAATATCTAAATTGTGTTGGCGGTTGTAGTCAAAAAAGAGGGTTTCTGCGCAGCGCTTACCCTCATCGTAGCAAGAGCGAATACCAATGGGATTTACCTTACCCCAGTACTCTTCTGGCTGGGGGTGCACTTCGGGGTCACCGTAGACTTCACTAGTAGAGGCTTGCAAGATCCGCGCCCGAGTCCTTTTGGCAAGGCCTAGCATATTGATAGCACCATGCACACTGGTCTTGGTAGTCTGTACTGGGTCGTACTGGTAGTGCACCGGAGAAGCTGGGCAGGCTAAGTTATAGATTTGATTGGTTTCGACATAGAGTGGAAAAGTCACATCATGACGCATGAGCTCTAGACGAGAATTGGGTAATAAGTGGGCCAGGTTTTCTTTAGAACCTGTGAAGTAGTTATCTACCACCAACACATCATTACCCTCTTTGAGGAGCTTCTCAGTAAGGTGTGATCCTAAAAAGCCTGCGCCACCGGTGATGAGGATTTTGTTCATGTTAAATCGCTTTATAAAAATGAATTAAATCGGCTACTAATCTACTTTTGGAGTATTCCAGCCAGCAGATCGGTAGGCGTAGACTACTTCTGTCAATACGATGGAGAGAGAAGTCATAAAGAAGACCAGGCCGAGTACAAAAGTCCAAATGACATAGGTTGCCTGTAGCGAGCGAACGGCACCCGCCTGAAAGAAAAACAGCTCTAATACAGTCAAGGAAATAAATACGCCACTGAGCACATCGAAAAAGATGGCGGCCGTACAAAGACGACCACGAATTTGCGCTTCATCAGCTTCTTTATTCATATGCTGTAATAGCTTTGCATCTTTTACATCACCTCGATCAATGGATTGACGTATGGCACGCATACGATCTACAGAGCGAGCCAAACGGCCGGAGATGGCGTTAATTAAGGTAGCCACAGCCGTTAACAAAAATACTGGGGCTAATGCCAGCTGAATATTATTGGTAATTGCGTCTATAGATGAATCCATGGGTATTTCCTGAACTTGTTAAATCTCTATATAGGTTAATGGGACCAGGCGATTAAGCCAGTGTAGGAAGTAAATAGAACCAACAACCCAAATGCAATTCGATACCAAGCAAATGGAATGAAGTTATGGTGAGCCACATAATGAATTAACCAGCGCACACAGATAAAAGCCGAAATAAATGCTGCAATAAAGCCTACAAAAATAGCTAAGGTGAATTCGCCAGAAAACGCAACGGGTGCCTTCCAGAGTTTTAATAACTCATAAGCAGTTGCGCCACCAATGACCGGAATGGCTAAGAAGAAAGAGAATTCCGTTGCTACAGCACGCGGCAAACCAAATAACATCCCTCCAATAATGGTTGCACCAGAACGTGAAGTACCTGGTATCAAAGCGGCACATTGTGCCAAGCCAACCTTGAGCGCATCCAAGGGGCTTAAATCATCTACTGATTTAATGTGACTTACAGAGGTAGTCATTTTTTTCTGCCGACCTTCAGCCCAAAAAATAATGAGCGCGCCCACTATAAAAGCGCTTGCAACCGGAATGGGAGAAAACAACACAGCCTTGATATGTTTGCCGAATAAAAAACCGAGACCCATAGCCGGAATAGAGGCAATTAATAAGTTCAAAACAAAACGACGAGCAATCGCACTGCTCATGAAAGAACTGGCGACTTTAATAAGCTTTTCTCTAAACTCCCAGCAAACTGCCAAAATAGCGCCAAACTGAATAATCACCTCAAAGGCTTTACCGCGCTCATCATTAAAGTCGAGTAAATCTCCAACCAAAATGAGATGCCCAGTGCTAGAAATCGGCAAAAACTCGGTTAATCCCTCTACTACTCCCAGAATGACTGCTTTGAATAACAAAATTAGATCCATAGGCCAAATTTTATAGGTATATAGAGCTAACCCAGTGGATTTGGCAAAATAGTGTCTAAATGAGCATTTTGAAGAAATTAGCCTTAAACTGCATGGCACATTGAAAAGTATCCGAATTACATGACTCCAGCACGCTTTAGACTCTCTCGACTTACCGCCTTTGGTTTGATCCTGAGTCAAGCGCTAGGTCTTGGCGCAGGGTCTTTCAATGCCTTTGCGCAAAGCCCCAACGCTGCTGCAAGGCCCGCCTTACCGACGCCCATGAGCGCATCTACCCTGATTGGGCTTGAGCAACCACCCCAAATCGCGCCGCCGCCTAGCAAACCTGCTGTCCCTTCAGTTTCTGCCCCCTCAAATGTGACGGGCAGCAAAAGCACAGAAACCAAAGGTCAGCTCAACGACCTCATTCAGCTGTATCAAGAGGCAGCATTTAGCGATCCAGTATTAACTGCAGCTCGCTTTAATTACCAAGCCAGTAAAGAACTCTATTGGCAAGGATTCTCATTATTAATGCCGCAAGCTAATGCGACACCGGGAGGCACACGCTACTACCAGCATGGTGCCGGCAGTACGGTAGTTTCAAATAATGCAGGTAACTCACGGGTATTTGACCAAAAAAGTTATACCGTCACCCTTACCCAACCTGTTTTTAATATTGCTGCTTTAGAGCTTTTTAAACAAGGTGATTTCAATACGAAATTAGCTGACATGCGCTTTTTCTTGGCGCAACAAGATCTAATCTTACGAGTATCGCAAGCTTACTTTGATGCGCTCACAAGCCAAGATAACGTTGCACTTTACAAAAACAAAAAAGATTTAATCAAACAACAACTAGAAGTTGCGCAAGCGAAGTTTGATGCAGGTCTAGCAACCATTGTCGATGTCAATACTGCACAAGCAGCTATGGATTTAGCTACTTCTCAAGAAATTGCCGCTCAAGCAGACCTCATTGTGAAACGTGGAGCGCTAGAGCAAATTGTTGGACGTCCCGTAGGTGCATTAAAGCCATTAATTAAAGATGCCAAAATTGAGGGTGTACTAAAGGACCCGCGCAGCAAGAGCAAGGACTCCAAAGGAAATCCCATTGCTGAAAGCGCTAATCCCAGCCTACCACCAGGACAAACACTGGATGACTGGATTCATCAAGCAGAAGCATCTAACTTTAACGTCCTGGCTGGCCAGCTCTCGATCAGCATTGCAGAAAGCACTTACCGCGGGGCACAAGCCTTAAATTACCCAACAATTAATTTTATAGGCACATCAGGCTATAACACTTCAAACGGTACACCCAATAGCTACACGCCTGCAAATACCAATGTGTATAACAACACGGTGGCACTACAAATGACTATTCCACTGGTTTCTGGTGGATACAACAGCTCGGTCATTCGTCAAAACGCTGCTCTTGTCGATGCTGCTAAGGCTAACTACGATAACTATCGTCGTACAGCAGCACAAAACACACGCGCTGCTTTTACTGGTTTTTATGGGGGCTTAGCGAGCGTCAAAGCGTATGAAGCTGCAGAGCGCTCTACATCATCCGCTCTTGAATCTAGCAAGCTTGGATTTCAGGTAGGTACCTTAATTAATATTGATGTGTTGATTGCTTTGGACTCCTTAATCAATACACGTTCTTTATTGCAACAAGCTCGCTACAACACCATTCTGAATGCGATTAAGTTAAAAGCGCATGCTGCGGCACTAACCGATGAAGACTTAGTTGCGATAAATACATTACTGCGCTAAGTAGGAATCACTTAAATCTAGGGCAATAACTCATTAGTAGCTTGTAGAACTTCAGCTACTTTTGGTGGTTTTTGAATATCCCCCACGTTACGAATATTGTTAGACCAATATCCTTCCGTTTTCCATAGGGGCGAATCACAATAAATCTCAACAGTGGGTTTATTTAGGGCGGCTGCTAAGTGGGTTAAGCCGGTATCTACGCCAACTGTCAAAGCAGCGCCAGCAATTACCGCAAATGCATCTTCAATCGAAAAAGCGGGCGGTACTAAGGCATTCGGAATTTGCGCGGCAATTTCTTCGCTTACTGCCCGCTCCGCTAAATTGCCCCAGGGTAAAACTACTTGATAGCCGCGGCTAGAGAGTTTCTGACCTAGAGCAATCCAATGGCCATTGGGCCAGCGCTTTGCTTCTCGCGCTGTTGAGTGAAAACACAACACATAAGGCGCCACCAACTGCTGAGAAAGAGCCTGGGTAGGCGATGGCAAAGATTGAATATATTGAACTGGATAAAACTGCGGAGCGCTTGAACGCTCCAGTAACGCCCAGTCTAAGGCTGAACACATCACCCAACGTGAACGATCAACAGCGTGGCACTGAGTAGGCACTTGCACCGATTGGTTGTAAAAAGCTCTCGCCACTGGCTCATATCCAGAGAACTCCGTTGCATTAGCCAATCCCGCAACCACTGCAGTTGGACTCTTTTTAGCTAATGAGCAAACAAGAGCTGATTTGAGCAATCCCTGGGTTTCAATGATGACGTCATAAGAAACTTGCTGGAGCGATCTCTTAAATGCAAAAAACTCTTTCCAGGTAGATAGCTTGAGTAGGTTCTTTTTCCAGCGGCGTAAACCAAAAGGAATGATGCGATCAATTCCTTTAAAGCCGTCATTACCCTCTTTAGAGAGTAAGGGTGTTAGCAGATGGACATACCCCTCCTCCACCACCCAATCAATTTGAGCATCAGGTAAACGCGCCCGCAGATCCCAAACAATTGGCAGGTTATGCAATACATCGCCTAATGAGGAGAGTTTGACCAATAAGATCTTTGGATTCGCTGGCTGTGCCAATGTATTAATCATCAAAGGATCATCTTATTTTTTATAGAAAACCTTTTTAGGCACCCTAAAACTTAGGTGCAAGGTCCCACTCTAGACCCGCAGTATCTTTGGCATTCATATTAGGCGAGATGCCAGTTGGCAAGGGCCATTCGATACCCACAAACGGGTCATTCCAAGCAAGGCAAGCTTCGCTTTGGGGATGGTAGTAGTCAGTAGTCTTATAGAGAAATTCAGCGACTTCAGAGAGTACCAGAAAACCGTGGGCTAATTGTGGAGGAATCCAAAGTTGCTTGTGATTTTGCGCGCTTAATTCAACACCGGCCCACTTGCCGTAAGTGGAGGAATCTTTACGTATATCTACTACCACATCAAACACGCGTCCGGAAACTACCCGTACTAATTTGCCTTGGGTCTTTTCTAATTGATAATGCAGTCCACGCAAAGTCCATTGACGAGAAAAAGAATGATTATCTTGAACAAACTCGACATCAAGACCGGTAGCATTAGCAAAATCTTGCGCATTAAATGACTCTGTGAACCAACCGCGCTCATCCCCAAACACCTGAGGCTCTATAACGAGCACATCATGAATTGCTGTAGGCGTTACTTTTAATTTAGATGGCGCACTCATTAGCTCGACTTCTTTGTAGTTAAGGAGATCGGCTGAGCGGAGCTATTAAGTTCTTTTAAAATCTTGCCCAAATACTGACCATAGCTATTTTTACTCAATTGAGCGGCTACCTTTTGCACTGTTTCAGCACTAATCCAACCCTGGCGATAAGCGATCTCTTCGGGGCAAGCGACCATTAGGCCTTGGCGCTTTTGTAAAGTTGCAATAAAGCCCGCTGCATCTAACAATGAATCATGAGTACCGGTATCAAGCCAAGCAAACCCACGACCCATGATTTCAACACTCAATTCATTTTTATCCAGATACACGCGATTGACATCCGTAATCTCTAGCTCACCCCTGGCACTCGGTTTAATGGAAGCAGCGATATCACAAACTTGATTGTCGTAAAAATATAGGCCGGTAACTGCATAATTACTTCTTGGGCTTAATGGCTTTTCTTCAATAGAAAGGGCTTTATAGTCTTTATCAAACTCCACTACTCCATAACGTTCTGGATCATTCACGTGATAAGCAAACACGGTTGCACCCGTTTTTCGTTCATCCGCACTATTGAGTTGATCAACGAGTTCGTGACCATAAAAAATATTGTCGCCTAACACTAATGCGCTGGGATTATTACCAACAAAGCTTTTACCTAGAGTAAATGCCTGCGCCAAACCATCTGGTGACGGCTGCACACAATACTCAATATTGAGACCCCACTGCGAACCATCACCAAGCAACTCTGTAAAGCGCGGTGTGTCATGAGGCGTAGAAATTAATAAGATATCCCGGATACCCGCAAGCATCAAAGTACTTAACGGGTAATACACCATGGGCTTGTCATACACTGGCATCAATTGCTTGGAAACTGCTTGAGTGACTGGGTATAAACGAGTTCCAGACCCGCCAGCCAAAATAATTCCCCTACGATTAGTTGTCATACAGCCCCACTGTTGTTTCAGAACGCCTAAATAAGCCCGCCAGAAGCAAGCTTGCGAATGTACTCATGAACCATTTGTTCCCAGCCTATAAAGCCGGGGAACTCAATAGCCTCATTATAAGTATCTGATGCTGCCATAGCAGCTTGAAGCTTATTGGTAGACATCTTTGAATTCATAGGGCGAGGAGCTGGCAAAGGGTATTCGTCGGTCGAAATTGCTCGAACCTCACTTGGGCGCACCGTCAACTGAACGCCGGCTTCTAGGGCAGTATTGACGACATAAGAGGCCAAGCCATGCCAAGTAGTCTCGCCAGAGGGTACGGCATGATAAATCCCGGATGGAAATGCTTTAATCTCACCACGTTCATTCAATACCAGACTTAGACTCGCTTTGGCCAGCCACTCAGCACAGGTAGGCGCCCCATACTGATCCGTAATAATATTTAGCTGATCTCGTTCTTTTGCTAAACGCAAAATTGTACGAATGAAGTTTGCACCACTGCCATAGACCCAACTGGTTCTAAAAATGGCGTATTGCCCTTGAGTAGAAGTCGCAAATACTTTTGCGATAGCCTCTTCGCCTGCAGCCTTACTCTTGCCATAGACCCCTAGAGGATTGCATAAATCATCCTCTAGATAGAAACCATATTTCTCGCCGTCAAATACATAATCCGTAGAGTAATGCATAAGACAAGCATTATTGCTGACAGCAAACTGCGCCATTAACTCAGGTGCTTTTGCATTAATTGCATATGCAAGGTCTGATTCAGACTCGGCCTTATCTACTGCCGTATAGGCAGAGGCATTAATAATCAGCTCTGGCTTATAACTCTCAAGTAACTGAAGAAGATTTGATGAATTTACGAGATCACACTCAGACCGCCCCACAAACTGGATACTTGGCTTCTCATAAAAGATGGGGGACTCTTCGTTCAGAAAAGTCTTGAAAGCTTTGCCCAGCTGTCCATCTTTGCCAAAAACAAGAATTCTCATATTATCTATATTGCTTCTCAACCCAGTCGCGATAAGAACCGCTAACCACCCCGTCAATCCAGACGTGGTTATCCAAATACCACTGCACTGTTTTACGAATGCCAGTATCAAAAGTTTCCGCTGGTCTCCAGCCTAAATCACGCTCAACCTTGCTGGCATCAATCGCGTAACGACGATCATGTCCAGGGCGGTCTTTCACGTAAGTGATTTGCTCTACATAGCTTCTACCGTCAGCACGAGGCTTAAGCTCATCCAAAATACTACAAATGGTTTTCACAACATCAATATTGGCCTTTTCATTCCAACCGCCAATGTTGTAGGTCTCACCCAATTTGCCTTTAGCCAATACTTCACGAATTGCCAAGCAGTGGTCGCCCACATAGAGCCAATCCCGAATCTGTTGACCATCACCATAAATTGGCAATGGCTTGCTATTTAGGGCATTCAAAATCACTAATGGAATTAGTTTTTCTGGGAAGTGATAAGGGCCATAGTTATTAGAGCAGTTTGTAGTTACTACCGGCAAACCATAGGTATGAAACCAAGCACGAACCAAATGATCTGACGCTGCTTTAGAGGCAGAGTAAGGACTATTTGGCTCATAAGGATTGGTTTCCGTGAAGGCGGGATCAGTTGCTGATAAAGACCCATACACTTCATCAGTTGATACATGATGAAAGCGAAACTCTTCCTTGGCCTTTCCTTCGAGAGCATTCCAAAATTCACGCGCACACTCTAATAAATTAAATGTGCCAACAATATTTGTCTCAACGAAATCCGCAGGCCCATGAATAGATCGGTCCACATGACTCTCAGCAGCAAAGTTCACGATTGCGCGTGGCTTATACTGTTTTAATAATTTGGTAACCAACGCTTTGTCACCAATATCACCGTGAACAAATATATGGCGGGAATCACCCTGAAGAGGCTTTAAAGTATGTAGATTACCGGCATAGGTCAATTTATCGAGGTTAATAATGCCTTCGGCATTTGGATTGGCCAGCCAATCTAAAACGAAATTGCCGCCAATAAAACCAGCGCCTCCAGTCACTAGAATCATGCTTAACCTTTTTTAGCCATTTCTATTAGTAAATATCTAACACTTAAATTGACATATCTAGAGTTTGTCTTTGTTTTTCAAGTAGAAGGACTCGTATGGATATTGCTTTTCATCCTCAAGTATTTGATTAACTTTTTTATCAAACATTCCTCGATAACCACCTAGTAGAGCTATCTTATATTTCTGGTTTTGAATAAAATCGCGATTAAATTTAGAAGCGGTACGGATACCTTTGGTGTAGCCATCATCAGCTAAATCAGATTGCACATTATCAATTAAATCAATATCTACACTAGGAATTTCTTTTTTATACTTCTTATAGAAACGCCAGTAAAAATCCCCATCTTCTTCACCAAGACCCAGAAGACGTTCATCAAAAAAACCGACTTCAATTAGTTCTTGCTTATCCAAGATGAAATGAGAAAAACTGCCATTGATCTTGAAAGTTCCAGTATTTTTCGCTAATGCGATTTCTAGAAGATCAAAAAAGCAGCTGCCATTTTCTGATTTAAGCTCCAGATCGTCGTTCAATATCAACACACGATGGTGGCTAGCCGTCAACGCACCACGATTCCATAGCTTGGCCAGCGACTGAAAACTTGGGAACATCGTCGGAAATACCTGCGGAAATTTCGAGATATAAGACAGAATGTTGGAGCGATAGTCTTCATCAAAAGCTCCTTTGGCAGGGCCATTGATTGTCACAATCACTTCAATGTCTGGACGTTGAGCCTTGATCTGAGCAAGCAAAGGCACCAAATAGGTTTCAAATCGCTTGTCAAAAGTAGTGATGACTACCGAATATGGGTTTTGGACTGAAAACTCAGACATAAAATAAATTAGTATTAGGGAATGAGAAGTGTACGAATTTCAACTGCTGGCTGCCCAAGTGACTATTCACAAGGCTTGCTTCCAATTATCGCTCAAAGCCTTGGTTATCAGTTAGATTGGGTTACTCCAAATCAAGCAGATTTGCTGATATTGGGGCCTTTTATTAAGCCTGATTCTAAGAGGCTCAAATGGTGCCCCAAACCGCTTCGGCCCGCAGTAAATTCAGTACTCAATTTAGCGCCAGCCAACAAAATCTCACCACTTAGGGTTTTCCATAGCGCAGAGAACCTGCGTCATGACACCGTAGCAGCGGATTACAGTATTTCTTTTGACTTAAATATTTCTTCAGAGCAACATTTTCGACTGCCCTACTGGATGGAGATGATTGATTGGTCGCATGAGGGAATTATTGGCAACCTAAATCCGCGTTATGGCAAATTGATTGATATCAAACGTCTGATGCAACCATTAGGTAATCGCTTTTTAGAAAAGAATCATCGTGTTGCTTTTTTAAGCTCACACATTAGAGAGCCTAGAAAAACGTTGTATGAGGCGGTCCAAAAAGTCATGCCTATCACAGGATTTGGTGCGCACTTTGATAAGACTATTGAAAATCATCACCTCAGCGGTTTCTTGAAATATGAATTACTTCAAGAATATGGTTTTAATCTCTGCCCTGAGAATGGCATGTACCCTGGCTACTACACAGAAAAAATTCCAGAAGCTTTCTTTGCCGATTGTTTACCGATTACATGGACCGATGAAAACGTCAAGGTTGACTTTAACCCCTATGCCTTTATCAATCTGGGGCCAATGTCATGGTGCAATTATGCACCTCTGACTGAGATAATCAACTCACCCCAAGCACTGCAAGATTACGCCTCCCAAGCCTTATTATTAAAAGCTCCGAGTATTCTGCCCTTTCGGGATTTTGCAAAACGTATTCTTGAAGATGCCATCTCTTAAAAAATGAAGCTTGGTTTTCATACTAATGGGCTCTCATTGCGGGGAACGGAAATTGCCCTATACGATTATGCACATCACAATCAAAAACTACTCGGGAATGAATCGGTCATCTTCTATCGTAAGAACAATAATGTTGTTCAATCTGTTTTAGAAAAGTTTTCTCAACAATTTAAATTGTATCCGTATGATGGACCAGTTGAACTGAACCGCTTGATTGAGCGGGAAAAAATTGATTTAACCTACTTCATCAAATCCGGGGAGCGTGACGATGCCATTTGTGAAAGCTCGCCATCTTTAATTCATGCGGTCTTTCCAACTAAGCCTGAAGAATTTCATGGGGATAAATACGCTTTTGTTTCTCAGTGGCTTTCAAAAGAATATTCCAATAACAAAATCCCTTTTGTGCCCCACATGATTGAATTGCCAGAGGTGGCTGGCAATCTTCGCTCTAGCCTAGGCATACCTGAAACGGCCACAGTATTGGGTTGGTATGGAGGTTCGGATAGCTTCAATCTTGACTTTGTTAAAGAAACTGTCTTATCAGCTGTAGAGCAGCGTAGTGATCTCTTCTTCCTATTTATGAATATGGATCCTTTTGCGCAGCATGAAAGACTGATATTTTTACCTGGCAATTCCGATCTTAATTACAAAGTACAGTTTATTAATACTTGCGATGGGATGCTGCATGCCAGAGGAATAGGTGAAAGCTTTGGGCTAGCTTGCGGTGAATTTTCTATCAAGGGAAAGCCTGTCATTACCTATGCTCTCTCCCCTCAGCGCAGCCATATAGAGATTTTAGGAGACAAAGCAATTCTCTATAGGGGCAAGAAAGAGTTAGCGGAAATATTTAGCAACTTTACCCGCCGAGTACAGCATGAGAAAAATTGGGACGCCTATTCAGAGAATTTTTCTCCAAAAGTTATCATGCGCCAATTTAATGATGTCTTCATTAAAGGAAAAAATCTTAGCGAGATTCAACTCTCAGCGATTGATCGCATTGTGATTCAAAAGTATCGGCTTAAGCGTAAGTTGCGTAACTTACAAAAGAAGCTCTATCTGTAAGCTGGGGTGGGATTAACTTAGCTTGGGAACCAAGGGTTCTTTGAAAACCAACGATCTAAAGCACGCAAAATAGATCTTTTTGTCTTATGCCAACCGCGTATTGGCAATCTGCTTGGCCTGTCTGCAATAGTCGTCTCTACCCCAGTAATATCGACTGGATAAGGACTAATTGCCAGGAATTCCAGATGGTGCTTTTGGTGATGCTCTAAGAAGTGATCTAAGGGCTCATAAATATCACTAGATGCATCAATCAAAGTTTGGGCAGCGCTTGGCTTTAAAAGATAGGCTGTTGCCCCTACTGCATCCCCAATATTTCTCACCAAAGAAAATTCAGCATTGCCTTGAATTTTCTCTTGAGGAACAGTACTCAAGCCCTGGAGTCTTACCGCATCCCAGTTAGTCGATTCATTTACTAAAAAATGAATTGCTTTCTCAAAGTGCGGTAGCAAGCAAAAGTCATCCTCAAAAATAATGGTTGGAATATTTTTGTCGACACAATCTTGCCAGGCTTTTTTGTGGGACAAAAAACATCCCAGTTCATTTGGGGTTAATTCAAATCCTAGTAAATTTTTTACCTTTCCTGGTTGATACTCTTTAGGGGTATTCGTTAGTGCAGACCCCCGCACGGCGTCTAAAAAACGCCAGTGCAAGTTGGTTTTATCCAACTCTGATTTCACCTTTTGCTGGCGAACTTCTGAACCAGCCAATGAAATAACTAAACCCTGAATTTCTGGCATTAGAGATAGCTTTGTAAGTAACGTAAAAAACGTTTTGTCCGTTTTAAAACTCGGGAAGGCAAGGACTTCTGATCGCCTCCTGCGCTCATACTCGACTCCCAATTAGACTGATACAGAACCCCAAGGTAATTCGACTTGAGCTTTTCATCGCTCTCACCAAGACGTCTCATCAAGTAATACTGCCAATCGTAGTGATAGACCCTAAATAAGGGCTCAATTGCGATTAAGGGAATGGCCCGGTAATTAAGTAATGCCTCGCCATAAATCAATGTCTCGGGGTAATCAGGTGTCACCATATCCCAAAGAGTGAGCCCCTTAGGCTTTAGGTAGCGCTGATCTAATGACTCCCAAACCTTTGCGGACCATATAAAAGGAGCTGGAGCACAATAAAATTCTGGGCCCACTCTACCAAATAAAGCCTGCACGCGTTTAGCTTCTAACTGCAGATTACGCTGGACCTCAGACTGACCGCGATTCTGAGCTAGCTGGAAATACTCTTTATTTTGATGGAGCACTGTAAATGGAACCCCATCAGAGCCCATGAAATCGTCCATGAAAAATGGTCGGATGAAAACACAATCAGAATCAAGGCATAAATAATTTTTTGCCAAACTCAGTCGCCAAAACTCTGACTTCACAATTGCTTGCGACAAACCACCTGGCATTGCCTGATATTTTTCCAGAGAGGCATCTGGGTTAGCCCTTACGATATCTTCATCCGCAATCCACACATAGCTAGCTTCATTTCCCAGCACCTGGACCAATAGATCTTGATCCGCTCTAGGGGTGGAAATATAAAAAGGTAAATGGTCCCGATTAAACTGCTCTATGGATGAAAGCAGTCTTTTTAGGCGCAGAAAGTCATTGCGATAGGACTTGCAATAGAGGACAAAATCTTTCAATGGGCTTCCTATTTGTATTGAATCTCAGTCAGAATCTGCGCAACCGCCTGATTTACTCCCAAGGGTAGCCATTTTGGCTCAATTAGCCGGCGCTCCTGCCAGTCTAACCAAATTCTTTCGAGAGCCATTTCAATGCCAATTTTATCGCCCTCATGACTCAGGTAAGCACCACGCTCCGAGAGCATTTCATCGAGCTGAGGATTGCGATGGGTAATTCCCCAGATTGGACGTCCAGTCCAAAGGTATTCATAAAACTTAGAAGGAATATATTCAGCGCACCACTCATCATTACCGTGAAGCAAAATCAACACATCTGCTTCCTGCATTTTTTCAACTACTCTTTCGCGACCGGACTTACCAGTTACAGCATCTTTTTCTAGGCGGCCATGGGCAATGAGCACATCCTGATAAGAAAATTGCTTTATTGCTCCAAGGGTTAATTCATCCAATGCAGCACCATAGGCATGAACTCGAATCTTCTCGCGAGCCTGTGGATATTTCTGGAACAAAGAATGGAGTGCATTCAAAATCGTAGAGAGTGATCGATCTTTAGCTAAAGAGCCTGAGTGGGATAAATTTAATGTATCCGTATAAAGATGTGTCTTGGCCGCACTTAAACCGCCCGGAGGTTCCGCGCCTGGTAACACCATAAATCCATGGGCGTTCCCAGGTGTATTTAAATTTGAATTTCTTGCTTTTGCATAATGAACTGCACCATCGGTAAACCACCATACAAAATCAGCAAAGCGAACGATTTGCTTTTCCAAATAATGCCGAAAGCGCGCATCTCTATTTTTGGGTTGTTCAATACCCTCATCAACCGGACTTTTGCGGATCACCAACGGGTCGTGAATTTCAGCAATCCACCTCACACCAGTCACCTTCTTCAACCATAAGCCAGCCAGATGTGCAGACCATGCACCGCCTGTGGAATACACCAGATCAATCTGCCCCTCACGGATTAATTTATATCCATGCATAAATGCAGGCATTGCCCATGACCATTGACTCGAGTACCCCAAGATCAACTTTTCAAGGCCAATAAATGGCGCCAATAAGACCGAAACGGTCCTCGTCAGTAACTTGTAAACAAACCCACGTCCATATTGATTTGCAATCCAATGACGAAAGTCAAAACGAAATGCTGCAGGACCCCATGCTAGAAATTGACGATGCGGAAAGCGCTGATCTTTAATGCCAGTAATTGCACTAAAGACTATAGGCTTTATGCCATCATCCAATAGATAAGGCATCTTGTCTGTAATCGTCTGGCTGGATGCACGTCCATCCATATTGAAGCCATGCGACAAAATTAGCCACCGCTTATTCATTAATTTGTCCGCGGGCATGAAATTGGTGAATGCTTAATTACCAGCAACGATTGACATCACAGCCATCCGCACAGCAATCCCAAAGGTGACTTGATTCAAGATAACTGATTGTGGACCGTCTGCTACAGCTGAATCAATCTCTACACCACGATTCATTGGGCCTGGATGCATCACGATTGCATCTGGCTTAGCTAAAGCTAAGCGGCCCGGCGTTAAACCATATTGTTTAAAGAAGGCATCACCCTCTGGAACCTGGCCAGCCTCCATGCGTTCCTTCTGAATGCGCAGAGTCATCACCACATCGACATCCTTAAGACCTTCTTCCATGGAATGAAACACTTTCACTCCCAACATATCTAAATCACTAGGCAACAAACTTTCAGGGCCAATCGCACGAATATCTTCGCAGCCCAAGGTCGTAAGTGCATGAATGTTCGATTTAGCAACACGGCTATGAACAATATCGCCCACAATAGCTACCTTTAAGCCTTTGAAATTTTGCTTAAAGTGGCGCATCGTATACATGTCCAACAAGCCTTGGGTTGGATGCTGATGACTTCCATCGCCCGCATTCACAACGTGAACATGTGAAGGCACATGATTGGCTATTTCAATGGGTGCTTTAGATACGCCATGACGTACCACAAAAATATCTGCCTGCATCGCAACCAAGTTGTCGATGGTGTCCAACAAGCTCTCGCCTTTAGCGGTCGAAGAGGTGGAAATATCTAAGTTAATCACATCGGCAGACAACCTCTTAGCAGCAATCTCAAAAGTCGTTCTCGTGCGCGTAGAGTTTTCAAAGAATAAGTTAAATACACTTTTGCCACGTAACAAAGGCACCTTCTTCACCTCACGCGAAGGATCTGTCACGCTGACAAACTGCTGGGCGGTATCTAAAATATGCAGAATTTGTTCTTTTGGCAGACCCTCTAAAGTCAGAAGGTGAGTTAATTCACCGGCAGCATTAAATTGGTTCATTAAACTCGCTCCTCTAGCTGAAAGCTGAACTTGCCAGCGGCATCTTTTTCTAATACCAAAATTTGTTGCTCAGGAACCTGTACTTGCTCCGCTGCAAAATCAGCGCTCACTGGTAACTCTCGTTTACCGCGATCAGCAAGAACCATTAATTCAACTTGCGCGGGTCGGCCAAAATCAAATAACTCATTGAGGGCCGCTCTAACTGTTCTACCTGTTAACAAAACATCATCAATCAAAATTACATTTGCGCCATTGACATCAAATGGCAGATGAGTCGTCATGGTGCTGGCAGTACGTAATGCCGTCATACCTTTTTCGGCGTAATCATCACGATGAAAAGCGACATTAAGGACGCCGTAGTGCGGCAAACCCAAATCTTTTGCCAATCGTTCTGCAATCCATGCACCGCCCATCGCCAGGCCAGCTAACTCAAATGAACTAACCTGCGCTCTATTACGCAGTTTGGCTAGTAGCTTTTCATATAACAATTCAGCATTCATGATTTAGTTCTAACACCATTATTTCTTTTACCCAGCAAAATATTGCTCCAAAATTAACACGGCAGAGTGCGCATCTAGATTGTCCCGCATCTGAGAGCTGCCCTCTAAAACTGCTGATGTATATCGCTCGTCCACCCAGCTTACGGGCAAACCAAAGCGACCATGAAGCTGATTGCCAAAGCGCTTAGCTTTAGCGGTCATTTCATGCTCAGCGCCATCTGGGTGCATGGGAAGTCCAACCACCAGCTGATTGGGGGCCCACTCCCCTAGAAGACACTCTATTTCACGAAACAAACCATCTGCATTGGGAGCGGCAATAGTCCTGAGGGGCTGACCCAGTTTAGTCACAGTATTGCCAACCGCAACCCCTACCCGCCGCAGACCATAATCAAAAGCCATCACAGTCCCTGGGACTGCAGCTGAATTAGGGCTCGACTTAAGCATGTCCCGCCTCACCAGAAAGATGAGATAAATCAAAACCAAGATGGCTCATGGCTTTTTCATAGCGCTGACTAAAAGGCGTATTGAAAATAATTTCACTCATTTGCTCACGCGAAAGTGGCACATTCATCCAGCCATTTAAAGTAATTTCTTCCTCGAGTTGCCCAGCACCCCAACCAGCATACCCAAGAGTCATCAAAAATTTTCTGGGGCCGTTACCTACAGCAACTGCCTCAAGAACATCCTTAGAGGTAGTCATAGTTAAGCCACCAGGAATTACCAAGGAAGAGCTGTAAGAAAGATTGGGATTGGATTCATGCAAAACAAAGCCACGCTCAACTTGCACTGGACCACCGAAATACACTGGCTGTTCTAGCAAAGGTGCAATTTCTAATTTGAGTTCTATTTTGTCAAACAGAGTAGCTAGGTCAACTTCGGTAGGTCTATTCACTACCAGCCCCATCGCCCCTCTCTGGGTATGCTCAAAAAGATAGATTACAGAACCCGCAAAATTAGGATCCACCATACCTGGCATTGCAATCAGAAATTGATTGGCTAGGTGGTCTGCAGAAAAAGAAATTATTGACTCTGGCGAAGGCGCTGTATCTGAAGCAAGGGGTGCTTTTTTAGCCGAGGTCATATGAGCCCATTTTACCGA
This sequence comes from Polynucleobacter ibericus, assembly GCF_018687955.1. Taxonomy (NCBI): domain Bacteria; kingdom Pseudomonadati; phylum Pseudomonadota; class Betaproteobacteria; order Burkholderiales; family Burkholderiaceae; genus Polynucleobacter; species Polynucleobacter ibericus. The sequence continues at coordinate 243,004 of NZ_CP061309.1, read as the reverse complement.
ATATCTAGATCTTTCCAGTAACCCAGTAACCTATAAGACCAATGACTTCATGAGCCAATTTATTCCAATTTTCAGCTCCATCCTCCAGATCAAACCTCCACCAGTGCGGGGTATTGGCCGTTTGGTAATCCACTGGCACTGGAATAACTTGAATTCCCTGTTTCTGAAAAATTTTTACCGATCGATACATATGACTTGCTGAGGTTATTAAAAGCCAAGGTTTGGGTTGATCAGAATCACTCTTAGATCCATATTCTGCAATCATAGGCTTTATGAAAAGGACATTCTCATAAGTATTGCGGGACCGATTCTCATAGTGCGCCATAGCCTGATTCAGGCCCTGCTCTTGAACAAGCTGTTTAAATGCATCTGCTTCAGATAGGCCCTGAGGCAACAAACGTCCTGAGTAACCACTAAAAATATAAGGGAGATCAGGGTATTTACGAATCAACTCAAATGCCTTGGTGATGCGCTCAGCGGAGGACCCAACAGACACCTCCCCCCTATCAATTGAAATCTGGCCACCTTCAATTGCACCACCCAAAATAATGATCCCACCAATATCCTTTTCAGAAAGTTCGGAAATCGTAGTTTTAGGCACTATATCTTCTAACGCCCTTAAAAAAACCTCCGCGCTCGGTATCCAGCCAACAAGGACCAGGTCGAGTAGCGCCAATACTAGAAACCGCTTACAAAGCGCTGGCTTTCTGAGGGATAGAAAAAGTAGACTCAGTGGCAAGAAGATCAAAAGCCAATTTAATGGCTCAATACAAAACTGCACCACATTTGCAAGAATAAAAAAGATCGTATCCATATTTACTATTGATCTTAACCTGTTCTAGCCATTAGGCCTTCAGCACTTTGGCCGAATAAGCCCTAATATATGGGCTATGCAAAAAGCACTTGTTTGGCTCCGCCGCGATCTTCGTCTTTATGACAATGCCGCCCTTCACCACGCCCTCAAAGAATGTGGCCAGGTTTGGCTTGCCTTCATTTTTGATACCGATATTCTCAAACCCCTACTGAAAGGTGAGCCAGAGGCCAATGGGCTAAAGCACGACCGTCGGGTTGACTTCATTTGGCAAGGTATCAAGCAAATTGACGATGCACTACGAAAACAAGGCGGGGGGCTGATTGTCCGCTTTGGTAAGCCAACCCAATGCATTCCAGAAATTGCCAAAGATTTGGGTGTAAACACCGTCTTTACCAATCACGACTATGAACCTTCAGCTATCGAACGCGACGAGATCGTTAAAGCACAATTAGAAAAACAAGGTATTGGTTTTGAGACTTTTAAAGATCAGGTGATCTTTGAGAAGAAAGAAATTCTCACCAATTCGAATACCGTCTTTTCCATCTTTACCCCTTACAAAAATAATTGGCTCAAAACGCTGCAAGAAAAAGATCTGGCAGCTTATGCATGCAAACCAAAACCAGGTCAGTTTGCAGCCATTCCCAAAAAACTGAATGAGCCACTCCCCTCGCTAGAGTCAATGGGCTTTTGCTCTACCGGTATTGAGAGCTATTTGCCACCTGGCTCAGACGGTGGTCAAGCTTTTTTAGAAGACTTTCTCACTCGTATAGACCAGTACCAAGTAGGTAGAGACTTTCCAGCAATTAAGGGAGTGAGTTACCTCTCCACCCATTTACGCTTTGGCATGCTATCTATCAGGGGGTTAGTACGCGAAGCACATCGCCGTATGCTGGCTGGCAGCATGGGTGCAACGATTTGGTTAAGTGAATTAATCTGGCGCGATTTCTATTTCATGATTCTGGCCAATCATCCGCGCCTTGCACAGGGCGCATCATTTAAGCCTGATTACGACAATATTGCCTGGGAGAGCGGCGCCTCAGCCAAGAAATTATTTACGGCTTGGTGTGAAGGTAAAACGGGTTACCCACTTGTTGATGCAGCAATGCATCAACTCAATCAAAGTGGCTATATGCACAACCGCTTACGGATGGTGGTGGCCAGCTTTCTTACAAAGGATCTTGGTATTGACTGGCGCTGGGGCGAGGCTTATTTTGCAGAGCACCTCAATGACTTTGAACTGTCTTCTAATAACGGTGGTTGGCAGTGGGCATCTTCATCAGGCTGTGATGCTCAGCCTTATTTCCGAATCTTTAACCCCATTACCCAATCAGAGAAATTTGACCCTGAAGGTAAGTTCATCAAACGCTACCTTCCTCAGCTCGATAAGCTTTCCAAGAAGACAATTCATGCCCCCTGGAAAGCCGGTCATATAGAGCTCGAGGCTGCAGGCATCGTTATGGGAAGAGATTACCCCTTACCGGTGGTTGATCATGATGAAGCGCGTAAAAAGACTCTGGTGCGATATAGCGTCGTCAAAAAAATTGCTTAGCCCCAGCAATATCTTTGTATTTCCGCTTTAAGATAAGGTATGAGCAAGATATATGCCGTAGGTGACGTACAAGGCTGCGCACCCTCATTAAAGGCTTTAGTCAAAAAACTTCCACCGAAATCCAAAATGATTTTTCTGGGAGACTTGGTTAATCGTGGTCCTGATTCATTGGGGGCTTTGCGGCAACTCAAGACCCTGCAAGAGTCTGGTCGTGCTGAATGCATTTTAGGCAATCATGATTTACACCTTCTGGCTATTGATGCTGGTCTTCGTAAAACCAAAGGACTGGATACTGTAGAACCTATTTTGCATGCCCCCGATCGTGCCGAGTTGATTCACTGGATTCGGCAGCGCCCTATGGCACTCTCTAATGGCAAGGTTCTGACGGTGCATGCAGGTGTATTGCCGCAATGGGATTTACAACAAACGATTGAATGTGCTCAAGAAGTGGAAAAGGCGCTTCGTAGCAAGTCTTACAAAACCTTTTTAGGCAATATGTATGGCAACACTCCCAACAAGTGGAGTAATTCCCTAAAAGGTTATGAACGCTTACGCGTCATCACCAACGCACTCACTAGAATGCGTTTTTGCAGCCCGACAGGTCAAATGGAATTTGAGAGCAAGGAAGGTCTAGAGGATGGCCCGAAAGGCTATACCCCTTGGTTCATGGCTCCCAAGAGAAAAACTGCTGATGCCTTAATTTACTTTGGGCACTGGTCCACATTGGGTTTACTCCGCAAGCACAATGTCATCGGCCTAGACACAGGTTGTGTTTGGGGTGGAAAGCTCACTGCCCTTGAAATAGCAGACTCAAATAAAGACTCCAAAAATTTAGAGATCATTCAGGTGAGTGGCTATGACCACCCACTCAGAATGTGAAAGCTCACTTGTGACCAAAAGCTTATTTATAGTTTTTTGAATGAACTTTCAGCAGCAGTAACGATAGCATCAATCACTGCATTGTCATGGGCAATCGAAGTAAATCCTGCTTCATACGCTGATGGTGCTAAGTACACTCCTTCATCTAACATCAGATGAAAGAATTTCTTAAAAGCATCAATATTGGTTTTAGTGACTGCTTCAAATGTAGTTGGTACTTGATCGGCAAAGTAAAACCCAAACATACCGCCAACACTATCTACTGCAAAAGGGACACTTGCCTTATCAGCTGCTTGTTTTAATCTTGCCATCAACTTTTCTGTCTGACCAGTTAAACACTCAAAGAAACCTTCCCGAGAAATAATCTCCAAGGTCTTCAAGCCTGCAGCGACCGCTACTGGATTGCCAGATAAGGTTCCCGCCTGATAAACATTTCCTAACGGGGCAAGCTTAGACATGATTTCTTTCTTGCCGCCAAAAGCTGCCATCGGCATACCTCCACCCATTACCTTGCCCAAGCAAGTCAGATCCGGAGTAATGCCTTGCAAGGATTGAGCACCGCCTAGGGCTACCCTAAAGCCGGTCATTACTTCGTCATAAATTAAAACACTGCCATGCTTGCTAGTCAGATGACGTATAGCAGATAAGAATTCTTTTGAAGGCTGAATCAAATTCATATTGCCTGCAATTGGTTCAATAATCACTGCAGCAATTTGATCGCCCTGTTTTTTAAATACCTCTTCAATTGCAGCCACATCGTTGTAAGGCAGAACTAAGGTATGTTTTACCAAATCCTGTGGAACGCCACCAGAGGACGGTGCATTCTGTGTGGAGTCAGCAAAGGTTAATAAGCCAGAACCCGCTTTTACTAGAAGACTATCGGCATGACCGTGATAGCAACCCTCAAACTTGATAATCAAATCACGACCGGTGTAGCCACGAGCTAAACGCAAGGCGCTCATTGTTGCCTCTGTTCCACTCGAAACCATGCGTACCTGCTCAACGCTTGGTATCAAAGCGCAAATGCGCTCAGCTAATTCGATCTCACCTTGAGTGGGTGCACCATAACTAAAACTAGTCTCAGCTGCTTTTTGTACCGCAGCTACTACTTCTGGATTTGCATGGCCCACAATCATAGGACCCCAAGACATAATCAAGTCGATATAGCGCTGATCGTTGGCATCCCAAAAGTAGGGGCCTTTAGCTTTAGTAACAAAACGGGGAACTCCGCCTACTTGACGGAAAGCTCTCACTGGAGAATTCACTCCCCCAGGAATTGTCTTTTGCGCACGCTCAAATAGCGCCTCGTTTTGATCTACTTTTGCCATTATTATTTTAATTAAATTGCCATCATTTCAAAATCTTCTTTACGAGCACCACACTCTGGGCAAGTCCAGTTCATCGGCACATCTTTCCAAAGTGTTCCTGGTGCAATGCCTTCATCAGGCAATCCAGCGGCTTCGTCATAAACCCAACCGCAGATCAAACACATATACGTTTTAAATTCCATCGCTTTTCTCTCCGCTTATCTTTGCTTGTTTTAGCTTATTACTTATTTTACGGTTTTATGGTCACTTAAGCCGGTCGCTTGACATGCATTTCAAACTTGAATAAACGACACTCAAGCGGGCCATTAAATAAAGGTGTGCGCTTGGATTCTTTAATACGCAATTGTCCCGGCAGAGCCATATCCGCAGTCAGAACAAATATATTCCATCCACCAAAATCGTCCTTAAGATGCTGTCCAAACTGGCGTAAAAACTCAACAAACTTTGGATCCTGCTCTTCTTGTGCTTGCAACTTCTTCAAAGACTCACGACTTGAACGCTTAGCGCTTTGACGCCCTGTTTCTAGATTCATCTCAAAGCGATTTTCAGGCTCATCAACATCATCGTATTGCTCATTTTGAGCAGAAGCACGGTCTTGTCCCCGACCACCCTTAATCACCAGACGCTCGCCATAGGGAGGATTTAATAACATCACACCCTCACTAATACCGCCTGGTGGCTTGGCAGCTAAAGCATCAACCTGGCGAACTGCCGGTTGATCTGGTAACTGCGCTCTTTGCCAATTACCCTTGAACATCGATACTAATTTTTCATTAATATCGCCGCCACTAATTTTTAATGCATCAACACTCGGGTATTGTTTACGCTTTTCTAGCATCTGCGCAAGTACGGCTTCTTTTAAATCTACCCAGCGCTTTTGCTCAGTAGTTTCATTGAAAGGCTTCAACCTTTGAAACCCGAAACCGTGGGCAGAGGTCACCAGTGGGCGATAAGCCAAACGACTTGGCTTGGCATCATCACCATACATTCCCGCACGAATCGCACCTGGCGGAATGGACAAAGTCATTTGGGCAGCTTCAATCAAAAAGGTGCCACTACCGCACATCGGATCAAATAAAGCCTGGCCAGGTTTCCAAGCAGTGATTGAAAGAATACCTGCAGCTAAATTTTCTTTTAGGGGTGCATCTCCTTTTTCATCACGCCAACCGCGCTTAAACAAGGCTTCACCTGAGGTATCTAGATAGATTGTGACTTGGGTTGACGTTAAATGGGCTTGTACCCGAACATCCGGAAAAGCAGTATCAATACTGGGTCGATCACCTGTTACATCACGCAAGCGATCCACAATCGCATCTTTAATTTTGAGTGTTGCAAAATTTAAACTCTTTAATGGAGAGCGATGCGCTGTGACATCCACGCGTAAAGTTTGCTTAGAGGTAAACCACTCCTCCCATGCCAAACCACTAGCTAACTTATATAGGTCTTCTTCTTGCCTATAAGGGGATTGCGCCATTTGCAACAGTACACGGCTTGCAATCCGTGAATGCAAGTTCAGCGCCATGGCAGCTGATAATGGTGCGGCAAGGCCAACACCGCCTGTAGGACTAGTTGGGGTGGGATCAATGACCCATGCTCCCAATGCCTTACATTCTGGGCGTCCAGCAATCTCTGCCAGCTCCTGTGCAAGCGGAACTTCCAAACCGCCTGGGCAAACTACAAAAAATCTCATGGGGCTAACAGTCTTAAAAAGGTATTAAAAATATAAATTATGTTTATGGCTTAAACAGCACCAAAGCCACAATAATGACCAGCAAGATCACCGGAACTTCGTTAAACCAACGAAACCAAACGCCTGATCGCTTATTGATGCCGATACGGAATTTCTTGAGCAAGCTTAAACATGCATGGTGGTAGCCGATTACCAAGATTACAAAAAATAATTTGGCGTGCATCCACGCATCGCCACGACCAATACCAAAATGAAGCCAAAGTGCTAGGCCCAGCAATACTGCTGGTACTGCCAAAATGGTCATGAACCGAAAGAGTCGGTCAGCCATACCCAGTAAACGAGCATAAGCCTCAGTATTTTTCTCTTCAGCCAGATTCACAAAAATTCTCGGTAAATAAAATAAGCCGGCAAACCAAGAGGTAATAAATACGATGTGAAAGGTTTTAACCCAGAGGTAGGCATTGCTCATAGTGAATTTACTCTAATTAAATTTAAGTGCGAATCTCGCCATGACCCATGACGATATATTTCAAGGAGGTCAAACCATCTAAACCAACAGGGCCACGAGCATGTAGCTTGTCATTTGAAATCCCGATTTCAGCTCCCAAGCCATATTCAAAGCCATCGGCAAAGCGCGTGCTGGCATTCACCATCACACTCGCACTATCTACCTCACGCAAGAAACGATCAGCTTTGGCCTTGTTATTCGTAATAATGGCATCCGTATGCTTGCTGCCATATTGCTCAATATGATTCATGGCCTCATCAATATTGGCTACCGTTTTGATAGACAAGATTGGCGCTAAATATTCTGTTTGCCAATCTTCTTCTTTGGCATCAACTAAATTCTGAAAGCCATTAGCTTCAAGAGTCTTACGAGTTAATTGATCGACCCGTAGCTCAACGCCCTTATCTTGATAAATCTTGCACAAAATTGGCAATACTTGATTAGCAATCTCTTGATTTACTAGCAAGGTCTCCATCGCATTACATGGGGCATATCTTTGGGTCTTGGCGTTATCGCAAACCTTCACAGCCATTGCTATATCAGCTTCAGCATCAATATAGGTATGACAAATACCATCTAAATGCTTAATCATTGGAACGCGCGCTTCAGCTATTAATCGGGCAATCAAGCTCTTGCCGCCACGTGGCACGATCACATCAATATATTGAGTCATGGTGATCATCTCACCCACCGCACTGCGATCCGTTGTCGTCACTACTTGTACCGCATCTTTAGGCAATCCAGCGGCAGCTAGGCCATCCTGAATAATTTGAGCTAACAGGGTATTAGAATCAATTGCCTCTGAACCGCCACGCAAAATCACTGCATTACCTGACTTTAAGCAGAGGGCAGCTGCATCAATGGTGACATTAGGACGAGACTCATAAATAATGCCAATCACACCGAGCGGAACTCGCATCTGACCAAGTTCAATTCCTGAGGCTTGCTTTTGTAATGGCGTAATTTTTCCAATCGGATCCTCCAAAGAAACAATTTGCTCTAGCCCGAGCGCCATCGTTTCAATAGTTTTTGGAGTCATGGTTAAGCGATCAATAAAGGCAGCATCTTGCCTATTAGCCTTAGCACGCTCTACATCTACTTGATTCACCTTTTGTATTTCATCTGATTTTTGACGAACGACTTTAGCAATGTGTAATAACGATTGATTCTTTTGCTCGCTAGATGCACGCGCCATTGCACGCGATGCAGCTCGCGCTCGCATCCCGATATCCTGCATCATTTCTTTAATAGCTGAACTCATTTCTTAATCTCTTGTGTCTAGTTTCACTCTGCTTAACGCAACAAATTTCCGACCAAACGCAAACCATCCCAGGGATCTGCAGGCAAATCTGGTGCATACAAGCCCTTTACCTGACGATCCAAGCCTGCAGCAACCTGCATTGCTCTGCGTAACTTGAGAGGCTGCACCCTTCTTAATGCTGCTGGGTATAAACGCTCTTTATTTCCCCAAATACGGTTAGCCCGCATCAGATTTTGCACAGACTCACCAGCATCGCTTGCTACCTTGAGCTTAGATAGTATCCGAAGCTCTTCTGTTACGCTCCACAGAATCAACACGAGTGGCTCGCCCTCACCTTTTAAGCCATCTAGCATCCGATTTAACCGAGCTAAATCACCGGCAAGCATTGCTTCGGTTAATTCAAAGACGTTATAGCGCGCCACCTTTAGGATAGAAGAACGAATTTGCTCTTCAGTTAACTTTCCGGTGGGGTACAACAAACCCAGCTTCAGAATTTCTTGGTGGGCTGCAATTAAATTACCCTCAACCTGATCGGCAATAAATTCCAGTGCACGTTGACCTTCTGGACCAGCTTCAACTGCTTGTTCTTGGCGCTTTAATCTCCCAGCAATCCACTGAGGCAAGTGACTACGATCCAAAGAATCAATTTGAATAGCCATGCCAACATCGTCTATAGCGCTAAACCATGCAGAGGTCTTTGTCTTGCCGTCTAAGCGAGGTAGGACAATGCAAACCACGGTATCTGGACCTTCTGAACCCGTTGATTGCGAAGCGATTTGAGATGCAAACTGTTTCAGGGCATCAGCACCATCACGCCCAGGCTTTCCAGTCGGTATGCGCAATTCTACCCAACGCTTATCACCAAACAAAGACATGGTTTGGCCTGCATTTAACAGGGCACTCCAATCAAATCCACGCTCCTGCAACAGGACTTCACGCTCAGTAAAGTTTTGCTTCTTGGCGGCAGATCTCAGTTGATCCATAGCCTCCATCATGAGCAAGGGCTCATCACCACTAAATACATATAGCGGCAACAAGGCCCCGCCCGAACTCAGGGACTTGAGGTGTACTTGCAGGGCATCTACCTTAACCATGCGAATCTGGATATACCTTAGAACGCTCTAGATTGTGGTGATTTAGCAGTAGCTGCAACACGTCGCAAAATCTGAATTGCCAAGTCACGTCGCATTAACGCCAAGAACTGCTGCATTTGCACATCTGTTGCCAATACAGTTGAAACGCTAAAGTCCATATCGCGAGTCATGTAAATCTCAGCTTCTGGTACCACTTCAGCTCCAGTCAAATCAAAAGCTCTAAAGCCAACACGAATGTTTAAGCGATAGGCTGATACCTGGCCAGTAGAGTTATAAGCTAGGATCTCACGACCATTAATGTCATTCGTGATCTCCAGGATGAGATCAGCATCCTTAGGATTAATAGCAACCTTTGCGTCAGTACCCGTCAAAATTGCTGTTTGTAAATCAGCCCTCAGGGGAGGAGAAGGATTACCGGTGATTGCAATCACCTTAAATGGTAAATCGACCATGCCCCGCAAACGAAAACCACAAGCAATCAGACCGCCAAGAGGTGCAGTGGCAATTAAACCCAGCATTGCACGTCGAAGTTGATTTACGCTCATCGCTTTAGTTTCTATAAATAGGTTAGGCAACAATATTGACCAAACGACCAGGCACCACAATGACTTTTTTAGGAGCGCCTCCATTTAATACTTTTTGTGCAGACTCACTTTGAAGTGCCAAAGTTTCGACTTGCTCTTTACTGGCATCAGCGGGCACCTTAATATCTCCTCGCAATTTACCGTTAATTTGCAACATCAAAGTAAGCTCTGTTTGCACTAAAGCAGCTTCATCTACAGCAGGCCAAGGAGCATCGAGTAGAGGGCCAAAAGACTTTTCATACCCCAAGTCTTTCCACAACACATGGGTCAAGTGAGGGACTACTGGGTACAGTACACGCAACAAGATACTCAAACACTCGCGCAAGACTGGTGGGCTAATCGCGGCATTTTGATCTAACTTAATTGGCTCAAGAATATTTAGCATCTTCATTGCAGCCGATACGACAGTGTTGTACTGGCGACGTTGATAGTCAAAATTAGCTTGCTTCAAGATCGCATGGACTTCACGACGCAACTCTCTCTCAGCATCACTCAAGTTACCAGGCAAGCTATCGGTTACATCGCGTAGTAAGCCGGCTTGACTGCTTGAATACATCCATACTCGCCGCAAGAAGCGGGAGGCGCCATCCACACCAGCGCCAGACCATTCAAGCTGCTGCTCAGGGGGAGCTGCAAACATAACAAATAAACGAGCAGTATCAGCACCATATTGATCGATCAAAGCCTGAGGATCAACGCCATTATTCTTACTCTTAGACATCTTCTCAACGCCACCAATCACTACCGGGGTATTAGAGGTGTCACCTATTAACTTAGCCCCTTGAGGGCGACCTTTTTCATCAAGATCTAACTCCACATCCAATGGATTAAGCCAAGTCTTTTTACCGGAAGCATCTTCAGAATAGTAGGTCTCATTTAGAACCATGCCTTGTGTGAGCAAATTCTGAAAAGGCTCGTCAAAGGTAATGAGATTGAGATCACGCATCACCTTGGTCCAGAAACGCGCATAGAGTAAATGCAAAATTGCATGTTCAATACCGCCAATGTATTGATCCATTGGCATCCAATATTCATTGCGCTCATCCACCATAGTCTTCGCATTCGGACCGGTATAGCGCATGAAATACCAAGAAGAATCCACAAAGGTATCCATCGTGTCAGTTTCACGACGAGCAGGTTTGCCACACTTCGGACAATTCACATTTAAAAAGTCTGCACGTTTATTAAGCGGATTGCCACTACCATCTGGTACGCAATCTTCTGGCAAAACCACTGGCAAATCAGCCTCGGGCACCGGTACTGCACCGCATCCAGGCTTACTATCATCGCCGCAATGAATAATCGGAATTGGCGTACCCCAATAACGCTGACGAGAAATACCCCAGTCACGCAAACGATAAGTCGTCTTCATTTCACCAATACCGAGTTTTTCCAACTCCTTTGCAACGGCACTGACTGCTTCGTCATGTGATAGCCCATCAAACTGAGCGCTATTGAAACAAACTACGCCTTCCTTCTGGGCATACCAATCTTCCCAACGAGTCGCATTAAACATTGGCGACTCGCCCTTGAGGGCAATCACTTGTTTAATTGGCAAGTCATACTTCAGGGCAAACGCGAAGTCACGCTCATCATGTGCGGGCACACCCATCACAGCGCCATCGCCATAAGACATTAATACATAGTTCCCAACCCAGACAGGGACCGGCTCATGTGTCAAAGGATGTGTGACATACAAACCGGTAAACATACCTTCTTTTTCTTGGGTAGCTAGATCGGCTTCGATCACACTACCGGTTTTGCATTTCTCAATAAATGCGGCGAGCTCTGGATTATTGGCTGCTGCTTTAGTTGCCAAAGGATGTTCAGCCGCTACCGCACAGAAAGTAACACCCATGATGGTGTCTGCTCGTGTAGTAAAAACATACAACTGACCATCTTGAATAAAGTTACCATGGTCGTCAGCAATATCGTGTTTAAAAGCAAAACGTACACCGCGACTTTTGCCAATCCAGTTTTGTTGCATGGTCTTGACGCGTTCGGGCCAGCCTAAGCCATCCAAACCAGAAAGTAATTGCTCCGCATAAGCAGTGATGTTGAAGTAATAACCTGGAATCTCGCGCTTCTCAACTAATGCACCAGAGCGCCAGCCACGACCATCAATCACTTGTTCATTTGCTAGAACAGTTTGATCAATTGGATCCCAATTTACTACTTGAGTCTTGCGATAGGCAATACCTTTTTCCAACATCTTCAAAAAGAGCCACTGGTTCCAGCGATAGTAATCAGGACTACAAGTTGCAACTTCACGTGACCAGTCAATGGCTAAACCCATCGCAGCCATTTGCTTCTTCATGTATGCAATGTTGTCGTAAGTCCACTTCGCTGGTGGAACATTGTTCTGTATCGCAGCATTTTCTGCAGGCATACCAAATGCATCCCAACCCATAGGCATGAGAACGTTATAGCCCTGCATGCGTAGCTGGCGTGCCATCACATCATTAATCGTGTAGTTGCGCACATGACCCATGTGCAATTTCCCAGATGGATAAGGCAACATCGAGCAGGCGTAATACTTTGGCTTTTGCTTACCTTGTGCATCAACTACGTTCTCTGATACTTGATAGACTTGCGCAGCTTCCCAATCAGCTTGCGCTGCCGCTTCAATGCTGCGGTAGTCGTAATCCTTACTCATTCTTAAACAACTCTTTTCTTCTATTTTTAATTGATTGACTGTTTACTTGCGTAAACCAAGCACATCTTGCATGTCGAATAAACCAGCATTTTGATTTTGTAAGAAACGTGCTGCACGCAGTGATCCCTGTGCGTAGGACTGACGGCTTGAAGATTTATGACTGATTTCAATTCGCTCGCCATCGCCAGCAAATAAAACAGTGTGATCTCCGACAATATCGCCACCACGAATAGTTGCAAAACCAATCGACCCCTCTTTACGTTCGCCGGTATGACCTTCGCGCGCATACACCGCAACATCATCGAGCTTTTCACCTAGAGCATCTGCAATGACTTCACCCATCTTCAGTGCAGTACCGGAAGGAGCATCTACCTTATGCTTATGATGGGCTTCAATAATCTCAATGTCATAGCCTTGATTGAGCATCTTGGCAGCGATCTCTAGGAGCTTAAAAGTTGCATTGACACCCACGCTCATATTTGGCGCAAACACAATTGCCAATTTAGTAGAGGCTTTTTTCAGGCTGGCAATTTGCTCAGTAGTCAGACCGGTAGTACCAATAATCATTTTGGTACCCGTCTTTTCAGCAACAGCCAAATGCGCCATTGTGCCTTCAGGCCTAGTGAAGTCGATTAAGAACTCTGCATTTGTTAATACTTGAATCACATCAGAAGAAATCAATACTCCTGTCTTTTTACCCAAGAACGCACCAGCGTCTTCACCCAACTGTGGACAAGAAGTATGTTCTAACGCTCCAACCAATTGCGCATCCGCTGTATTGAGAACAGCCTCAATCAACATCTTCCCCATACGACCTGTTGCGCCTGCAATTGCAATTTTCATCATCTGTTTCTTCGCTTCTTAATTAAGTGAGCCAAAACGATTTTTTGGCATCAATATAAAAATGATTTCTATTATTTGGGATCCGCTGGCTTTGGCACATCATTTAATGTGCCGGGCCCTAACTGCGGAGATGGTGTATCTGCACCCTTTTTTGAAGAACCAAAAAAGTCCCAGAACGAACTGCTGGTATTGGCCGGCGGTATGGGTGTACCTGCTGCTAAATTATCCGTCTTGCTTGGTACTAACACTTCTGGTTGCTGCAATGGCGGAGTAACTGGTGGCTTATTAGCCCCAGTCACGACATCCCAAAACGAGCGCTTTGTTTTTGCGTAGTTATCAATCTCAGCAACCATTTCAATTTCAGTTGGGAGTGCATCACCTTCAAACTTAACCACCTTATCGCCATTAAAGAAGATTGTGACGCGACGCTCTTTACTAATCGGTTGACCAGAGCGCTTAAATTCAAAAATGTAATCCCAACGGTTTGCATGGAAGTAACTTGCCAATAAAGGAGTTCCTAAAATTTGACGCACCTGTTCGCGACTCATCCCTAATTGCAACTTGGCGTATTGCTCGCTTGAAATAAAATTACCCTGAACAACGTCAGGAACATATGGCCTAAAAATCTTATTCATCCAAGCGCGTTGGGTTTCATCAACTGCAGAGGTGCACCCCACAGCACCCAACAATCCAAACAGGGCGAGAGCCACAATTCCCAATCGAATAGGTGAGAACGTCCCCCTTAAAACAGGGTTTAAAAAGCGGGAAAAAAGTTCAAGGCAATTTTGCATGGCTGGCCGTATCATTAAGACATTGATTTTAGCTCCCAATGCCATAAATATGACCCAAATCCCTACCCCTGAAGATTTACGCGGTATCGGCCTAAAAGCAACCGGGCCACGGATGAAAATCCTCGATTTTTTTCATCAAAACGGTGGCACTCACTTTAGCGCCGAAGACGTCTTTATGGCCCTAGCCAAGGACGACAAAGAGATAGGCTTAGCAACGGTTTATCGAGTTCTTACCCAGTTTGAGCAGGCAGGCCTTCTCCTTCGGAGTCACTTTGAATCCAGCAAGGGTGATAGCAGGGCGATTTATGAGCTCAATGAGGGCCAACACCACGATCATTTAGTTTGTATTGATTGTGGTCATGTTGAAGAGTTTGTAGATGAAGCTATTGAGAAAAGGCAGCGAGATATCGCTAAAAACCTCGGTTTTAAGCTTCAAGAGCATTCTTTGGCAATGTATGGCCAATGCCAGAAGAAGAATTGCCGCAACAAACAGCCCAAATAAAACAGAGCAAATAAGCAGTTTTTAGCTCTCTCGAAGCAAAAAAGACCTCAATTTGAGGTCTTTTTTACAAAATTAAGCTTAAAAAGTAGATTTAAGCGTTTTTTAGCAACTTTTAGCTTATTTTAAAAGCATTTAATTACTTTACCGCCATCAGAGCTTCAGCAGCATTCAACATCTGCACTGAATAACCCCACTCGTTGTCATACCAAGCCAATACCTTCACCAACTTGCCATCTGCTGAAACGCGAGTTTGAGAGGCATCGTAAATACTAGGACGTGGGTCATGATTAAAGTCGATAGACACTAAAGGCAAAGTATTAAAGCCCAAAATGCCTTTGAGTTCGCCTTCGCTAGCATCCTTCAGGATTGAGTTCACTTCGTCAACGCTGGTAGCTCGGCTGGCTGCAAAAGTTAAATCAACAACAGAAACATTAATTACTGGTACACGCATTGCGAAACCATCAAAGCGACCGGCTAATGCCGGGAGCACTAAACCAACCGCTTTAGCAGCGCCAGTCTTCGTGGGGATCATGCTTGAAACAGCAGAACGCGCACGACGCATATCCTTGTGATACACATCAGTCAATACCTGATCGTTTGTAAATGCATGAATCGTTGTCATCAAACCAGATTCAATACCAATCTTTTCTAGAAGCGGTTTAACCAACGGAGCCAAACAGTTTGTTGTGCAGCTTGCGTTGGAAACGACTACATCACTTGGCTTCAATACGTTTTGATTTACGCCATACACAATCGTTGCGTCCACATCTTTTTCGCCGGGAGCTGAAATCAATACTTTCTTAGCGCCCTGCTGGATATGAATCATGGCTTTTTCTTTGGAAGTGAACTTACCCGTGCATTCCAACACTAAATCGACACCTAGCTCACCCCATGGAGTTTCCGCAGGGTTACGTGTACAGAACATTTTGATGCGATCGCCATTTACCACCATGCAATCGCCATCGACTGAAACCTCAGCTGGAAAGCGGCCGTGGGCTGAATCATATTGGGTCAGGTGCGCATTGATAGCAATATCACCCATCGCATTAATTGCGACGATCTTGATATCACGACGTGGTTTACCATTTGCCTGATCTTCGTACAAAGCACGCAAGACCATGCGGCCAATACGTCCGTAACCATTAATTGCGACGCGAATTGTCATTTATTTCCCCTTGCTAATATTGAATTTATTACGTACTTTGCTTATCTATTGACGATGCATTGCTTAACAGTTTTTGCAATTTGATCAACTGTTAAGCCAAAATATTCATACAACACTGGTGCTGGTGCTGACTCTCCAAAAGTATCTACGCCATGCACAGCTGCGCATCCATACTTCCACCAGAAATCACTAACCCCTGCTTCAACCGCAATGCGTGGAATATTGGCAGGCAATACTTTCGCTTTGTAGGCGGCATCTTGTTGGTCAAAGACAGTAGTTGACGGAATTGAAACAACACGAATTCCTAAACCTTCTTCACCTAAGCGTTCTGCAGTTTGTAATGCGAGTGCAATTTCAGAACCAGTAGCAATAATGACCGCATCAATCTTGCCGGTGGGGTCACGCAATACGTATCCACCGCGTGCAATATCTTTAATTTGCGCAGCACTACGAGGGACAAACGGGCAGTTCTGACGACTAAAGATTAAGGCGCTAGGACCGTTTTTACGTTCAATCGCTGAACCCCAAGCCACGGCGCTCTCAGTGGTGTCGCAAGGGCGCCAAACCATTAAATTTGGGATCAAGCGCAAACTTGCTACGTGCTCCACAGACTGGTGAGTTGGACCATCCTCGCCTAAACCAATCGAGTCGTGAGTAAATACAAAAATACTACGTAACTTCATCAACGCCGCCATACGCAAGGCATTGCGGCTGTAATCAGAGAAGGTTAAGAACGTACCGCCAAATGGAATATAGCCACCATGCAGAGCGATACCGTTCATGATGGCGCTCATGCCAAATTCACGCACACCATAATTAATGTGATTACCCCATTGATCACCACGTACCGGTTTGCATGTAGACCAATTGGTAAGGTTAGATCCAGTTAAGTCAGCAGAGCCGCCCATAAATTCAGGCAAAGCAGGAGCCAAAGCTTCAATCGCATTTTGGCTGGCTTTGCGCGTAGCAATAGTCTCGGCTTTAGTTTGGCAAGTTTTTAAATAGGCATTTAATGTGGATGAGAAATCTTTTGACAATTCACCTGCCATACGACGTTGCAATTCAGAAGCAAGTTCTGGGAATTTGTTTTTATATTTTTGAAACTCTTTATTCCATTCATGCTCAGCAGCTTGACCGCGCTTTTTAAAATCCCATGCCGCATAAATATCTTTCGGAATTTCAAATGGGGCATATGGCCAATTGAGTGCAACACGCGTAGCTGCAATTTCAGTAGCGCCCAATGGTGAACCGTGGACCTTGTCGCTACCCGCCATATTCGGCGAGCCTTGACCAATCGCCGTCTTGCAGCAGATCAGGGTAGGTTTGTCACTCTTTTTGGCTTTGGTAATTGCAGCAGATACCGCTTCGGCATCGTGACCATCCACATCACGAATGACATTCCAACCATAAGCTTCAAAGCGCTTAGGGGTATCTTCATTAAACCAAGAAACCACTTTGCCATCGATCGATATACCGTTGTCATCCCATAAGGCAATTAACTTATTAAGCTTGAGTGTGC
The DNA here is from genome assembly GCF_018687955.1 of Polynucleobacter ibericus. NCBI lineage: Bacteria > Pseudomonadati > Pseudomonadota > Betaproteobacteria > Burkholderiales > Burkholderiaceae > Polynucleobacter > Polynucleobacter ibericus. The sequence continues at coordinate 225,821 of NZ_CP061309.1, read as the reverse complement.
CTGCTAAAGAGCAAACCTCATGACTGATGCCTTCCATCAGGCAACCGTCACCTAAAAACACATACGTGTAGTGATCAACGATGTTGTAACCAGGACGATTAAATTCTTCTGCTAATAATTTTTCTGCGAGAGCCATTCCCACTGCATTAGAAATTCCCTGGCCCAATGGACCAGTGGTTGTTTCCACTCCCGGAGTAATTCCGTACTCTGGATGTCCTGGAGTTTTGCTATGCAATTGGCGGAAATTTTTTAACTCATCGATTGGCAAGTCGTAACCTGAAAGATGCAACAAGGAATACAACAACATCGAACCATGACCATTGGATAAAACAAAACGATCACGGTCAATCCAATGTGGGTCTGTTGGGTTGTGCTTTAAATGTTCATTCCAAAGACCAACAGCAATATCTGCCATACCCATCGGCATCCCAGGGTGCCCTGAATTTGCTTGCTGTACTGCATCCATGGATAAAGCGCGAATGGCATTGGCCATACGGATTTGAAGGTTTGACATCGTAAAAGTGGTCTCTGGAAAATTAATTGGCTATATTTCAGTAATGCCTCAATTTTATCTTCCCGGACCATGGGAGTCCCAAAAGCCAACTACCCTCACCCCTGAGGTTGCCCACCATTTGCGCGTAAGGCGCGTCCAAGCCGGAGAATTCTTCGCGGTATTTGATGGAAAAGGTCAAATAGCCAAGGGTGAGCTCCTCTCTTTGAGCGGAAAAACAGGCCAAGTTCAGCTAAGCGAAATCCGCACAGACACCCATCGCGAAACCCCTTATGCCATCACTTTGGCCCAAGGGCTTGCTGGTGGGGACAAAATGGACTGGATTGTTGAAAAAGCCGTTGAGACTGGTGCGCAGAATATCGCCTCCATGCAATGTGAGCGCTCTATCCTGAAGCTCACTCGCTCAAGCGACCTAGAGCGCGCCCAAAAACGTCTCGCTCACTGGGCAGGCATCATTCAAGCGGCCTGTGAACAATGCGACCGAACTGTTTTTGCAAGCCTAGAACCAATTCAAACCTTTGAGGCCTATTTAAAGGCTAGCCCAAAACCCGCTCTAAAACTATTGCTGAGTCCCGAAGCAACCAAAAGCATGTATTCAGTGCTACTTGAAAATAATCCTCAAGATATCGTCTTAATGATCGGACCTGAAGGAGGTCACTCCCCTGAGGAAGAGGCTCAGGCCGAGGCTGCTGGCTATCAATTGGTTTCTTTAGGTGAACGGGTGCTGAGAACTGAAACCGCTGGTGTAGTGGCTATTACAGCCGTTCATAGCGTGTGGAACCCTGAAATGCAAAATCGCCTCAAGTAGAGGCGATTTGTAGAGCTCCGAAGACTTTAGCGATTAAGCGAAAGAATAGAAAACTCGATAAGGAGTGCGGCGCTCAGCCCAGAAATCAACGGCATCACGGAACACGTCTAAAAGTGTTTCACGAGCTTCTTTGTCAAATTTCTGAGTGCAAGGCAAGCCCTCAAGCACAACAACAAACCCTGGTTGTGGGCCAGACTTATCAACTGTCGTAGTCAAAGCATCCAACAAAGGATCGTAATTTTTAGCCTGCTGCTTAGTAAATGAGTATGCAATCGCAATGGACTCCAAAACCTCACCCTTTGTCATTGCGTTAGCGCAATTGGCATAAATGAAGTGTTGACCCAACTCTGTAGCCGCTTCCTGTAAGTCAGGAGTACGGAAAGCACGAATGGATTGCACGATATTAGGGCGCACACTGCGCAACATTGCCGGCGGTCCGGCATCGCGAACGGCCAAAGCGGCACGCCAAGAAGCTGTCACTTTTTTCCCCGAAACTTGATTTGCTGCATAGGTTTGTAAACGAGATAAACCACCTTCAGCATAAATGTTGGCAGCGGATGACTCGGTTTCTAGTCGATCATTACTATCCCAACTTTCAGCCCGGCTGTGTTCATCGAAACTGACTGTATTGCTGTTTTCAGAGCGATTATTCATGATGGGTGCTAGGTTACCCTTAACACGCTATCAAATCAAGCCCAAATACAGTGCATTTTATGTAAAGCACTGATTTATATAGAAATAAATTATGTAAGTTATTGCTAACTTACATAATTTATAATTACTTAGTTAATGCCTCTTGCATTGCTAGCTGCCTCAACAACCGCCAAAGTTGTCACATTCACAATACGACGCACGGTTGCAGCCGGAGTCAGAATATGAATTGGCTTAGCAACACCCAACAACAATGGTCCGATTGCGATGCCATTACCTGCCGCTGTTTTTAGCAAGTTGTAGGAAATATTCGCAGCATCGATATTTGGCAAAACTAATAAATTAGCATCGCCCTTTAATGGTGATGAAGTCACTGCTCCTGCGCGAATGGTTTCATCCAAAGCGCTATCACCGTGCATCTCACCATCAACCTCGAGGGTTGGGTCCGCTTTTTGAATTAAAGCCAATACTTCACGCATTTTGACTGCGGAAGGCGCATTACTGGAACCAAAATTAGAGTGCGAAAGAAGTGCTACCTTAGGTACGAGTCCTAACTTACGCATTTCACTAGCGGCCATCAAAGTGAGTTCAGCTAATTCACAAGCAGTTGGATCGATATTGATATGGGTATCTACTAAGAATACTTGGCGACCTGGCAAGATCAGACCAGACATTGCACCATATACATTAGCACCAGCTTCATGACCTACTACCTCATCAACATATTTGAGATGAGTCGCTGAATTACCAACCGTACCGCAAATCATGCCATCTGCTTGACCCTTAATGATCATGATTGAGCCGATCAAGCTATTGCGGCGACGCATCTCCAGCTTAGCAAAGGACTCGGTGACACCTTTACGCTCGGTTAAACCAAGGTAGGTTTGCCAGAAATCGCGGAAGCGTGGATCGTTCTCTGGATTGACGATTTCAAAGTCATCACCAGCCTTCATACGGAGACCAAATTTCTCGAGACGATGCTCGATCACAGCTGGGCGGCCAATCAGAATTGGGGTTGCGAGATGCTCATCGATGATGATCTGCACCGCACGCAATACACGCTCGTCTTCACCTTCGGCAAACACAATCCGTTTTTGATTTGCCGGCACACGCTTAGCAATACTAAAGAGCGGCTTCATCAAAGTACCAGAGTGGTACACAAATTGTTGAAGCTGATTGCGATAGGCATCGAAATCTTTAATCGGACGCGAGGCTACGCCATCATCCATTGCTGCTTTAGCAACAGCTGGGGCGATCACAGTAATTAAACGTGGATCGAATGGCTTAGGAATTAAATACTCAGGACCAAAGGAGAGGTTCTCAATGCCGTAAACAGAAGCAACCACTTCGCTCTGCTCAGCTTGAGCCAACTCGGCTACAGCCTTTACTGCAGCGACCTCCATGCCACGAGTAATGGTCGTTGCACCCACATCCAAAGCGCCGCGGAAAATGAATGGAAAACACAATACATTGTTTACTTGGTTTGGATAATCAGTACGCCCTGTTGCCATCACAGCATCTGGACGAACAGCCTTCACTTCTTCTGGCAGAATTTCTGGGGTTGGGTTTGCCAAGGCATATACCAATGGCTTTGGTGCCATCTTCTTAACCATATCCTGCTTGAGTACACCACCAGCTGAAAGGCCCAAGAAAATATCTGCTCCTTCAATCGCTTGATCAAGCGTGCGTAGATCAGTATCTTGGCAGAATGGTTCCTTCTCAGGGTCCATTAATTCTTTGCGACCTTTGTAGGCAACTCCAGCCAAGTCGGTAACCCAAATATTTTTACGCTGAATACCTAGGTCAACCAATAAATCTAAACAGGCTAAGGCTGCGGCTCCAGCCCCCGAAGTAACGAGCTTTACTTCGTCCACTTTTTTGCCAACTACCTTCAAGCCGTTGAGAATAGCGGCTGCCACCACAATCGCCGTACCGTGTTGGTCATCATGAAAGACCGGAATCTTCATGCGTGCTTGCAACTTACGCTCAACTACGAAACAGTCAGGTGCTTTAATGTCTTCTAAATTAATACCGCCAAATGTTGGCTCTAATGCCGCAATAATTTCTACTAACTTATCGGGATCGTTTTCATTCACTTCGATATCGAAAACGTCAATGCCAGCAAACTTCTTAAAAAGAACTGCTTTACCCTCCATTACCGGCTTACTTGCTAAAGGTCCGATATTGCCCAAACCTAAAACCGCAGTGCCGTTTGTAATCACACCAACCAAATTTCCACGCGCCGTGTACTTAAAAGCATTCGCTGGATCTTTAACAATTTCTTCGCAGGGAGCAGCAACGCCTGGCGTATAAGCCAGCGCTAAGTCTCGTTGATTCGTCAGTTGCTTTGTAGGGGCAATCTCGATTTTGCCCGGCGTTGGAAATTCATGGTACTGAAGGGCTGCCTCTCTTAAGGCTGCGATTTGTTGTTCTTTATTATTTTCTTTGCTCATCCACTAACTCGCTAAGTTCTGTCTTATCTACATTTGATATAAGACTTTTATTAAGAGCTTAATTCTATTCCTCTCGGACAGTCATCACATAACAGCCATAAAATGGGGCATGTCTTCTCATTCCAAATCCCTTGGTGAATTTGACCTAATTGAACGTTTTTTTAAAACGGGTGCGAATTCCTTGCGTACAACCGCAGATTCAGCAATTGCTCTAGGCATTGGGGATGACTGCGCCCTGATTAGGCCTCCAGCCGATGAAGAAATTGCGATCACAAGCGATATGTTAGTAGAGGGTAGGCATTTTTTTGCAGGCGCTGATCCCGAACTATTGGGCCGCAAAGCTCTAGCAGTCAACCTTTCAGACCTGGCTGCGATGGGCGCCAAACCCCTGGGATTTACTCTAGCCATTGCTCTACCCATGGTGGACAAGATATGGCTAGAAGCCTTTTCTAAGGGCCTTTTTGCCGCCTCCTATGACTATTCTTGCCCCCTCATTGGTGGTGACACCACTGCTGGCCCCCTCACCATATCCATTACGGCATTCGGTAGCTCCCCCACTGGAAAAGCCATCCGAAGATCAGGGGCAAAAGCGGGCGACGATATTTGGGTATCTGGAACAGTGGGAGATGCCAGACTCGCTCTTGCTGCACTGCGTCATGAATTAAATCTGCCCAATGCGGATTTACAAAATATTGCACACCGCATGCATCAACCAACTCCACGAATTGAACTAGGTATTCAACTGCGAGGTATAGCAAGTGCAGCCCTAGATGTATCCGATGGCCTATTAGGTGACTTGCGCCATATTCTGAAGCAATCACAGGTTGATGCAGAAATTCAATTAAACCAATTGCCAAAATCGATCACATTGCAAAAACAAGGCATTGGCATTCAAAATCAATTTGCCGCGAGTGGCGGTGATGATTATGAACTTTGCTTTACAGCACCCTCAACTCAACGTGAGAAGATTCACACTATTAGTAAGATACTCAATTTGCCGCTGACGCTCATTGGAAAAATACTTCCGAAAAAAGATGTCGAAGTAAGAATACATTTATTAGATGCCTCTGGCATAGAACTCAGCAATTCAGAGGCGGCACCTTTTCTAAACTCATTTGATCACTTTGCATCATGACAAATATGCAACATTCTGCCGAAGTGAAACCAAACTTGAAATGGGTGTTTCAAACTGCCAGTCGCACTATTGCCTTCGGCTTTGGTAGTGGCTTAAGCCCCGTGGCGCCTGGCACTACTGGCACCCTCTGGGCCTGGGCAGCTTTTCTAATCGGTGAATATTTTCTCAGCACCGAAGACTTTCTCTGGGTTATCGGTGGCGGCATTTTGCTGGGCTGTTGGATCTGCGGGTATGTCAGCGAAGAGCTTGGTAAAAAAGATTTTGGTGGAATTGTTTGGGATGAAATCATCGCTTTTTGGTTGGTGCTGATCTTCATCATGCCTACTAATATTTGGATGCAGGTAATTGCTTTTGCACTCTTCCGATTTTTTGATGCCATGAAGCCTGGCCCTATTGGCATGATTGATCGTCATTTTAAAAACACCACGGGCGACAGTGTCCAGCGTTCAACTTATCTACAGATCTATTGGCGCGGATTTGGTATTGTGGTCGACGATCTTGCTGCTGCCTTTTGTACGCTACTCGTGATGGCTTTAATTCAGTTCTTAATTAAATAATGAACTCCAATGAACACTAACGATCTCACTAAAACCTTGGCGCAGATTTTGCTTTCCAAAAATTGGACAGTGTCATTAGCTGAGTCCTGCACAGGCGGTCTTGTCTGCGCATCCTTGACCGAGCTGGCAGGCTCTAGTGAATGGTTTGAACGTGGTTACATCACCTATAGCAATGAGGCCAAAACGGAATGTCTAGACGTCCCGGCTCAGCTAATTGCATCCCATGGAGCAGTCAGTGAGCCAGTAGCAAAGGCCATGGCTGAAGGCGCCAGAATCAATTCAGGAAGCAATGTCGCAATTTCCATCACTGGCGTGGCAGGACCATCAGGCGGATCAGCAGAAAAACCGGTGGGTACAGTTTGTTTTAGCTGGGCTACCGAGAATCAGGTCCTAACTAAAACCATGCACTTTGAAGGGGGTCGTCAAACGATCAGACAACAAGCTGCTGAATTTGCACTTGCTGAGTTAATCGCTCTTCTGAGAAGTTAAATACTAGTGGGGTACCACCCGCCACCAATTACTTCATCCAGCCTTTGCTATGGAAGTAGCCCAGCGGGATGATGGCAGAAATTACCATCGCACCAATCGCCATCGGATAACCCCAAGTTGCATCCAACTCAGGCATATATTTATAGTTCATACCCCAAATACTGGCAAGCAAAGTTGGCGGCATCAAGGCTACAGATACCACCGAGAAGATCTTGATAATTTTAGATTGGTTCAAATTAATGAAACCGACGGTAGCATCCATCAAGAAGTTAATCTTGTCGAATAAAAAAGCGGTATGGTTTTCAAGAGAGTCAATGTCACGCAAAATTTGACGCGCCTCTTCTTGCTGCTCATCAGACAGTAACTTGCTACGCATTAGAAAAGATAAGGCTCTACGGGTATCCATCACATTGCGACGAATACGTCCGTTGGTATCTTCCTCTTTTGCAATAGTCTCCAGAACTTCGGCAGCATCCGCATCATTAATGCTATCGGATAGAACCCGTTTACCGGCCTGCTCAAGGTTTTCATAAACCTCTTCCAAAGCATCGGCAGAGTACTCGGCATCAGTGGAATACAAATCAAGAAGAACGTCTTTTGCATTGCTCACTGATCCGGGGCGCAAACGTGCGCGCAAACGGACCAAGCGGAACACTGGCAAATCTTCGTCATGAATAGAGAACAACACTTGCTTGGTAAGAACAAAAGCGACTCGAACGTTACGAGAAGTTTCTTCTTCATCCAATAAGAAATCAGTACGGATATGGAGGTGGCCATCATCTGCCTCAAAATAACGCGCAGATGCTTCTAAGTCGCCCAAGTCATCCAACTCGGGCAAGAGTACGCCAAAAGCCTCTTTAATCCAGATTAATTCCTCTTCTTCTGGATCAACCACGTCAATCCAGATAGGATTAGCGTATTGCAACAATTCATTGCGATCTTCGACTTGCTCTTGAGAGAGGCGGCCATTTTGCAGGACGAACAAGTTGATCATGGTGAACTCCTAAGGAATGTGCGCTAGTTTATCCTATAGAGCATGACAGTTTCACTAAAATAAGCCAAATCCAATGAACTCTCGCTCAAATACCTTTAACCAGCAACTCCAGTCTGCATGGGCTTCCCAAGGCAGCATGCTGTGTGTTGGCTTTGACCCTGATCCTAAACGCTTACCCCCTTCCCTACAAGGAAATCCCGAGGGTATCTATGAGTTCTGCCGCGAAATCGCTGATGCGACTGCGGATTTGGTCTGCGCCTTTAAGCCCCAGTTTGCCTACTTTGCCTCCCAAAGAGCAGAGGCTCAGTTAGAGAAGTTGATTAAGCACCTCAAAGACAAATACCCCCATATTCCGGTCATCTTGGATTCCAAGCGTGGTGATATCGGCAGTACTGCGGACCATTACGCTCTGGAGGCCTTTGATCGCTATGATGCCGATGCAGTGACAGTGAACCCTTATATGGGCTTTGACACAATTGAGCCCTACCTCAAACATGCAGGCAAAGGTGTCATCGTCTTATGCCGTACTTCTAATCCTGGGGGATCAGATCTACAGTTTTTAAATGTCGCGCCGAACGGTGAGCCGCTTTATCTTCATGTGGCCAAACTCGCAGCCCAACAATGGAATAGCTCCGGTCAGATTAGCCTCGTAGTTGGCGCAACGTTCCCAGAAGAAATTGCCAAAGTACGCGCAATTGTTGGCGATATGCCTTTATTGATTCCAGGAATTGGTGCTCAAGGTGGCGATATTGATGCCACAGTCAATGCAGGGAAAATTTCAGATAAACCTGGAGCCGGCATGATCATCAACTCCTCACGAGCCATTTTGTATGCCAGCTCAGGCGCTGATTTTGCGGGGGCTGCCAGAGCAGCAGCTCTCACTACTCGGGACGCACTGAGAGCTGCTGCAAAGAAATAAAGCAGTAAAACAAGAAATTATTTACCCGAGCCGCTCTTCGGATAAGGGGCTAAAGCCACCCGATCCATATTCTCCAGGATGAATTCTTGGCGGGCTACGTAGTTAATACTTCCCTTACGACAGTACTGCTGCTTATCAAAACACTTGGGAGCAGGTAAGGCAGACGCAAGTGCTGCGGCCTGGTCCCGATCCAGCCCCGCTGGGCTTGTAGCGTAATAGCGCTGAGAGGCGGCGCCTATTCCAAAGACACCTTCACCCCACTCTACCGAATTGAGATAAATCTCCAATAACCTCTGTTTAGAAAGCATTAATTCCAAAAGCCCAGTGATGATGAGCTCTTGTCCTTTACGTAAATAGTTTTGCTCTGAAGAAAGAAATAAATTTTTAGCTAATTGCTGAGTAATGGTCGATCCGCCACGCAAAGCAGTTTTAGATTTATTACCTGCTTGAGTCTTTTGTTGATTTTTCTGCCAAGCTTTTTGCATATCTTCAACCCGGACACCTTTGTGCTGAAAGAAGATATCGTCTTCACTGACTAAAACGGCTCGCTTGAGATTATTGGAGATCTTGTCATAAGGTACCCATCTGGACTCTACTGCACAAGTCCAATGCCAAGTACATAGTCGCCAACGCTCTGCTCTCTGAAACGCAGTGCTACCAGGATCTAAGGCAATCCATAAAGCAATTTGGATTGCGAAAAAGATTTGCATTGCTATAAACCCTGCAAGCAAACATTTCACTGGGTAAAGAAGCCAGCGCATCAGAGTAAATTAACTGCGTAATTCTGCCAAGACTGCACGTGGATCGATGGCAGATGCTAATTGCGCACCTCGCCATAGCAAGAATGCATCGGCAGCTTGCTCGACCAACATTCCCAGGCCATCGCTAACCCGAGCGCCTCTTTGCAAGGCCTGCTGCATAAAAGTGGTCGTTTTGCCATAGACCATGTCATAAGCAAAAGAGCTCGGTACAAAGACATTGCCTACTGCCTTTGGTGTCAAAGGAGACTCATCAGTTAATCCAGCTGCAGTGGCATTAATCACCAAATCAAATGGGTACTGTGTTTTTGTGGAGTCTTCCAAATCAGCCAAGGTCCGAGACTCTAGCGCTACCTCTTTAGATCCAGCCAAATCAGCAAATAGTTTGACCAACTCATCTGCCTTTGCGCTGGAACGATTGGCAATGATGAGAGACTTAGGCGACTGCTCTAGCAAGGGGCCAATCACGCCCCGGGCAGCCCCACCAGCGCCAAGTAACAATATGCGGGCACTGTGGAGCGCAATGCCTTGTGCCAATAGATCACGCACCAGACCAGCACCATCCGTGTTGTCGCCAAAAATTTTGCCTTCCGTCTTCCACAAAGTATTCACGGCTCCCGCTAGTTGCGCGCGAGGCGTCAAAACATCCGCCAAATTTTGAGCGTCCAGCTTAAATGGCACAGTGACATTCATGCCCTTACCGCCGGCAGCAAAAAATGCTTTTGCCGCCTGCGCAAATGCATCCAACTCAGGCTGAAGACGACCGTAGTACATACGCTGCTTAGCTTGCTCTGCAAAGTGCTGGTGAATTACCGGAGACTTGCTGTGAGAAATTGGATTGCCTGCAACGGCATAGACAGCCACACCAGGAAAAAGTCCTGGATCAATATGTAGGTCGGGTGAATTGGTAGGACTCATGATGACCACAGAATAAGCGAATTTATAAACTTCTCGGAATTGTTTTGAACTACGCTATTGGCGCAGCTCTAACCGATCCACCCCATCACGGGTGAACTCAAAAGTAGAGATCCAATCCAAAACATCAATTTGATTGCGCATTTCTGAGGGGAAAGGGCCAAACGGCGCTGAGGCCCTGACGATTGCTATCGCCTGCCTATCCAACTCTGGGTTGCCAGAGCTGCGCCCAATCGACAGTCCGTCTTTTCCTTGGGCATTCGAAGTGATCCTGCCTTGATTGTCCACACTCACTACGATCACTAGACTGCCGTATAAAGGACGTCCATTTGCCCTTGGGAAAAACGCGCTGCCGTAAGCCTCTATCTTTTGGCGCATTGCATCGTAATAATGCGCAAAGGTAACCGCCTTAGTACTAGCGCCAGTCAATACTTTGCGTCTAGGCTCTTTGCCATCAGTCTGCAGCCGTTTAGCTAGCTCAGCCTCTAAAGAATTGAGTTGTGGAGTAATTTTTTGCTCGTCGCCACTCTTGCGGCCGCCAGATCGACTACGCTGTTCATCTAACTTGGCAAGCATTTGCTTTTGCTGTTTCTCTAAAACCTCAAGCCTAGCCTGTGCCCCCAATCTGGCGCGATGCATTGCAGTAGCTTCTTGATTTTCAGTTTTACCGCCGCCTTGCAAATCAGCTTGCGCCAACTTATTTGCTTTCTGAGGAGGTGTTTTGTTGCTGGCGTTGACCAAAACAACACTCAAGGGAGTATTAAGCCTGCGAGTCTGAATCTCTCCAATCCCCCAACGAAACGATAGGAAAAGAATATGAATAAGTATCGAAGCGCACAAGGCAAATCGAAATGGATAGCGATTCCAAGCGCTGCGCAAATAACGCAAGACCTTACCAAGCCCCTCAGGACATGGAAATTCCAGCGACTTAATCTGGGCTAGCATCTTCTTCAGGTTTGTCTGATGGCTCTTGCTCTAGCTCTGACTCTACGGCTTGGTCGGCTGACTCCTTTTCAGGAGCCTCCACCTTTGCTTCAATTTCTAGAACTCGAACGCCTGCACTAAGTTGCAATAAATCTACATCCGATATCACGACCTCTGCACGAGTCATGCGGGGATGGGTTGCCAATTCAGGAATCGGTAAATGCAGTGGTACCAACTCCACTCTAGACATCCCCTCCTTGAAGTGACGAACCTGAACCGTCTTGGATTCACCATCTTGAGTAATCCAACGTAAGCACCAATACTTTTCCAATCTATCCTGGAACTCGCCATAAGCTTGATAACAAGACTCAAAGTCAGCAGCAATACCCATTAACGTGGCATCACGCGGTGGAAAAGGCGCAACCATCTTGGCAGTAACGCCATGCTTTGCAAGTGCAATTAATTGCCATTGATTCACTAAATCGGAATACCGGCGCAAGGGTGAGGTACACCAGGCGTAATAGTCCAAACCTAAGCCCTCATGTGGGCCAGGGGTAGTTTGCATTCGGGTACGCAAAGGACCCCAGCCCTTTTGAGTTCTAAATAAACCCGGAAGACCATGGTCAGCTAGAAGCTGACCAGAAGCGCTATTACAGAAAATCATCCATTCAGCAACGATGGTGTCCAAAATAGATCCACGTTGACGGGGGATGATTTCAACACGTGGCACACCATCAATAGCGCGAATCTGGAAATGAAAGTCTCTTGCTAACGCATTAGGGTCAATCAGGCCCAATTGCTCAGCACGCAGGCCGTTTGCAATACGCTTTTCTTGACGACCCGCGTGAAGAAGTTTGGCCGCCAACCACAAAATCGCCAGCTCTTTGCGATACGGGTAGCTAGCACTTTCATCCAGCAAGCTCTCCTCGCTGACAAGATGCTCAATGTCCTCGAGGCGTAAATTGGCTGCCATTGGCACCATCTCTGTACGCATCTGCAGAGTAGCTCGATCGGCAATACCATCTGCATCGATATCTACGTAAATCGACAAGGCCGGCCTAGGTTTACCTTCATCCAGTGAGAATTGCTTAATCACCGACTCAGGCAACATCGTAATTTTGTCGCCTGGAAAATACACTGTCGACATCCGATTACGAGCCACTTGATCCAATGGATCATCTTTGGAAATAGCCAAACCTGGAGCAGCAATGTGAATACCTATTCGATAACCACCCTCAATTGGCGTGACTGAGAGGGCGTCATCAATTTCAGTTGTACCCGAATCATCGATGGAGAATGCCTTCACCTGGGCAAGCGGCAACTCGGCAAGAGCAGAAGCATAAGCAGCTTGGTCGACCCCGATAGCCGGATTGTGATCTGCACCATTCGGAAAGTGCGCCTTCAAAAACATCCCCTGGTGGTATGCCAGAGGCGAATCAATTGCGCCACATCGAATCATGAGTTGAGCTGGGGATTCGCCAGTCTCAGTGCAAGCGGCGATGAATGCCTTGTAAGCAGAAGTATTTTTATCTGGAGAAAAAAGTAATTGCTTAGCGGAAGACTTCAATACCTCAGGAAAGGCGCCAGCAACTAGCTCTTGCTGCCAAAGTGATTGTTGCTCTAGCTCTTTTTGCTTGCGTTCTAAAGCAGCTAGCCCAGCCTGCAGCTGCTCTATTGGCGCCCTCTGAAAACGACCCCGCCCTTTGCGACGAAAAAATACTGGTGCACCTTGTAAAGCAATCGCTAGTGCAACTTGTTGGGCAATACTTGCTTGTGAGCCAAAGTACTCATGCGCCACATCCACCAGACCAAACTCTTCGTCTGGTGCGCAATCCCAAAGAAACTGCAAATCAATATCGGCGGTGAGAGCATTAGCTTCGTCCATTGCCGCTTGAGCTTCTGGTTTTTCAAAACGCAGCCATACTTCTTTAGCTTTAAGTTTGATCTTTTTTCCAGAAAGGCTAGTGGCTTGCCAAGACTCCGCATCCCCAGCACCTGAAGCAGACTGGACTGTGGCGATCTTAATATCGCCACCCTCTTCATATAAAAGATTCATGCTTAGAGCGAGATCCCGCCGCTGGCCTCTAATGCCACTCCATTAACATAGCTGGCTTCATCGCTGGCTAAGAATAAGTACACATTGGCCATTTCAGTAGGGGTACCTAGACGTCCAAGCCAACTGCGCTTTTCAATGTCTTGCAAAATATTTTCTGGCATCGCCTTGACCATTTCAGTGGCAATGAAGCCTGGGCATACGGCATTAACTCGAATCCCTTTGGGACCTAGCTCACGCGCCCATGTCTTGGTAAAGCCAATGACCCCAAACTTGGTAGCCGAGTAATTGGTTTGGCCAAAATTGCCATAAAGACCTACTACGCTGGATGCGTTCACCACTGCGCCAGAGCCTGCTTCTAGCATATGAGGTACGACTAATTGGGTGCAATTAAAGACACCCTTGAGGTTGACATCAATTACCGTATCAAACTGCGCCTCAGTCATCTTTACTAAGCGCGCATCCTGTGTAATACCAGCGTTATTAATCAAGATATCAATACGCCCGTGTTTTTGCATGACATGATCTACAACGGACTGAATGCTCGCGCGATCAGTCACATTCATGGCGTAACCTTCTGCATTAGGTATTTGTGCAGCGGCCGTATTCACAGCTTCTGGGCTGATATCGGCAATGATGACCTTAGCACCCTCTTGTCCAAAGCGCTGGGCGGTAGCAAAGCCAATACCTTTGGCGGCGCCGGTAATGATGGCTACTTTATCTTTTAATCTATCGCCCATTTTTTGCTTTCTATATTTACTTTTTATTATTGCTTTTTACTTTGCCGAAATGGCATTCAATATCTTTTGATGCACTCCGCCAAAACCGCCATTACTCATGACCAAAATGTGATCGCCCGGCTTGGCTTCTTGCGCAACTGCTCTCACTAATTTCTCAAGATCTTCAAAAGCATGAGCCTTATTTTGCTCGCCTGCATTTAATGGAGACAAGACCTCAGTTAAATCCCAGCCCAAGGATTCTTTACCAGTATTAGCGCCATAAGCAAAAACTTTGTCGGCAGCCTCCAAGCTCCCTGGAAGCTGGGCCTTCATCACACCAAGCTTCATCGTATTCGAGCGTGGCTCTAATACCGCCAAGATGCGGGCTTTGCCAACTCGTCGGCGCAAGCCATCAACAGTAGTTGTGATCGCTGTTGGGTGATGCGCAAAATCGTCATAAACTGTAATCTCATTGGCAACGCCAATCATTTCCAGGCGACGCTTTACATTCTTAAACTCAGCCAATGCCAGGGCGGCATTTGCTGGAGAGATGCCAATATGATTTGCCGAGGCAATCGCTGCAAGCGCATTGAGTTGATTATGTCTCCCCATCACACCTGAATCAGGCGCCCACTTTACTGTGGCCACTTCATTACCACCCTTACGCACAATAAAGCCATCAGCCTCTTGAGAGATCAAAGACCACTCATTTGTCAGCTCTTGACCAAAGCGCTCTACAGGCGCCCATGCACCACGAGTAATCACGCTTGATAGCGCCGGCTCTTCGCCATTCACCACTAACAAACCATCACCCGGAACAGTGCGTACTAAATGATGAAATTGTGTTTCGATCGCCGCAAGGTCAGCAAAAATATCGGCGTGATCAAACTCTAAATTATTTAGTAAGGCCGTACGTGGTCGGTAATGCACGAACTTACTGCGCTTATCAAAGAAAGCAGTGTCGTATTCATCAGCTTCAATGACAAAATATTTACTCTGCCCCAAACGCGCAGAGACTGTGAAATTGAGCGGAACGCCACCAATCAAATATCCAGGCTGATAGCCATTGAATTCCAAAATCCAAGTCAGCATCGCCGAGGTAGTTGTCTTGCCATGTGTACCAGCCACAGCTAGAACATGCCTTCCGTACAAGACTTGCTCACCCAACCACTGCGGCCCAGAAATATACGGCAGCCCTTGATTGAGAATTGCCTCCATTAAAGGATTGCCCCGAGAGACCACATTGCCAATCACAAATAAATCAGGCATGGTCTCAAACTGAGATAATTGATCGGGCGAGAATCCCTCGATCAGTTCAATGCCTTGAGCTTCAAGCTGCGTACTCATTGGTGGATACACGTTGGCATCGCAACCCGTAACGCGATGTCCAGCTTGTCTAGCAATGGCGGCAATGCCGCCCATGAAAGTACCGCAAATGCCCAAGATATGTATATGCATGAATGAATTTTAGCGAAGGAGTTGCAATGAACCGCAGACAATGGATCATCATCGTCGCAATTAGTCTTTTAGCTCTCCTTGCGGGGGTGCTGACCTCGCAATGGATTTATAAAACTGGCTTAGCTAGCGACCCCGCTGTAAAAGCATTTTTTGCGAATTCTTGGCAAAGTCCAGATGGAAAAACGGTCGATACTGAAAAATGGCAGGGGAAAGTCCTTGTAGTGAACTTTTGGGCCTCCTGGTGCCCCCCTTGCGTAGAAGAAATGCCCACTTTAGACAAGCTTCAGCAAGAGTTTTTGCGGCAAAATGTCTTATTTGTTGGCATTGGCATCGATTCACCCTCTAATATTCGTGAATTTCTCTCAAATACACCTGTTTCCTATCCGATTGTGATCGGCGGACTCGAGGGCAGCAATCTTTCCAAGCAGCTGGGAAATTCTCAAGGCGCACTTCCCTACACCATCATCATCAATGCTAAAGGTAAGGCAACTTACAGCAAATTAGGAAAGATAAGCGAAGATGACATCAGAAGTGCGATTAAATCGGCTTTATAATAATTTTTAACGTATATTTATAGAATATCTATTGATTCATTTATGCCTAATTATTAAGCAATAAGCCAGTATTTTTCAGCATCTGCATCTAAAAGTTGAAAAAAATCCAATTTTTAGGGTATTTTTTAGCCTCTACTAGTCTTTAAAAAAGGTATACTTCCTTCATAAGCAATCAAGCATGAAGTAATTTAGCAATTTACGCTTAACTGCCTCTAAAAATAGGGATCTATGTCGAAAAAAGCTTCAATTCTCGTAATTCAGGGCCCAAATCTCAACTTATTAGGAACCCGTGAACCTGATGTTTACGGTAAAACCACCCTAGAAGACATCCACTACAAGCTCGGTGAGCTTGCAAAAGCACAATCAGTAGAGCTAAGTACCTATCAAAGCAACCATGAAGGCGAGCTAATTGATCGAATTCAAAAGGCAAAACAAGAAGGGGTTGATTTCATCATCATCAATCCAGGCGCCTTTACACACACTAGTGTTGCCTTACGGGATGTTCTGGCTGGGGTAGCCATTCCTTTTATAGAAATCCACTTATCCAATATTCATCAACGCGAAGAATTTCGTAAGCACTCCTACCTGTCCGATATTGCAACTGGAGTGATTTGTGGTCTTGGCGCCATTGGTTACGAATTAGCACTGCAAGCAGCCATTACTCGTTTACAGAAATAACATTATTTAAAAGAATTACAAGAGAGGAAGCACTCGTATGGATCTGAGAAAACTTAAAACCTTGATCGACCTAGTCTCTGAATCAGGTATTTCAGAATTAGAGGTAAATGAAGGTGAAGATCGCGTTCGCATTGTGAATGCCGGCTCCCCAGCCCCGGCCGGTCAGGTGATTTATGCCAACCCCGCACCAGCTCAAGCTATGCAAGCTACACCCGTCGCTAGCGCTCCGAATCCAGCGGCACCAGCCGTTGAGGCGCCTGCTGTTGAAACAGGTTCTGTAGCACGCTCTCCGATGGTAGGCACTTTCTACCGCGCCCCAAATCCAGAGTCCCCAAACTTCGTCAATATTGGTGATACCGTAAAAGTCGGTCAAACACTTTGCATCATTGAAGCGATGAAGCTACTCAATGAGATTGAATCTGAGTATGCTGGCGTGGTCAAAGAAATTCTCTGTGAAAACGGTCAAGGCGTCGAATTTGACCAGCCACTTTTCATCATTGCTTAATCAACAATCACCCTTGATTGCATTTAGATCAATTCCAATTCACCGTTACTTAACTCAGAGCCGACATGTTCGATAAGATTCTGATTGCCAATCGGGGAGAAATTGCTCTCCGCATCCAACGCGCATGCCGCGAGTTGGGAATTAAAACTGTTGTGGTGTATTCCACAGCAGATAAAGAAGCGAAATATGTAAAGCTTGCCGATGAAGCTGTATGCATTGGGCCAGCACCATCCCCGTTGAGCTATCTCAATATGCCAGCCATTATTTCTGCAGCAGAAGTTACCGATGCAGAAGCGATTCACCCTGGTTATGGCTTTCTCTCTGAGAATGCCGACTTTGCTGAACGTGTTGAAAAGTCTGGTTTTGCCTTTATTGGGCCAACTGCCGCATCTATTCGTCTGATGGGCGACAAGGTTTCTGCAAAGCGCGCGATGATTAAAGCGGGTGTGCCTTGTGTTCCTGGATCAGAGGGTGCGCTTCCTGATAATCCAAAAGAAATCATCGCAACTGCCAAAAAAGTAGGTTACCCGGTCATCATCAAAGCCGCTGGTGGTGGTGGTGGTCGCGGTATGCGCGTTGTTCATACCGAAGCCGCGCTCCTCAACGCTGTCAATATGACTAAAGAAGAGGCTGGCCGTGCTTTTGGTAATCCCGAGGTCTACATGGAGAAGTTTTTAGAAAAACCTCGCCACGTAGAAATTCAGATTTTGGCTGACACTCATGGCAACGCCATTTGGCTGGGCGAGCGTGACTGCTCTATGCAACGTCGCCACCAAAAAGTAATTGAAGAGGCGCCTGCTCCTGGCATTGATCGTCGCTTGATTGCCAAAATTGGCGAGCGCTGCGCTGAAGCCTGTCGCAAGATTGGTTACCGAGGGGCTGGCACGTTTGAATTCCTCTATGAAAACGGTGAATTTTTCTTTATTGAAATGAATACCCGCGTTCAGGTAGAGCATCCGGTTACCGAAATGATTACCGGTGTAGATATTGTTCAAGAACAGATTCGAATTGCAGCCGGCTTAAGATTAAGTTATCGCCAAAAAGACATTATTTTCCGTGGCCACGCCATTGAATGCCGTCTTAATGCTGAAGATCCATTTAAGTTCACCCCGAGCCCAGGCAAAATTGGTTCATTTCACATGCCTGGTGGCCCCGGCATTCGAGTAGACTCACATGCCTATAGCGGCTATGTTGTTCCATCAAACTATGACTCCATGATTGGCAAATTGATCTCTTACGGCAATACCCGTGAGCAAGCTATTCGCCGCATGCAAATTGCACTCTCCGAGATGGTGATTGATGGCATTACAACCAATGTCCCGCTGCATCGTGAACTCATGCTCGATCCGAACTTTATTGAAGGTGGCACGAGCATTCACTACTTGGAGCATCGCCTAGAAGAGCAAGCTGCAAGTCGCGGTAAGCCTTAATTTTGATGCGAGTACCTCATGTCTTATCGTGAACTAGTATTCACGGTAGCTGCTGAAACCGCTGAACCTTTGGGTGATGCGCTTTTGGATTTGGGCGCCCTGTCCGTCACTGTTGAAGACGACGCTGCTGGTGGCTACGATGAAAATCCACTTTATGGTGAGCCCGGTCTTTCACCAGAAGTGCAGGCATGGGATAGATCAGCAGTTACTGCTCTCTTTAATCCTGATATAGATGCTTCAGCTAGCGCAGAATTTATTCCTGATTTACTTGCATCACTCAAAGAAGCTGGTTTTCATCTAAGTTCCCCGCAAGAGAAAATCGTTGAAGAGCAGGATTGGGTAAGGCTGACGCAAAGCCAATTTGCTCCTATTCAAATTGGCGAACGAATTTGGGTAGTGCCCTCTTGGCACGATGCACCTACCGATCCTAATGCGATTTGTCTCGCTGTTGATCCAGGGCTCGCATTTGGTACAGGCAGTCACCCTACTACCCACTTATGCCTACTGTGGCTTGAGCAACAAAATAATTTACAGAATCAAAGCCTGCTCGACTACGGCTGCGGCTCAGGAATTTTGGCAATTGCCGCTGCAAAACTGGGTTGCACCCCGGTAATTGGGACTGATATTGATCCTCAGGCGATGGTTGCAGCACGGAGCAATGCAGAAATTAATAACACTGTTATTCGCTTTGTTCTCCCCAACGAAAACGCTCCAGAACTTGCTGCAGAAACCAAATACGACATCGTGATGGCCAATATTTTGGCAAACCCACTACAAGTTCTCGCCCCCGCACTCGTTAACAAGATAAAAGCAGGCGGAAGAATTGTTTTATCGGGAGTGCTCGCTCGCCAAGCGGAAGAGGTGATTGCCACCTATAGCCAATGGCTCAAACTTTCCGTCTGGAAAGAGAGTGAGGGATGGGTTTGCCTGCATGGCACCCTAACCCAGCAGCAGCCAAGCAATGAAGACACGCCATTTGCTGCACCTGCTCAAAAAAAAAGTCTTAAGTTAGCCCTCTACACGCTGCTATTACTGGTGTTACTTGTTTTTGGAGAGCATCTCTCTAGAAATTCATTGCTACCAGCATTGGCGCCACAAGTAGACGGCACATCGAATCCAATTTCTGTGCGTGCTTTTCATTTATTACAAAGTATTGATGCGAAACTTTGTCGTGCACTAGGATGTCTAGATCGCACCGTGAGCGATTTTTCCGCGTGGAAAATAATCTCAGCCACACTTGCACCAGAAAATGCGCGAGAAGGGCTTAAAAACGCTGCAAATCAATCTCTGCTGCAAGTTGAGATACAAAATCGTCTTGCGATTGCAGTTTTAGCTCCCAATTTAGAAATTTCTTTGACTGATGCAGAAGAATCCGAAATCAAATCTTTGCAATTCACTCCACAAGATTGGTTACCCGAAGCTTGGCAAGAGACACATCCTGATTTTTTAAAAAGAGGTATTCCTTCTGGCGAAATGCTTCAAGTTGAATTACCTATTGCATTGCCACCGAATGCTGCTGGCTATCGCGTTCGAGTGCTTTATCCCTAAATTGATTCATTCCCACCATCTACCCCTTACAGAAAGTAATTTATGGCTAGCTTGATTTGTGGCTCTATCGCCTACGACACCATCATGAACTTTGAAGGCAAATTTGCCGATCAAATCCTGCCCGAACAGATTCATATCCTCAATGTGGCCTTCTTGGTACCAACAATGCGACGAGAGTATGGTGGTTGCGCCGGCAATATTGCTTACAACCTCAATCTTTTGGGCGGCGATCCCATCATCATGGCTACCGTCGGCGGGGATGCTGCACCTTACCTGAGTCGTCTTGAGCAACTCAAAATTGATGCAAGCCATATTCGCCAGATCGACAATGCTTTTACCGCACAAGCCATGATTACCACTGATCAGGCCAATAATCAGATCACCGCTTTTCATCCGGGCGCGATGGGGGAATCTCATCTCAATCAAGTTTCCGCTGTTGTAGCAGAACGCAGTAAGAACGCAAAGGGATCGGCCAAGCTCGGGATTGTTGCACCCGATGGTCGCCAAGGGATGTGGGAACACTGCCATCAATTGGCTGATGCCAATATTCCATTTATCTTTGATCCAGGCCAGGGTTTGCCGATGTTTAACGGCCCAGAACTTCTGGAGCTAGTGGATATTGCGAGTTACTTGGCGGTAAATGATTACGAAGGAGAGATGCTTTCGCAAAGAACAGGTTTAAGCCTGGCAAAAGTAGCGGAGCGCGTGAAGGCACTCATCGTTACCAAAGGCGCCGAAGGTGCTGATATTTACTATGAAGGTAAATGCATTGCCATTCCACCGGTACCAGCAGCAAAAGTAGTTGATCCAACTGGTTGCGGTGATGCATTTCGCGGTGGATTACTGTTTGGCCTAGAAAATGGCATGGACTGGGAAACTACTGGTCGTTTGGCCAGCCTGTTGGGATCTATCAAGATTACCCATCAAGGACCACAAAACCACCAATTGAGCAAAGATCAGATCGCTGAACATTTCAAAGCAGCGTTTGGTTTTAACTTTTAATCCCAAACGATCCCAGATCTTTCTAGGATTACTCATTTCAAATTTAGAAATAAAAAAAGGGGTCTCGTGAGAGACCCCTTCTAGTAACACCCGTCTGATTAAGGACGTGTGCCAGTTGGGAAGGGCCAAGCAGCGGCGGTTGTTGCTATTGCAGCTTTCTTAGCCGCGGGCTTTTTTACTACAGCGCCCGCTTTCTTCGCAGCAGGCTTACTTACTTTTTTTTTGCTACTTTACGAGCTACTTTTTTAGCAGCTGGACGCTTAGCAGCAGCTTTTTTAGCAGCTGGACGCTTAGCAGCAGCTTTTTTAGCAGCTGGACGCTTCTTAGCTACTTTTTTAGCAGCAGGACGCTTAGCAGCAGCTTTTTTAGCAGCTGGACGCTTCTTAGCTACTTTTTTAGCAGCTGGCTTTTTAGCAGCAACTTTTTTAGCAGCAGGACGCTTCTTAGCTACTTTTTTAGCAGCTGGACGCTTAGCGGCTACTTTTTTCTTAGCAGCTGGTTTCTTTGCAGCAGGTTTTTTCTTGGCGATTGCCATAGTATTGCTCCTTCACGTGAGGATTAGTACAAACTACATTAAGAAGACCCGACCACTCATTTCCGCCTGGTTTTGCAACCGATTGGATCTGACGAGCGAGCCATTCATCGGCGCACGGCTTGATACTAGGTGCTGCACGCTAATGAATCCTGGAAAAAAAGCCGTGGCCCCAAAGGACAACGGCTTCTTAAATGTGCTGGAAAAAATAGAGAGAATAGCCCAGGCACCCTTGAGCAAGGGTTTTCGGATTTGAGTCTGGTTTTGCTGACTTCTAAAACTATCCAACCGTCTAATCTCCTATTTAGCCAGTTATGCGCTTTACTACTCCCAACTAAGCGCACCACCGGTTTGATACTCAATAACGCGTGTCTCAAAAAAGTTTCGTTCTTTTTTCAGATCAATCATTTCTGACATCCATGGAAATGGATTCTCTTCATTTGGGAACATCGCGTCAAGTCCTATTTGCAAACATCTACGATTACAGATGTATCTTAGGTAGCCTTTGAACATCGGAGCGTTCAATCCGAGCACTCCGCGAGGCATCGTATCTTCGGCATAACGGTACTCTAATTCGACTGCTTTTTCGAAGATCGATTTGATCTCGTCTTTGAACTCGGAAGTCCATAACTGCGGGTTCTCCAGCTTGATTTGGTTTATCAAATCAATGCCAAAATTGCAGTGCATAGACTCGTCGCGAAGGATGTACTGATACTGCTCAGCAGCACCCGTCATTTTGTTTTGACGACCCATTGCAAGTATTTGCGTAAAACCAACATAAAAGAACAAACCTTCCATTACGCAAGCAAAAACAATCAGCGAACGAAGTAATTTTTGATCAGCTTCTAATGTGCCAGTCTTGAAATTTGGATCAGTTAATACGTCAATAAACGGAATTAAGAACTGGTCTTTAGCGCGGATTGACTCAATCTCGTTATACGCGTTGAAGATTTCGGACTGATCTAAGCCCAAAGATTCCACAATATATTGGTACGCATGAGTATGAATTGCCTCCTCAAAAGCCTGGCGCAATAGGTATTGGCGGCATTCTGGAGCAGTAATGTGGCGATAAGTGCCCAAAACAATATTGTTCGCAGCCAAAGAATCAGCTGTTGTGAAGAAACCGAGATTGCGTTTAATAATACGACGCTCATCTTCTGTCAGGCCATTAGGATCTTTCCAAAGCGCGATATCGCGGTTCATATTGATCTCTTGTGGCATCCAGTGGTTTGCACAACCAGCCAAATACTTCTCCCAAGCCCACTTATATTTAAATGGAACCAACTGATTAACGTCAGTCTTGGCATTAATTACGCGCTTATCAGCAGCGTTTACGCGCAAGGCTGCGCCACCAGATAAATTAGCAGCCGCTACAGGCGCTGCAGTTTGTGGTGCCATTGCCACTTGATCTGGCTGTGGGCGTTGTGGCTCGACTGCAACCGGTTGCGGTGCAATGCCTGCTTTCGCTAGTGCTGGAGCAACTTCCTCTTCCCAATTCAACATAACTCTCTCCTAATTATTCTATTTATGGCCAATAAGCGAATGGCTTATTGGCATGCTTCACATTCTTCGAAACCAGCATCGCCTGGGCGCATTGTGCAAACTGGGCCGTCAGCTTCAACTCCGCCGGCAGCGCTTGCAGCAGCTGCGTCCGTACCATTTACACCGCCGCCACTAGAAACTGAGTTCAACTGACCACTAGCAACGGTTGATTTCTCAACGTGAGTGGCAGCCATAGTGCGGAGGTAATAAGTGGTCTTCAAGCCGCGTAACCAAGCCAACTTGTAGGTGTCGTCCAATTTCTTGCCGGAAGCACCACCCATGTAGATGTTGAGTGATTGTGCTTGGTCGATCCACTTCTGACGGCGAGAAGCTGCTTCCACTAACCAGCTTGGCTCCACTTCAAAGGCGGTTGCGTATAAATCACGCAAATCTTGTGGAATACGATCAATCTTAGATAAAGTGCCATCAAAGTACTTCAAGTCGGCAATCATCACTTCGTCCCAGAGGCCGCGATCTTTCAAATCACGCACCAAGTACTCATTTACCACTGTGAATTCGCCTGAAAGGTTAGATTTCACGAACAAGTTCTGGAATGTCGGCTCGATACAAGCAGAAACACCAATGATGTTTGAAATCGTTGCTGTTGGCGCAATCGCCACGCAATTGGAGTTACGCATACCGTATTGCTTGATGCGTGCACGCAAACCGCTCCAGTCCATAGTGGAAGAGTTATCTACCTCTACGTAACCACCGCGCTCAGCCGCCAACATCGCTACTGAGTCCTGCGGGAGGATGCCGCGATCCCATAAAGAACCTTTATAGGTACTGTAAACGCCGCGCTCTTCAGCCAACTCATTGGATGCTTGGTAAGCGTAGTAGCAAACCGCTTCCATAGAAGAATCCGCAAACTTCACAGCCTCATCGCTAGCGTAAGGAATACGCTGCATATGCAAGCAATCCTGGAAGCCCATGATGCCCATGCCGACCGGACGGTGCTTCAAGTTCGAATTACGTGCCTTAGCCACTGCGTAATAGTTGATATCAATCACGTTATCCAACATACGCATCGCAGTACGGACGGTTCTTTGGAGTTTCTCGTGATCCAAAATCATCTTGCCATTGGCATCAGTTGTCATGTGAGCCGTTAAGTTCACAGAACCCAAGTTACAAACCGCAATCTCAGTCTCATTTGTATTGAGGGTGATCTCAGTACAGAGGTTAGATGAGTGAACTACACCAATATGCTGCTGAGGGCTGCGGATATTGCAAGGATCTTTAAAAGTAATCCATGGGTGGCCAGTTTCGAACAACATACCGAGCATCTTGCGCCAGAGTTGCTGCGCTGGAATACGGCGGAATGGCTTCAACTCACCACGGTCAGCTTTTTGCTCATAGGCAACATAAGCTTCTTCAAACGCTCTGCCGAATTTATCATGCAAATCTGGAGTGTTAGATGGCGAGAACAAAGTCCAATCGCCACCTTCCATTACGCGCTTCATGAACAAGTCAGGAATCCAGTTAGAGGTATTCATATCGTGAGTACGACGACGGTCGTCACCAGTGTTCTTACGCAACTCCAAGAACTCTTCGATGTCTAAGTGCCAGGTTTCCAAGTAGGCACAAACCGCACCTTTACGCTTACCGCCTTGGTTCACAGCAACTGCAGTGTCGTTTACTACTTTCAAGAATGGCACCACACCTTGTGATTTACCGTTTGTGCCTTTGATGTGACTTCCCAATGCACGAACATTAGTCCAGTCATTACCCAAGCCACCAGCAAACTTAGACAACAAAGCATTTTCTTTCAAGGCTTCGTAAATACCATCTAAATCATCATCCACAGTCGTCAAGTAGCAGCTAGAGAGCTGCGGACGAGTCGTTGCTGAGTTAAATAATGTTGGCGTGCTGGACATGAAATCAAATGTAGAAAGGATTTCATAGAACTCAATAGCGCGACGCTCGCGATCCATCTCATTCAAAGCCAAGCCCATTGCAACGCGCATAAAGAATGCCTGTGGCATTTCAATGCGACGCTCTTCAATATGCAAGAAATAACGGTCATACAAAGTCTGCAAGCCGAGGTAGTTGAACTGCAAGTCACGGCTAGCGTTCAAGGCAGCAGCTAAGCGTGGCAAGTCAAACTCACGCATACGTGGATCTAACAACTCCGCAGAAATACCTTCGTTGATGTACTTCGCAAAATAAGTGCTGTACTCAGCTTGCGTATCACCTTGCAATACTTCCTTGCCAAAAATTTCTTTACGAATGACGTGCATCAAGATGCGCGCTGTCACTTGGCTGTACGCAGGATCTTTTTCAATCAAAGTACGGGAAGCCAAGATCGCAGAGTCATAGACTTGCGCCATTGGCACACCATCGTACAAATTCTTAATCGTTTCGGTAATGATCGGAGTGGCATCGATGTGGGTACCCAAGCCTTCGCATGCAGCCTCAATCACTGTGCGCAAAGCGGCCATGTCGAGGTATTTCTCAACACCGTTATCCGTTACCTTGATACCAGACTCACCAGCCTGGTTTGTTGTTTGCGCCTCTTGAGAAACCTCTTGTTGAGCGGCACGCTCTTGGTTACGCTTTTCACGATAAAGAACATAGGCACGAGCAACGTTGTGCTCCCCACTGCGCATCAAAGCCAATTCAACTTGGTCTTGAATATCTTCAATGTGGAAAGTTCCGCCATTTGGTCGGCTACGCAACAAAGCGCGCACAACCGCGTGAGTCAACTGCTCAACTTGCTCACGAACACGCGCGGATGCGGCACCTTGGCCACCATTAACCGCTAAAAATGCTTTAGTTACAGCAATAGCAATCTTTGATGGCTCAAACGCAACCACTGAACCATTGCGGCGAATAATTTTGTAATCAGACAACTGGGTTGCCTGGGTACCACCAACACCACCTGCCACGAAACTGGCAGAAGGGGCTTGATTTACTGCCCCTGCAGGACTCATTCCTGGGTTATTCGCACCAGCTGGTTGGCCTGCTGTCTGTGGATTAGCGTATGTCATGTTGCTCCTGCTTCTATATATAGTTATTTGGACAAAATATCGTTAAAAAACAATGGGGTATTGCTGGATTCAAACACTACATCTAGTGTCTTGAAGTGCATTAGGCACTAAGTATAGGGAAATATTTGATATTTGGTAAGCTATTTATTACAAATATTTATTAGTATTTTTACTAAGTTATCCACTTATTTTGGGGTCATTTTGGTGCGAAATTTGCAGCCCTTTTTAGACAAAGGCTAAAAAAGTAAGCGTACGCTTACATACAAAAATGAGCCTATCGAGGGTCCAGGCCAAAAGGTAGCTTTTCAAGCGAAATCGCTGTCTCTTTTTGGAACTTTTTCCAATCAAAGGAAATCCCGGGATCTGTTTTGCGGTCGGGCGCAATATCGCTATGTCCAGCAAATTGCAATTGAGGATAAGTGCTGGTCAATTGATGAATGAGATTGACTAAGGTTCGGTACTGGGATGCTTCAAATGGCGTATCGCCATCACCTTCTAACTCGATACCAATAGAAAAATCATTGCACTTTTCACGACCCTGAAAATGAGATTTACCTGCGTGCCAGGCTTTGTTGTGGGTTGATACAAACTGAATCAACTCTCCCGTACGCGTAATTAAAAAATGACTGGAGACTTTTTGATCTGCAATCTCCGCAAAATAAGGGTGGCCAGCTGGATCAAGTTTATTTTGGAAGAAATTAACAATATGGTGACTAGATACTTGTTTTCTGAATTCACCTGGCGGAAGACTAATGTGGTGAATTACCGCTAAGTCAGCCTGTACATTTTCTGGCCTAGAGTCTTGATTTGGCGAAATTCTCCAGTGTGCATCACCGACCCAACCGGCTTCATCTAATGTCTGAAGATGTTCTTTTGAGCAGTAAAAGCGCTTATCAAAAGAGAATGCTTCTAACTGCGGAAGATGCACTTTACAGTATTGGCACTGCACCATGACCTCAGGCAGCACTGCCTTCTCAGGCTTATTTTGATTGGGCCTAGGGGATTTCATGGCATCAAGACCGGCCTGCTTTTTACCTTTAATCCATAAATATATAAGGCCAGCACCAGCAAACAATAAAAGCCACTTAAACAAGTATTAAACCCTCTGAAGGATGACTTCAACTACGAAACGGCTACCAACATAAGCAAGTAACAAGGCAGTGTAAGCGCTTAATACCCAACGAATGGCAGCCCTGCCACGCAAACCGACACGCCAACGGGCTATCAATAGACCTGCAAACAAAAACCAAGAGATCAAAGCAAAAATCGTCTTGTGATCAAACATCAGCGGTTTGCCAAACAAGGTTTGCGAGAAGAGCAAGCCTGAGAACACAGTCAAACTCAGCAGTGCAAAACCAACATAAAGCAAGTTGAATAACAGACTTTCCATGGTCATTAGCGGGGGTAAATCTTCTAACCAATGAGCAAAGCGACTATTTGGAATAATAGCCAGTTGTCGATGTAGGGCTCGATCCTGCACACTCATCAGCATGGCATGCATTGCTGCCAGGCTTAGTAAGCCCACTGAAACAGTTGCCACTACAAAGTGGCCTTTAAACCACGGATCTGAAACAGCCTTTGGAGAAATCAATGTTCCCGGAAAAACGGTGGGCAAGAATGCACAAATAAGCGCAAACATTAAGGCCATCCAGCGCAGACTGGAAATAGGCAAAAACCAAGACTGAAACCAATAAAAAGCTAGGCCAACCCAAGCAATCAGGGATAAATCTTGTGCAAAACCAAATACAAAACCCTGAGAAGTAAATACAGAGTCATGCAATTGCACCCCATGGATCACCAAAATTACAAAAATTGCAGCCTGCACCAAAGTACTTGAAAGCCTAGACTCCACGCCGCTCTTGGCTTTAAAGCTCAAAATAAGCAAAAGCACCAAATAAAGTGCGGAAGGAAGCCATCCGTAACTTGAGTAACCTAAAATATCCATCTGGAAAGTCTAATCGATAAATGCTAGAAAACCTCACCGACCGTCTATCACGCGTTGTTAAAACAATGCGGGGTCAGGCACGCCTGACCGAAGAAAATACTGCAGAAATGCTGCGGGAAATCCGTCTAGCCTTACTGGAGGCTGACGTAGCCCTGCCAGTGGTGAAATCTCTGCTGGAACAAATTAAATTTAAAGCCCTTGGTGAGGAAGTGGTTGGCAGCCTCAGCCCAGGCCAAGCTCTGGTGGGCGTTGTGCAACGTGAACTTGCTCAAGTCATGCGTGGCGATACTTTGCAAAGCGGTGAACTCAACCTAGCCACCCAACCTCCAGCAGTAATTTTGATGGCGGGCTTACAGGGTGCAGGTAAAACGACCTCTGTTGGTAAGCTTGCCAAATGGTTGCAAGAGAAAAAGAAGAAAAAAGTTCTAACCGTTTCTTGTGACGTTTATCGTCCAGCCGCGATTGAACAATTAGAGACCGTCACCAAGCAGGTGGGCGCCGAATTTTTCCCAAGCGATATTAGTCAACAACCAAATGACATTGCTATTGCTGCCCTGGACTGGGCGCGTCGTCATTATTTTGATGTTGTCTTAGTGGATACCGCGGGTCGCCTAGGCATTGACGAAGCACTCATGCAAGAAATCAAAACTTTGCATGCCAGCCTCAACCCAATTGAAACCTTATTCGTAGTGGATGCCATGCTCGGCCAAGATGCCGTGAATACAGCTAAGGCCTTCCATGAAGCTCTACCATTGACTGGCGTGATCCTCACTAAGCTAGATGGTGATTCCCGCGGTGGTGCAGCGCTTTCTGTTCGTCAGGTTACGGGTGTGCCACTCAAATTTATCGGCGTTGCCGAAAAGATGGATGGCTTAGAAGCATTTGATGCTGAACGGATGGCCAATCGTATTTTGGGCATGGGCGATATTCTGGCCTTGGTAGAGCAAGCTCAACAACACGTTGATGTAGCCAAAGCAGAAAAGTTAGCAAGCAAGATTTCCAAGGGTGGCTTTGATCTTGAAGATTTTCGAGATCAACTGATGCAGATGCAAAAGATGGGTGGCATGGCTAGCCTGATGGATAAGTTGCCGAGCCAAGTTGCGCAAGCAGCATCCAAAGCAAATCTCAGTAACGCCGATAAACAAACTACGCGCATGCGTGGAATTATTGACAGCATGACACCGCAAGAGCGTAGAAAACCTGAGCTGCTCAAAGCGAGTCGCAAGCGCCGTATTGCTGCAGGCTCTGGAGTAGAGGTGCAAGAGGTCAATCGCTTGCTAGCTCAATTCGAGCAAATGCAAACCATGATGAAGCAATTCAAAGGTGGGAAGATGGCGCGCACCATGGCCAGCATGGCTGCTAAAGGAGCCGCCAAGGGCATTGGCGGACTCTTTAAGAAATAATAAAATCCAAAAAGTAAGGTTTAAGCAAGCAATTACTTAAACGATAGCTTGTTTGGCAGCCTGTACTGCAGCAATCACTTTTGCCTTGATCTCGCCAATTGGGATGTTCTGAGACTCCGCATCAGTGCGGCCCTTGAATTCCACTTGAGAATCTGCCAAACCACGATCACCAATGACGACTCGGAACGGTGCGCCAATCAACTCCCAATCGGCAAACATCGCGCCCGGACGTTCATTGCGATCATCCAGAATCACATCAATACCAGCGGCTAAGAGCTCAGCATGCAATTGATCGCATGCTGCTTTGACCGCCTCGGATTTCTCGTAACCCATCGGGCAAATCACAACTTCAAATGGCGCCATTGAAATTGGCCAAATAATGCCCTTTTCGTCATGCCCTTGTTCAATCGCAGCACCAAGCAGGCGTGTGACGCCAATACCGTAACAACCCATCACCATCGGCTGCGCTTTACCCTGTTGATCCAAGTAAGTACAACCCATCGACTCTGAATAACGTGTTCCCAGTTGAAATACGTGACCCACTTCAATCCCACGGCAAATATCGACAACACCTTTGCCATCTGGAGACGGATCACCGATCACCGCATTACGAATATCCATTACCAATGGCTCGGGTAGATCACGGCCCCAGTTCACGCCAGTTAAGTGATGACCAGCATCATTCGCACCACACACAAAGTTGGCCATATTGGCAACAGTGCGATCAGCAACTACAGTCACATCAGCACTCACACCAACAGGGCCCAGATAACCAGCTGGTGCATTACAAGCTTGCTTGATTTCAGCTTCAGTGGCAAAACGTGACTCTGCCATACCAGGAATCTTGCTAGCCTTCACTTCATTGAGTTCGTGGTCACCGCGCAGCAGCAGCATAAAGAGTTTGGCTGGCCCATTTTTTTGATCGGCAGCGAACAGAAGAGACTTCACTGTGGACTCAAGCGGAATATTTAAGAACCTTGCTACGTCAGCGCAATTTGTTTTATCTGGCGTTGGCACCTTTGTCATTGCAGCAGTTGCTGCGGCGCGAGCAGCAATTAAAGCCAATGACTCAGCAGCCTCAAGATTGGCGGCGTACTCAGAATTTGGGCAATAAACAATGGCATCTTCACCAGTATCTGCAATCACGTGGAACTCTTGGCTGCCAGACCCACCGATGGCGCCATTGTCCGCAGTCACTGCACGGAACTGCAGGCCCATACGCTTAAAGATGCGGGTGTAGGCATCAAACATGATTTGGTAAGACTTCTTGAGACCCTCTACATCACGATCAAATGAGTAAGCGTCTTTCATGCTGAACTCACGACCACGCATGATGCCAAAACGAGGACGGCGCTCATCGCGGAATTTAGTTTGAATTTGATAGAAGTTCACAGGCAATTGCTTGTAACTCTTAATCTCATTACGAGCCAAATCAGTAATGACCTCTTCAGAAGTTGGCTGAATCAAAAAATCACGATCGTGACGATCTTTGATGCGGAGTAACTCTGGACCCATCTTCTCCCAGCGACCAGTCTCTTGCCATAATTCGGCCGGCTGAATCATCGGCATGAGCAATTCAATTGCGCCAGCACGATTCATTTCTTCGCGAATGATATTTTCCACTTTGCGAATGACTTTCAGGCCCAGCGGTAAATAGTTATAAATACCTGCGCTGAGCTTGCGAATTAAACCTGCACGCACCATGAGTTTGTGCGAAACCACCTCAGCGTCGGAGGGAGCTTCTTTTAGCGTGGCGAGAAATGATTGTGAGGCTTTCATGTATGGATATAATCAAATCGTTGATTTTAAAGGATTTGAGGCACGATCATGCTTGACCGTGAAGGGTATCGCCCGAATGTCGGCATTGTCCTCCTCAACAGCCGTAACGAGGTTTTCTGGGGAAAACGCGTTGGGCAGCATTCGTGGCAGTTCCCGCAGGGTGGGATTCAGCATGGTGAGAGCCCTGAACAGGCTATGTACCGCGAATTGCAAGAGGAGGTCGGCTTACTGCCGGAGCATGTCCAAATTATTGGACGCACCAGGGATTGGCTTCGCTACGACGTCCCTGAGGAATACTTGCGCCGCCAAAACTCCAATCGTATTCATCGAGCAGCCTATCGCGGGCAAAAACAAATTTGGTTTCTATTACGTTTAGTGGGTCTAGATAGCGATATCCAATTGCGTGCCTCAGAACACCCTGAATTTGATGCTTGGCGCTGGGTGCCCTTCTGGATCCAATTAGATGCAGTGATTGGTTTTAAGCGCGAAGTCTATCAACTAGCCCTATCGGAATTAGCACGTTATCTTTCAAGAGGCATCCGCATGCAGCAACTAGCATGGGGAACGCCGCTAGATATATTCCAGTCTTTTTACGCCGGGAATGAGGATCAACCTAAGTCTTCAGAAATATCAGACGAATAAAAATGAAAAAAATATTTTCCAAATTTGCTATTTACCTAAACTGCTCCATCTTGGCTTTAGGCTTAGCAGGCTGCGCTGGAGACCCACTTCAAAGCGGCTTGGATCCCTTTGCTCCGATGGTATTTAAGGAGGGCACGACCACCATGCCTTTGAACCCTCCAAACCCAAAAACCTTAGTCCCATTTTATGTATCTCAAACCACTATTTTTAAGTTCGCCGTCGATACTGACTCGATACTGATTGGTGCAGATGGAGTCACACGCTATATTGTGGTGGCTACGAGCCCAAATGGTAGTTCACAAAGCCAATATGAGGGTATCCGCTGCGACTCATTTCAATGGCGTCTCTATGGCACCTTAGTTAATGATGTTTGGAAAGAAAATCCCTTGTCCAGCTGGCGAACAATTCAGAGCAACATAGCCAATCGCTACCAAGCCGCTTTGGCGCAAGGAGCATTTTGTAACTTTAATACACAAGAAAAAAGTATCAAAACAGTCCTGCAATCGCTCAACCCAAATGGCTTTACCGGTGGCACTAAGCCAACGAATTCTTTTGGGGTAATGGATTAATCTGAAGTAGGACGTGGAGTAAGTGAAGTCCCAATAGATTCGCCAGCCAAAAGGCGAGTAAGCACCTCAGGCGCTCGACCAGAGGCAATAACAGTAGTAGCACCGGTTTGGGACGCAACTTTAGCAGCCAAGACCTTAGTAAGCATGCCGCCCTTGCTTAATTCGCTAGCAGCGCCACCAGCCATTTTCTCTAAAGCGGGATCGCCAGCCACGGCGTCAACTAACAATGTGGCATTTGGATTCTGACGAGGATCCGCAGTATAAAGACCGCCTTGATCCGTCAAAATAACCAAGAGATCTGCGTTAATTAAATTGGTTACCAATGCAGCAAGATTGTCATTGTCACCAAATTTAATTTCATCAGTAACCACGGTGTCATTCTCATTAATAATCGGAACAACACCCATCTTCAATAGAGTATCGAGAGTAGCTTTAGCATTCTCATTGCGCTCTGGATTTGCTAAATCTGCATTGGTTAATAAGATCTGGGCGCTGCGCAAATTAAAACGTGCGAAACAGCTCTCATAAACCTGCACCAAACCCATCTGGCCTACTGCAGCTGCAGCTTGCAGTTGATGAATCTCTTGAGGGCGTTTAGACCAACCCAAGCGCTGCATGCCTTCAGCAATAGCCCCTGAGCTAACCATCAAAACTTCATGACCTGCTTTTAATAAGCCTGCCATTTGCTCAGCCCACATAGCAATCGCAGCATGATCTAAACCCTCACCATTATTGGTGACTAGACTAGAACCTACTTTGACAACAATCCGTTGAGTTTTTTTAGCATTCATGGCAAAGAGCAAATCGAATATTTAATCTGGTTTTTTATCTTCTAATTGGTCTTGATAGCGAGGATCTTGTGCACGCTCATCAGCATCATCTCGGTCGCGACGCACAGAATCCAAATAATCTTGTAAAGAGTAACAAAGCTTATCGCAACCCAGGCCTGTTAAAGCGGAGATCTCAAATACAGGGCCCTTCCACTTAAAACGCTTGATAAAGTCCGCAACGACTTTCTGACGATCCTCTTCTGGGATCATGTCGACTTTATTCAGAACCAACCAACGTGGCTTCTCTACCAAGGCTTCGTCGTACTTACGTAACTCATTGACGATTGCATTCGCATCGGCAACTGGATCTACGTTCTCATCAAATGGAGCAATATCAACCAAATGCAGTAATACGCCTGTCCGTTGCAAATGCCGCAAGAAGCGATGGCCTAGACCCGCACCTTCAGCAGCGCCTTCAATTAATCCGGGAATATCAGCAATCACAAAACTGCGCTCATTACCCACACGCACTACACCCAAGTTTGGATGCAAAGTAGTGAATGGATAATCAGCAATCTTCGGACGCGCATTCGATACGGCGGTAATCAAGGTGGACTTACCTGCATTAGGCATGCCTAGCAAACCAACATCAGCCAATACCTTTAATTCAAGCTTTAGCTTACGACGCTCACCTTCTTTACCATTGGTCTTTTGACGTGGCGCCCTATTCGTACTGCTCTTAAAGTGAATATTGCCCCAACCACCAACACCACCCTGGGCCAAACAAAGACGCTCGCCATGCGTAGTTAAGTCAGCGATTGGCTCACCAGTCTCATAGTCCGCAATGATCGTACCTACCGGCATGCGCAGTTCAATATCATCACCTGCGCGACCATAGCAATCGGCACCACGTCCAGGCTCACCATTCTTTGCGGTGTGCGTTTTGGCATAACGGTAATCAATCAAGGTGTTGATGTTGCGATCGGCAATCGCCCATACGCTTCCACCCTTACCACCGTCACCACCATCAGGGCCGCCAAATTCAATGAACTTTTCACGGCGCATAGAGGCGCTTCCGGCACCGCCTTGTCCGGCAATCACTTCGATACGTGCTTCGTCTATAAATTTCATGAATAAAAAAGGCCTCGCTTAGCGAGGCCTGTTCCTAAGAGTTAAATTCGGAGTAAATCTGAATCAAACGTGTCTCAGTCAGGCGCCTTATGAACGAGGCAAGACTGAAACTTGGGCCTTCTTCAAAGCACCCTTAACGCCGAATTCCACTTGGCCGTCAATTAAGGCGAACAAAGTGTGATCCTTACCAATACCAACGTTAGCACCTGGATGTACACGTGTGCCACGTTGACGAATGATGATGCTGCCAGCATTAATATGCTCGCCGCCAAATACCTTAACGCCTAAGCGTTTCGATTCTGAGTCGCGACCATTTCGTGTTGAGCCGCCGCCTTTTTTCTGTGCCATATCTTTCTCCTACCCTGAATTAGGCTTTAATCGTGTTGATCAAAATTTCAGTGAAATTCTGACGATGGCCTTGGTGCTTTTGATAATGCTTGCGACGGCGCATCTTAAAGATTGTCACTTTATCGTGACGTCCCTGGGAGACGACAGTGGCCATCACAGCTGCACCATTAACCAATGGATCACCTAATTTCAGTGAAGCGCCTTCGCCAACGGCGAGGACTTGGTCAAGAGTGATTTCGCTGCCGATTTCCGCTGGTATCTGTTCTATTTTCAATTTTTCGCCTGCAGCAACTTTATACTGTTTGCCACCGGTTTTTATGACCGCGTACATGGTTTGAAACCTCAATTAATATCTACATTTAAGCTAATCCACCCTGGACCAGCTAAGCCCATTATTATATCTTGCATGCCGAGCACTGTCAAAATCAATGACTTAAGCCAAATTCTGGCCCCAATTTCCTTAGATTTCAAGGCTTTAGACGAGGTTATCCGTCAGCGTTTGGCCTCAAAAGTTGCCTTAATCGACCAAATCTCGGGCTACATCATCCAGGCTGGGGGCAAACGGGTAAGACCTGCCCTGTTGATGCTGGTAGCCAAAGCCTTGGCTAATGGCAAGAAGATACCCCACACCCTAGAAATGTCCGCTGTCGTCGAATTTATTCACACGGCTACCCTGCTTCATGATGACGTCGTCGATGAATCTACCCTCAGAAGAGGTCGCGAGACCGCAAACGCTGCTTTTGGTAATGCGGCTAGCGTTTTAGTGGGTGACTTCCTATATTCCAGAGCTTTCCAAATGATGGTGGGTCCAAATGATCTGAGGGTTATGCAAATTTTGTCCGACGCAACTAATACGATTGCCGAAGGCGAAGTCTTACAACTTCTGAATATGAACGATCCAGAGGTAGATGAAGCTAGCTACCTACAAGTCATCCGTTATAAAACCGCTAAATTATTTGAGGCGTCTACAGAACTTGGCGCCATTCTGGCAAATGCTAGCGATGCACATCGAGAACAAGCCGCTGCATTCGGCCGTCATATCGGCACCGCTTTTCAGCTCATGGACGATTTACTCGACTACACAGCCAATGCTGCGCAGATGGGGAAAAATGCAGGTGATGATTTGCGCGAAGGAAAACCGACACTGCCACTGATTTACTTGCTCGAAAATGGCAGCAATGAGGAACGTCTTCTTGTTCGTGCAGCGATTGAACAAAACCAAGATTTACCAGATGATGTATTTGCACAAATTCTGGCTGCCGTACAAAACTCTGGTGCCTTAGACTACACGCAAGCAGCCGCAAAACGTGAAGCAGATTTGGCTTTAGACTGCCTGAAAGAGTTTCCAGAGAATGAAGCAAGTGCGGCACTAAAAGCACTATGTGCCTACTCTCTTACAAGACAAACTTAAGTCCCCAAACTGCTTGCCCTGAGCTCACGCGCAGTAATCCGCGCCTGTTCTGCCTCTTCACGTAAACGCATCATTTCTTGCGCAGATAAGTTCTCTAGATTTGAGTAATCCAATTTCCACAATGGATCAACTGACCATACCAACGGGGATTGAATAGTCGTACGCGCAGCGGGAGCTGACTCTAGCAAGCGCAAGGCTAAGTCAAAATTGAAGTCCTGTGATGGAATATTGTTTGGCTTTGCAGCTGCATTACCTAATGGAAAATCACTAAATAAAAATCGCGGCACACCACAATACTCAACAATATCTTTAGCAGCACCCATCACTACTGTAGAAATTCCTGCAGCCTCTAAATATCGTGCCAACAAGCTTTGGCTCTGATGACATATCGGACAGTTTGGGATTAATACGGCCACATCCACACCATCCGCTTGAAGCATTTCCAACACAAGAGGGGCATCAATCTCCAGAGTGTGGCGTTGACTACGATTAGTGGGCAATCCATACAAGTTTGGTGAAAGCATCTTTACCCTACCTGCAGTAACTACCCTCTTCGCTGCTTCCAACGGAAACCAGCAATTGGCATCTGTCATATTGGCATTCTGACGATCAATTCCAACATGAGCGATTCGTAAATCAATATTGCCATCGATCGAGAGTTGATAAGGCTGATAAAACTTTGCTGATGCGTTATAAGGCGCCCCCTGGCCTTGATCCCCCTTTTCCGAGTTATAGGGAACAGCGGTGGTAATTAAGCCCAACACAGACTGAGAAAGTGACTTCTTAAGAGGGGTAAATGGCACATCAATGAAGTGGGCCCATACATATGGATTCTCATAGCCCAAGCCGAGGTAATAGCTACGGGTTCGCTCCATGTAACGAACCGGCTGATCCTGTTCTGGTGCAAATGCAAGCTCAGAAGTCTTAAACATCAATCCACCCCTGTAAGATATTGCATATCAAATATTTAACTTCATAGGAACTCATTATGGCTCAGTGGCTTAGATTTCAGCATCAAGGAAAAAGTGGTTTAGGGCAAGTGCAGGGGAAGCAAATCGCCGTATATGAGGGGGATTTATTCAAAGGACCGAAGGCTACCGGCGAAACTCTCCAACTAGCCGACGTCACTATCGACATCCCTTGCACCCCCTCAAAAATGGTTGCCATGGTGGATAACTTTCATGCATTGGTAACCAAGCTTGAGCATGCTGTGCCAGCAGAGCCTTTGTACTTCCTCAAGGGAAATAATTCTTTCTTGGCAGCAAACCAAGTCATTCGGACGCCAAAGTCTTACTCTGGAAAAGTAGTTTATGAAGGGGAGCTTGGCATAGTCATTGGAAAGCGTTGTCATGAAGTCGATGAGACTGAAGCAGGCAAAGCGATCTTTGGCTACACCTGCATCAACGATGTCACCGCTATTGAGATCCTGAATCGTGATCCCGGATACGCACAGTGGACCCGCGCAAAGAGCTTTAATACCTTTGGTGTATTTGGCCCTTACATTACTACCGATGTAGACCCAAGCAAGCTCACGATTAAGACGATCCTGAATGATCAAGAACGTCAAAATTACCCGATTGCAGATATGATTTTCTCGCCCGCAAAACTAGTGAGCTTAATTTCTCAAGATGTTCCACTTGAAGCTGGTGACATTATTGCTTGCGGTACCTCAGTTGGCGTTGGCTCGATGAAGCCTGGCAGCAACGTGAGCATCATCATTGATGGTGTAGGCCGTCTTGATAATCGCTTCGAATAACACCTTCAATAACTGACGGCTTTTAAAACAAAAACCCTTGCTATGTTAAGTAGCAAGGGTTTTTTGTTGCTTTAAATTTACTGTTTAATAACCGGATACAGAAGGCAATGCAAGGCTGCCTTTGGAGGCTTGGACATTTTCATCCAAATATTTAGTCAAAGCAAATACGGTGTTTAAGCAAGGTGTTGGAGTTTGAGTAATCTTACCAAGCTCGATTACTGAGCCCAACAAAGCGTCAATCTCTAAGCTGCGACCAGCCTCTAAGTCTTGCAACATAGAAGTTTTATGTTTACCGACTTTTTCTGCGCCAGCGATACGACGCTCAATGTCAACGCGGAAGGTCACGCCCAACTTCTCTGCGATAGTTTGAGCTTCAGCCATCATGTTGCGCGCTAACTCTTTGGTCAATGGATATTGGCAGATGCCCTCCAAGGTACCATGTGTCAGCGAGCTGATTGGGTTGAAAGTCATGTTGCCCCAAAGCTTGAGCCAGATCTCAGAACGGATGTCTTCCAAAATAGGAGATTTGAATCCAGCTGCACCCATCATCTCAGACATCTTTTGAATACGATCGGTAGTTTTACCATCCAATTCACCCAATGGGAAACGATTACCTTCAACGTGACGGATGACGCCAGGAGCTTGAGTAAACGTTGCTGGATACACCACACAACCAATGATGTTGTTTGGATTAATGGAGCTCTTAGCTACACCACCAACATCCACTGTTTCAACTGAGTGATCTTGATACTCGCCACCCAACTTCTGGAAATACCACCAAGGGATTCCGTTTTGCATTGGGATCAAAATTGTTTCAGGACCCATGATGGCAGCCAAATCATCGATGATCGGCTCAACTTGATGGGCCTTCACTGCCAGAATGACAACATCTGGAGTTTCCGCATCGCGAATTTTTTCTACAGCTTTCACTTGAGCAACCAAAGGTTCTGGTTGGTCGTCCATAATCAAGGCGAGGCCACGCTCTTTGATTGCAGCCAAAGTGGCACCACGTGCAACAACCGTTACATCATTACCTGCTCGCGCCAACATGACAGCTAAGTAGCCGCCAATAGCGCCACCCCCACCGATCACACAGATTTTCATAGGAACTCCATAAGAACTAAAAATTTTGAATTAGATCTATTTTAATTGGGATTTTGCGCTGCAGCAATTTTAATTGCCTAATTTTTAAGCAATTAATACCTCAAATGCCCTTTAATGAATCTTTTGGCACCAAACTACCCAAAATCATTCCGGCAATACTTGCTAATAAACCGGCTAATTGGGGCGGCAAAATAGCATTTGGAGCCAAAATTTCACAGCTAATCCAAATACTTAATCCCCCCACCACTGCTAGCAATCCACCTAAGGAGTTGGCTCGCGACCAATACACCCCAAACGCTAAGGGTACAAAAGCGGCAACTAAGGTTACTTTGTAGGCACTCTCCACCATTTTAAAAATAGAAAGCTCGGAGTTCACAGCAAAGAAAGTTACTACCACTGCAAAACATAAGACTGTAATTCGCATGACTTTTAGCAAATCATGATCGGACAAATGCTTAAAAAATCCCCGCACAATGTTTTCGGCGAAAGTAACTGATGGCGCTAATAAGGTGGCACTGGCACAACTTTTGATAGCCGATAGAAGCGCGCCAAAGAACATCACCTGCGCAATCAGTGGAGCGTGATTAAGAATCAGTTTAGGTAAGATCATTTGAGGATCTGTGTTGAGATACGTCTTCACCAAATCCGGATCAATCAAGGTTGCTGAATAGGCCAAGTACATTGGTACAAAAGCAAAAATAAAATAGAGTACGCCACCGAGTAAGGCTGCTTGCACTGCAATATTGACGTTTTTGGATGAAGTAATCCGCTGGAAGACGTCTTGCTGAGGAATAGATCCCAACATCATGGTGCACAAAGCAGCTACAAAGCCCAAGATCGAAGCTAAATTCATATCCGGCCAGAAGTTACTAAATTGACCAGCAGCCGCCGCATGCTCAATCACTACGCCGACGCCGCCAGTCTGCATGGTCATCTCGCCGCCGATGTAAAGCATGCCAATCACAATAATGATCATTTGAATAAAGTCAGTAATAGCAACTGACCACATCCCACCGAAGAGGGTGTAAATCAATACGCTACCTGCACCAATCAACATGCCGCCTGTTTGAGAAATACTACCGTCTGACACCACGTTAAATACGAGCCCAAGTGCTTTAATTTGTGCAGCCACCCAACCCAGATAAGAAACCACAATACAGAGCGTTACTAAAACTTCTACAGTGCGGCCATACTTCTCACGGAAAAAGTCGCCAATAGTGAGCATGCGGCGGTTGTATAAATGACGGGCAAAAAAGAGGCCAACTAAAATCAAGCATAAGGAAGATCCAAATGGATCGGAGACTACGCCCCCTAGTCCCTCTTTTAGAAAAGTAGCTGGAATTCCAAGAACAGTTTCAGAGCCAAACCAAGTGGCAAAAACAGTGGCAGTGACAATCGGCAAAGGAAGGCTGTGCCCAGCTGCAGCAAAGTCAGCAGTATTTTTGACTCTAAGGGCAGCCCACAAGCCAATGCCAACTGAGATAACCCAGTAAATAACGACGAACCAAATGAGCACGCCTAATTACTCCTTCTGAAATTTGATGAAATTATATGGCTTTGTCACTTTTAGTAGATAACAAAAAGCATCTCGTTGGAGCACCCCATAAAAGACGCCGGTCTGACATAATTCAAGAGTGAGAGCCCCTAAAAAACCCCTGATATCAGGCCAATCCGCCGACGTGGCTTATCAAAAAGCCATTCTAGGTTCCGTATCACGCACTTTTGCCCTTACTATCCCGTTACTGCCGCCAAACATCGAAAAGGTCGTCGGCAATACCTATTTGCTCTGCCGTATTGTTGACACTATTGAGGATGCGGCAGACTTAAGTGCGCAGGCTAAGCAATCACTATCGGCGCTCTTTCTGGATGCGGTGCTAGAAAAGGTCCCTGTAGAAACGTTTGTTCAGCCTTGTTTAGAAGCGTTAGAGAATTACAGTAACCGAGATGAGTTAGATTTAATTGCCCATACGCCAACTGTTTTGCGTATTTTGCATACCTGCTCTAACCATGACCAGGAAGCAGTGAGTCGCTGCGTTTCCATCATGTCTGAAGGTATGTCCTACTTTCATGGAAAACAGAATCAAACCGGCCTTCAAGACCTCGCTGAGTTTGAACAATATTGTTATGTAGTTGCAGGCGTCGTTGGAGAACTACTAACCACAATCTTTAGCAATCACTCCCCTGACTTTAAAGCCCGAATAGCGGGGCATGAAAACCTGGCAATCGCATTTGGTCAAGCACTTCAAATGACCAATATTCTCAAAGACTCTCCTGAGGATAAAGCGCGCGGCGTATCCTGGAAGCCAGTGAATGTAAGTCAGGCAGACCTCCTGAACATTGCTTATCAAAAACTACAAGACTCGCTAGATTACATTCTGTTGATCCCCAAACAAGAACAGGGTATGAGACGCTTTTGTTTTTTAGCCTTTGGCTTAGCGGTAATGACGCTGTCGAAGATTGCCAATCAAAAGCAATTTGATAACAAGGATGAGGTAAAGCTCTCAAGAAGCTCTGTTATGAGCTTCTATAGCTTCACACGGTGGGCTGTCAGAAGTGATTTACTGATGAAAAGTTTTTTCTATTTCACCAGCAGATCACTCGCTAAATAAGCAAGCCTATAAAGCACCTTCGTGCTTAAGAAGCCAAAGCTTAATTTGGCGATAAAGACCAGGGGAGTTTTCTTTCATAAAGCCACCAATTCCCTGGGCTGACACCACTCTATGACACGGTGTAATTATGGGGTAAGGATTCGCGCCGCATGCCGTACCTACCGCTCTTGCCCCACTTTTAATTTCCTTAGCTAACTCACCATAAGTTTTCGTCTTACCTGCAGGCATCTCTTGAATGTTGGCCCAAACTTTTCTCTGATGGACAGTCCCGGCTGGTTTAGTGGGTAAATCGAATTGCCAATGAGGGGTCTTAAAGTAGGCCTTACACTGCCGCACAACCTCCTTGGCTAATTGGTTCTGCGGAGAGATCAAAGCCGTATTGGCGGGCAAATAATCAATCCTAGAAATCATCAAACTGCCCTCAACCAATTCCGTCAAAATTCCAAGACACCCAAAAGGTGCCTCCACGACGCAATAGCTAGCGCCTTCAGCGAGCTTTAAAGGGAATGATCTAGCCATAGCGATTGATTCTGACACAATTAAACAAGACAGATGACAGTCCTTTACTCTATAGCTATAGCCTGTCATATGCCACTTTGCTATATTGACTCATCCTTACTTTTTTCAGGCAGACTCCATGGACAACTTTTTTGACGATTGGCCCTTTTATGGTCAAGTTGCTCTAGTCCTATTTTTACTTGCACTCTCTGGTTTTTTCTCTATGGCAGAAACCAGCATGCTATCCTCCAATCGCCATCGCCTGCGCGCCATGGCCAATGGTGGCAATGCAGGTGCAGCGCTCGCCGAAAGACTCTTAAAGCGCATTGATTCCCTGCTATCAGTACTACTGATTTCCAATAATCTGATTAATACCGTTTTACCCATTCTAGTAACGGGCATTGCCCTGCATATTTTTGGTGACAGTGGCCTCGTTCTCTCGATTGCGACTTTAGTAGTTGCCTTGCTCATCATCATCTTTAGTGAAATTACTCCCAAAGTGATTGGTGCTGCATTCCCCGAAAAGATCGCCTCCAGTGTCGGCTGGTTTATTTTGCCGCTTACTTTTGTTCTTAAACCTTTGCTTTGGTTTATTAATAGCTTTGTCTCCGGCCTGATGAGGGTTTCTGGATTGCAATCCTCTTCGGATAGTAGGGCGATGAGCAAAGAAGAGTTACGCAGTCTTGTGTTGGAATCAAATCGCTTTGTTTCCAATCATCACCGCAATATTTTGCTGAATCTGTTTAACCTCGAAAACATTACTGTTGATGATGTGATGACACCGAGAGCCAAGATTGAAGTTTTGGATCTTTCAAGACCGATTGATGAAGTCATTCAGCAGCTAGAAACCTGCTATCACAATAAATTACCAGTCTGCGATGGAGATTCTGAACGTATTGTTGGCATCCTCTCTGTCAAAAAGGCATTGTCCTTATTGGGTGATACCGATCTAAAACATGAAGACTTTAGATCCCTATTGAATGAGCCCTACTTTATCCCCAGCGGTACGCCTGTCTTACAGCAAATGCAATTTTTCCAAGATAACCAACAGCGTTTAAGCCTGGTAGTAAATGAGTATGGCGAGGTTCTAGGTTTGGTGACATTTGA
Organism: Polynucleobacter ibericus; assembly: GCF_018687955.1. Taxonomy (NCBI): domain Bacteria; kingdom Pseudomonadati; phylum Pseudomonadota; class Betaproteobacteria; order Burkholderiales; family Burkholderiaceae; genus Polynucleobacter; species Polynucleobacter ibericus. The sequence goes on along the minus strand of NZ_CP061309.1, from coordinate 182,627 downwards.
AGATATTGTGGAAGAACTCATTGGTGAGTTCACCACCTCTTTTTCTAATCTTTCAACCGATCCCCGTTGGCTTTCTGATGGCACCTACCTGGCAACTGGAAGTGCTTCTCTCAGGGACCTTAATCGACTCCTAAATCTGAATCTTCCCCTGGATGGGCCGCGCACATTGAATGGGCTCATTCTCGAAAAACTTGAGGCCATTCCAGATCATGATGTCAGTATTCGTATTGCTGGAATCGTTATGGAAATCGTGCAGTTTGATGAGCATGGTGTCAAAACAGTGAAGCTTTATCGTCCCAACAGCAATCTAACTCCAGCGCAAGATTGAGCATTGTTGCTGATGACTCACTAATCATTCGCACTTGGTATGAAATTGCTGCACATGCCCTGGATGCTAGAGCAAGTGATATTCATATAGAGGCAGGAACACTGGCTACCCTGATTCGTATTAGGGTAGATGGTTTACTGCAAATTCAGTCGCACTATCCCATTGAGTTTCATGACCGTCTCATTACACGCATCAAGGTTCTTGCCCGCCTAGATATTGCAGAAAAACGTCTTCCGCAAGATGGGCGCCTATGTATTGGTCATGACTTCTCCAAGCCCAATATTGATTGCCGTGTCTCGATTTTGCCAACGCTTCATGGAGAAAAGGCAGTTATACGAATTTTGCCAAGTTGCGTAGACGATCTAAATCTTGAAGAAATTGGACTTCTTTCAGACCAGCTAGAGATATTTCAGCAAGCGCTCGTCCAATCTAATGGACTCATCTTAGTTACAGGACCAACTGGTAGCGGCAAGACACGAACGCTCTATAGCTGCCTTCGTCAACTCAATCAAGATCATCGCAATCTTTGCTCTATAGAAGATCCTGTTGAAATTCGTCTTGCGGGAGTGAACCAGGTGGCCTACCACCCAAAGGCGGGTTTAGATTTTCCAACTATTATTCGCGCCCTATTGAGGCAAGATCCTGATGTCATCATGATTGGAGAAATACGGGATACCGCCACTGCCCATTTAGCTATTCAGGCAGCGCAGACTGGACATCTCGTACTGAGCACATTACATACTCGCAATGCCTCTGGCGCAGTTCCCAGACTCAAAAATCTTGGGGTTGATCAGGAGTCTATCGAGTCCTGTCTCTTAAGCGTAAGTTCACAGCGTTTAGTACGTAAGACTTGTTTGGAATGTCTCAAGCAAAATGAAGCATTCAAGACTCAATGCCAAGCCTGTAAAGGTAGCGGTTACTTTGGGCGTATTGGTATTCATGAAGTATTGAGTAAGAATAATTTATTTAACCCATCTGCTTCGCACCTCAGTATGCGAGACGCTGGGCTCATTCAAATGCATGCAGGCCTCATTAATCAAGCAGCCTTGGATGCAGAAGTGGGTACATGGCATTAAGCAAGCAGGATCAACTTCATTTTGCTGAGCAACTCGTGACGCTATTGGAGGCGGGTCTACCCCTCTTAAACGCAATTGAACTCATTTATTCAAGCGCTCCCAAAGCCTGGCTTTCTTGGGTTAAGAGCATCTACACGCAACTCAAAAAGGGAGAAAGTTTTTCTCAATGCCTACGCGCCCAAAAAAATGCATTCTCAATGGAGTTTATCAACCTCATTCGTGTAAGTGAGAGAACTGGGGACTTCAATCTAGCTTTGAAAACGATTTGCCAGCAACTTGAGGCTCAAATTGAATTGCGTCGAAAAATTCAACAGGCAATGAGTTATCCCATCGTCACCCTTACGAGCTCTTGCCTGCTCATCATCGTCATGATGATTTGGGTTGTACCCGTTTTTAAGGATGTTTTTGCCCATTTTCAAGCGGAGCTGCCAACTCCCACCAAGGCATTAATTGAGGCATCCTCATGGTTTGAAAAATTTTATATTGCGATAGTAGTGTGTCTGACTAGCTTTGCAGGTCTCTTTGGTCTTGCGTGGATAAAACTTCCTAACCTACAAAAACGGTGTGATCGAATCAGCTTTTGCATCCCCATCATTGGCCAGCTACTGAGATTAGCAACCCTCACCTATTGGTGTCGGACATTTGGTCATTTACTGAAATCAGGCTTACCCCTGCCAGATGCACTTCGAGTCACTGCGCAATCTTCTAACCACTGGCTTAGCCATGACCTGAGTGCTGAAATCTTCAAGCAAGTAACCCGTGGCTGGCCTCTCGGAGATGCCATGGTGAGAGCAGATCCCAAACGTCTACTATTTGATTTGGAGACATTACAACTCTTGCGTATAGCGTCTGAAAGTGGCACCCTCGCTGAAATGCTACAAAAACGCGCATCAACATTAGGCGCCCAATTAAGCAATCGACTCAACACCTTAAGCCAAAGCTTGGAACCCCTATTAATTATTTTTGTTGGGCTCATTATTGGAAGTCTAGTCATAATCTTATATCTCCCGATCTTTAACCTAGGACAGATTGTTTAATGGGCAACATTGTTTTTCTGAACTGGATACAAATAGTCCTCATCCCAGTCTTGATGTATTTAGCCTATATAGATCTACGCACCTTCCGATTGCCAGATGTCATCACGCTGCCCTTAATCCTATCTAGTCTATTGGTAAGCGGCCTATCCAACCAAGGATTTGTCTCTTTTCAGGACTCATTCATTGGGGCAACCTTAGGCTATGCCTCCCTTTGGCTCTTAAACTCTCTTTATCGATTAGCCAAAAAGCAGGATGGCATTGGTATGGGGGACGCCAAACTGTTGGCAGCTTTGGGAGCATGGCTTGGCTGGTTTGCCTTGCCCGGCATTTTGCTGATGGCATCCTTAGTTGGGCTAATTGGGGGCTTCATTTGGTTGAAATGGAATAAACAAAATCATCGTTCTGCATTTCCGTTTGGCCCCTTTCTTGCTATTGCTGGCATCATTGAGTTGTTATGGCCACAGACCCTACAAACCCTTCTTCTGAGCAATCTAGCCTAGGCACACTTAAAGGGCATGCGCCCTTTGTAGGCCTTACTGGTGGCATTGGCTCCGGGAAAACCGCTGTCAGTGATCAGCTCGCTCAATTGGGTGCGGGTGTTGTTGATACTGATCTGATTGCCCATCAGATCACCGCACCAAATGGTTCGGCAATTCCCTCCATTCAAAAACAGTTCGGCACAGAGTTTATTGACCCTAGTGGAGCGCTGGATAGAGTGAAGATGCGTAGCCTAGTATTTTCCAATCCAGAGGCAAGAAAAGCCTTAGAGACAATTACCCACCCACTCATTCGGGAAAAAACCATCAGCCAGGCCAAAGGACTAATAGAGGCAAAGGTTCCTTACCTTGTTTTTGTAGTTCCCTTGTTAATTGAGTCCGGCAACTGGTTATCTTTCTTGGACTACCTCGTGGTAGTTGATTGTCCGGAGGAAGCTCAAATTGAGCGCGTGATGCACCGCAGCAATTTATCCCGAAATGAAGTTGAAGGAATCATTCAGGCTCAGGCCAGCAGACAAGAGCGTATTGCTCATGCGGATATGGTGATCGAAAACCAAGGTAGCCTGGATGACTTAAAAGCAGATGTATTGAAATTGCACCAAAAAATCTTACAGATTTAGAAAGATCTCACGAGTTCGTCATAGAATATGGGCTTGTGATTGTCTACGAATACCCCTTCAATGAATTAGTTCGAAGCATGCTTCGACTGGAGTATTTGTTCGCCCGCTTCAACCACTTTGTTCGCTCGGATGACCCTGAGTTACACCACAATGCAATCTCTATCTTGTTCGATCTTGGTGACATTGGTGCTCGTGGCGATATTAAATCTCTTCTGCTCAAAGAATTTGAACGTCAAAAATATGCACTCAATGGATTAAAGTCATCACAAAAAGTTGACCAAGAGGCGCTCACCCAAACTCTTACTGAAATTGATGTCGTTGCTAGCAGCATCAATCAATCTGCGGGTAGGCCTAACTCAGTCATTACTGAGAGTGAATGGCTAAATGCTATTCGTACTAGATTAAATATTCCAGGAGGTACTAGTCCGATTGATTTACCAAGTTATCATGCCTGGAAAAATAGTCCTACTACTGAGCGTCGCGAGTTACTAGAGAAATATATTGGTCCACTCCTGCCATGGCAGGAGGCCTGTCAATTATTTTTACGTTTACTTCGCCAATCGGGTGAAGCTAAGGATGTCGTTGCGCACAATGGGTCTTTCCAGCAAGCTCCTTCTGGGAAGATATATCAGTTAATGCGTATTGCCGTCGAAGATGACTCTTTATTTTCAGAAATTAGCGCTAATAAATATTTACTCTCTGTGCGCTTCTTAAAGTCCGAACGGGATAAAAAGGCACAATTGGTAAATGCCGATGTACCGTTCAAATTAACCCTCTGTCAGCTTTAAGCCAAAGCCCTCCGGAGGCACTCCAGCATTGGCCATGCGGCCGGTAACAAAGGTTCTACGCTAGGTGATTCTGCATTAATTAACTCCCAAGATAAGGCCTGGCCTTCACATCCTTTAGGGGTACCAGTCCATTCCCTAATGATGCTTACATACAAACGCACATAAGCATGTGGATAGTCATGTTCCAGAACTGTTAACTCTTCACTAGAGTGAATATCGATACCGAGTTCTTCTTGTAGCTCACGTTGAAGCGCCTGAAAAACTGTTTCACCTTGCTCAACTTTTCCACCAGGAACTTCCCAGTATCCGGCATAAGGTTTTCCTTCTGGCCTCTGTCCCAAGAGATAGCGACCCTCAGCATCAATCAATATTCCAGCAGCAACAACAGTAATAGGGCGTTGTATTTCACTCATCAATAAAGAGTCTTATGACTTTGAGCCGGCCCAGTGTTTAGCAAATTGCCAAGCAACACGGCCAGAGCGTGAGCCACGCTCCAGTGCCCACACTAAAGCTTCAGAACGAGCAGCTTCAATTTGCTCAGCATTCAAACCAAAATGCTGCAACCAGTGGGCCACGATTGCCAGATACTCATCTTGCTTTGGTGGATAAAAAGACAACCAAAGACCAAATCGCTCCGATAAAGAAATCTTCTCTTCAACCACCTCACCAGGATGAATTTCCCCATCATCGCTATGCACATAGCTCTCGTTATCCTTCATGTACTCAGGTAGTAAATGACGACGATTGGAGGTGGCGTAAATCAAGATATTGTCGACTTGGGCAGAAACAGAGCCATCTAAGGCGGATTTCATAGCCTTATAGCCAGATTCCCCATCCTCAAATGACAAGTCATCGCAAAAAATAATGAAGCGCTCTGGGCGCTCAGCCAACAACTCAGTAATATCAGCTAAATCAGCCAAGTACTCTTTTTCAACCTCAACTAGGCGTAAACCTTGACTCGCGAACTCATGCAAACTCGCCTTAATCAAGGAAGACTTTCCAGTTCCCCTGGCACCCGTAAGCAAAATATTATTGGCAGGTTTTTTCTGAATAAAGTTTTTAGTGTTGTCACGTATCGCGTCACGTTGACGGTCAATATTCTGCAAATCCTCGAAGGTAATATCGGATACGTGCTTTACTGGCTGCAAAAAACCGATGCTACCGAAAATACTATCGCGACGACGCCATCTAAATGCGGTAGAGGATTTCCACTGTTCCTCAGTTAAAGGCTTTGGTAAAAATGTATCAAGATGATCTAAAAGACGGTCTAGTTTTTCATTCATATTTCTGACAATCTTTTATGAGCGGTAATCGGCATTAATAGATACGTAATCATGTGATAAATCGCAAGTCCACATAGTTTGTGCGGCAGTACCCCGACCCAAATCAATCTTCACTGTAATTTCTGGAGCCTGCATTACTCGCTGGCCATCAGCCTCTTGATAGTCAGGATTGCGCCCACCATTCTTGGCAACCCACACATCACCTAACCACATTTGTACACGGCCAACATCTAAGTCAGTAATACCCGCGTAACCAATCGCAGCAAGGATGCGCCCTAAATTGGGATCGCTAGCAAAGAACGCTGTCTTTACTAAAGGTGAGTGCGCAACTGCTTTAGCAACCAAGCGGCACTCTTCAGAAGTCTTGCCGCCAATAACCTCAATCGTCATAAATTTAGTAGCACCCTCGCCATCGCGCACAATCATTTGTGCCAGTTTTCTAGCTAGAGCAATTAATGCCTCACGCAGGATGGCATAACTAGGATCATTGACTGATTTAATTTGTACCGCTGACTGACCCGTCGCCATGATGATGAAAGAGTCATTAGTAGAGGTATCGCCATCAATGGTGATGGCATTAAATGAGAGATCGGCGATCTCACGAGTAAGGTTACTCAAGAGACCTGGGGCAAAACCAGCATCAGTAGCGATAAAGCCCAACATCGTTGCCATATTGGGATGAATCATGCCGGCGCCTTTACAAATGCCAGTAATAGTCACCTTACCCATAGGCGTATCTACTGTCGCTGATGTGGCTTTTGGCTGCGTATCCGTAGTCATAATCGCTTCAGCGGCATCAAACCAATTGTCTTCACCTAGGTTAGCTACCGACTTTGGTAAAGCACTAATAATTTTTTCAATTGGGAGCGGCTCCAAAATCACGCCAGTTGAAAAAGGCAAAATTTGCTCAGGATTAATCTTCAGATCTTTTGCCAAAGCTGCGCAGGTTTCTAAGGCATGCTTCATACCTGATTCACCTGTCCCAGCGTTGGCATTACCGGTATTCACTACCAGGGCTCGAATTTCACCGTTACGGCCCTCTTGTGCCAAGTGCTCACGGCAAACCTGTACAGGGGCAGCGCAAAATCGATTTAAGGTAAAAACGCCAGCCACCTGTGATCCAGGAGCTAAAGTCATGACCAATAAATCTTTACGATTTGCCTTTTTTATACCAGCTTCGGCGATGCCCATTTCAAAACCTTTTACAGGCTTGAGTTCGGCTTTTTGGGGGAGGGGTAAGTTAACTGTCATAGTTTGACAATTGTAGATGAGCGGTTACAAGGATGCTTATGCAACATCCCTGTACAAAACGTTAACCTAGTGCACCGCAACAGTTTTTATATTTCTTACCACTGCCGCAAGTACAGGGATCATTGCGTCCGACTTTAGGCCCCGTGCGAATAGGAGCCGGCTGAATATCAATTGCAGCGCCGCGGTCACCAGTTGAGCCTGCTACTTCCTTGTCTGGATCGGCGTGCTGATACTGAACGTCGGAAAGCTTCGCCAAGTCATCATTCATTGCCTCGGAGGCTTCATCCAGCTCGCTTGCGCTACGAATCTGTACGGACATAATATTTTTCACAACATCATTCTTAATGACATTGAGTAATTCACCATACAACTCAAATGCTTCGCGGCGGTACTCTTGCTTCGGATCCTTCTGAGCATAACCACGCAAATGAATACCTTGACGCAAATGATCTAACGCGGCCAAGTGCTCGCGCCAATGACTATCCAAGCTGTACAACAAAACTGAGCGCTCAAAACCAGCAAAGGATTCACGTCCAGAGAGCTCTACCTTTGCATCGTAGGCATCTTTAGCAGCCTGTAATACACGCTCAACAATTTCTGCATCTTCTACGGTATCGGCACGTTCAACCCAATTCCGCAGATCAACCGTAAGACCCCACTCGCTAGCGAGAACATTCTCCAGTCCAACCAGGTCCCACTGCTCTTCCATAGACTCCAGTGGCACATAGACCGCGCAAACAGAGCGCAAAACGTCTTCACGCAAATTGGCAATCAAGTCGCCAATATCAACACTCTCAAGCACTTCGTTTCTGAGGCGATACGTTTCTTTACGCTGATCATTCGCAACGTTGTCATATTCCAGGAGCTGTTTACGAATATCAAAGTTACGCCCCTCAACCTTACGTTGAGCAGACTCAATCGAACGGGTCACCATGCCAGCTTCAATCGGCTCACCATCTGGCATCTTGAGTCGGTCCATCACGGCACGCAAACGATCGCCCGCAAAAATGCGCAGAAGCGCATCATCCAATGACAGGTAAAAACGGGAAGAACCTGGATCACCCTGACGGCCTGAACGACCTCTTAACTGATTATCAATACGGCGACTCTCGTGACGCTCAGTACCAATAATGTGCAAACCGCCAGCTGCCAGCACTTGGTCATGAATACTTTGCCACTCATCCTGCAATTGCTTAATCTTGGCTGCTTTTTCTGCCTCGGCAAGAGCGCTATCAGCCTCAATCAGGGATGACTGTTTACCAACGTTACCGCCCAAGACAATGTCAGTACCACGACCCGCCATATTGGTAGCAATCGTGATCATTTTTGGACGACCGGCTTGAGCAATAATCTCCGCCTCACGCGCATGCTGCTTTGCATTTAAGACTTGATGCGGCAATTTACGTTGATCTAGTAAGTTTGCGATCAACTCAGAATTTTCAATTGAAGTAGTGCCAACCAATACTGGCTGACCACGCTCATAGCAATCTTCAATATCTTTGATCACCGCGTCATAACGCTCACGAGAAGACTTGTAAATCTGATCTTGCTTATCTTTTCTTTGGCTAATACGATTTGGTGGAATTACAACGGTTTCTAAGTTGTAAATTTCCTTAAACTCATAAGCCTCTGTATCAGCAGTACCAGTCATACCAGCCAACTTGCCATACATGCGGAAATAATTTTGGAATGTGATGGTAGCTAGAGTTTGATTCTCATTCTGAATCTGCACACCTTCTTTAGCCTCAACTGCTTGATGTAATCCATCGGACCAACGACGGCCCTGCATCAAACGGCCAGTAAATTCATCCACAATGATGACTTCACCATTTTGAACAACGTAATGTTGATCGCGGTGATACAGAGAGTGTGCACGCAGAGCTGCGTACACGTGGTGCATCAAAGTAATATTTTGCGGTGCATAAAGAGAGTCGCCATCATTGAGCGCTCCTAACTGAACTAAAACAGTTTCAGCCTTGTCATGACCTTGTTCAGTCAAATACACTTGCTGGGACTTTTCATCAACCCAATAGTCACCCGGCTTTTCTACACCAGTACCATCAGCCTTCTCCTCGCCAATTTGGCGTTCTAAATGGGATGGTAGGGCATTAATCTTGATGTACAGATCCGTATGATCTTCGGCCTGACCAGAGATGATTAACGGTGTACGAGCTTCATCAATCAGAATGGAGTCAACTTCGTCAACAATTGCGTAAGCTAAACCACGTTGTACTCGCTGGCCCAAATCTTGAACCATGTTGTCACGCAAGTAATCAAAACCAAATTCGTTATTGGTGCCGTAAGTAATATCGGCAGCATAAGCCTCTTGTTTTGTGGTGTGATCCATTTGGGATAAATTCACACCCACCTTCATACCCAAGAAGTTATATAACTTAGCCATCCATTCGGCATCACGCTGCGCCAAATAATCATTGACCGTTACAACGTGCACACCGTTACCAGTCAGCGCATTCAAATAGACCGGCAGGGTTGCTGTTAAGGTTTTTCCTTCACCAGTACCCATCTCAGCAATCTTGCCTTGATGCAGTGCCAAGCCGCCCAGAATCTGCGCATCAAAATGACGCATCTTCATCACACGTGTACTTGCCTCGCGAACTACCGCAAAGGCTTCCGCAGAGATATCGTCTAAAGACTCTCCAGCAGCAAGACGAGACTTGAACTCTGCAGTTTTTGCAGCAAGAGCAGCATCATCCAAAGATTGCAGGCTAGCTTCAAAAGAGCCAACCTTGGCAACGACTTTGCGATACTGTTTTAAGAGGCGGTCGTTACGACTGCCGACCAGGGTTTTAAGAAGACCGATTACCATGGGATATTGAAGAAAATTAAGTCCTTGAGTTTATCACCCGCAACCCCATTTTTATGAACTTTAACCCCAAACCACCACGCAAGCGTTCAGCTCACGACTGGATGGATTACTTACGAGAATCTGATGGTCTTGGGGGAATTCTGGCAAAAACCGAGGACCTAGCCAAACTCAAGGTCGTAATCAATTTAGCCCTGACCAAGCTCGATTTAGGACACTTAAGCTCAAAAATAGAGGCTGGATGGCGCTCTGGGTCCCAAGATGAGCTTTTTTTACTTGTTAACAGCGCCAGTATTGCTACCCGCCTACAACAAATATTACCTAGCTTAATCAATGAGTTAGCTATATCTGGCTTACCTTGTAAAACCATTAAAGTGAGGATTAAACCGGCTCCATCTGCCTGGGAGGTAAAGCCCCGTTTAGAGGTCCGCGAGAAACCAAAAGGACTTAATGAGGTCGCAAAAAAGTCCTGGGAGTCTCTATTGGAGAAATTGGGACCAGATTCAGGCTTGCGATCCTCAATCGAAAAGCTACTCAAAAACAAACCAAAGTAGTTAAGACCGCCTCAGATGCCCTTAGAAAAAGAGGGGCTGATTTTCCTGAGAGTAAGCTCCGGGAGCCTTATTTTCGGCAAAAGAGCTAATTTCATAAGCACTTGGATCATCCAAGAGCTTGCGTAAAAGTGCGTTATTGAGGGCATGGCCTGACTTCTCGGCAACATAAGCCCCAACAATAGGATGGCCAATGAGATAGAGGTCGCCAATAGCATCCAAGATTTTGTGACGCACAAATTCATCTTCATAACGAAGCTCTTCGTTATTCAAAATGCGGTGCTCATCCAAAACAATCGCATTATCCAAACTACCGCCGCGTGCTAAACCCATTTCACGCAAAGCCTCTACTTCGTGCGCAAATCCAAAGGTACGTGCACGACCAATCTCACTACGGTATGCATGCTCAGCGAAATCTACAACAAATCTTTGACCAGTTTTATCTACCGCTGGATGTTTGAAATCAATCGTGAAATCCAACTTAAAACCAAAGAAGGGTTCTAAGCGTGCAAGCTTATCGCCTTCACGAACTTCAACTAGTTTTTTGATCACGACAAATTGACGGGCTGCTTCTTGTTCAGCAATACCAGCTGATTCAATTAAGAATAAAAATGAGGCGGCACTACCATCCATGATGGGCACTTCTTCGCCATCAAGCTCGATCAATAAATTATCCAGACCAAGACCGGCGCAGGCAGAGAGTAAATGCTCTACAGTCGAAACACGCACACCATCTTTTTGAATTACCGAGGCTAGTCTTGTATCGCAGACTGCCAAGGCGGTTGCAGGTACAACCGACTGTTCAGGCGTATCCACTCTAACAAACTGAACCCCTGAATTAACTGGTGCAGGCTTGATAGAAATCGTCACCTTGCGACCAGAATGCAAGCCAATCCCCACGGTCTTAACCGGAGTAGCGATAGTGCGTTGCTTCATCATATTTGGATATCTAAATTCAGAGGGGTATTAGTTATTGAGTAAATTCGTATTACAGCTTCTTCAAGATAGAAGCGGCATCACTCACCTCAAACTTGCCAGGTGCTTCACGGTCTAGCGACTTCACAACACCATCTTCAATAATCATAGCGTAGCGATCTGAGCGAACTCCTAAGCCACGAGCAGTTAAGTCCAATTCCAAACCAAGCTTTTTAGTAAATTCAGCACTACCATCACCTAGCATGCGAATTTTATTACCTACCTTTTGATCACGTCCCCATGCACCCATTACGAATGGATCATTAACGGAAACGCACCAAATTTCATCAACGCCCTTTGCTTTAATCGCATCGTAGTGCTCAACGTAACCAGGAACGTGTTTTGCAGAGCAAGTTGGTGTAAACGCTCCAGGCAAAGCAAACAGCACAATCTTTTTTCCAGCTGTAATTTTTTCAACTTCAAAGGCATTTGGCCCCAAGGAGCAACCTTCGCTCTCTTCATTCATAAATTCATAAAGAGTAGCGTTTGGTAATTTTTGTCCAACAGCGATCATGACATCTCCAATAAATAATTGTTAGTAAGCATGCCAACGCAAGCGCGGGATTCGTCGTCCGGAGGGGCGCCGCGCTGGCATTTTGCAATCACCTATTGTATTAAGCAGTGAATTAATCCGCTTGCTTACGCAAAAAGGCTGGGATTTCATAGTAATCAGCCCCTTTGTCCAACATGGATTTAGCCTGAGGAGAGCTATCAGCACCTAATGTAGGCGCAGGAGTCGCTTCACGAGAGCTACGAAAAACCCGCGGTAAATCATATTGACTGTAGTCAACGCCAGAACTTGCTGGTTGAGCAGCCATTGCTGGAGCATTACCTGCGCCAGTTAAGGCTAAACCGGCACTAGTACTTAGCGCAGAATCCAAGCTCACTTTGCTGATTGCTGCTGATGCACTCGCAGGAGCAAAGCTATTGAGGTCTGCCATCGTTGGCATTGCATCATGCGTACCAGTAGCTTGTCTCCAAACCACTTCCGGCTGATTGTTTCTACGAGCTTGTGGATTATTCAAACCAGTAGCTACAACAGTCACACGCAAGGCATCGCCTAAGCTCTCGTCATATACCGTACCGAAGATCACTGTTGCATCATCAGCAGCATAGCCACGAATCGCAGCCATCACTTCACGAGTCTCAGACAACTTCAATGAACGGCTAGCAGTGATATTAACCAATACACCACGCGCACCAGATAAATCTACACCCTCGAGCAATGGTGAAGCAACTGCAGCTTCAGCAGCCAAGCGTGCACGATCCATACCGGAAACAGTTGCTGTACCCATCATGGCTTTACCTTGCTCACCCATGACTGTCTTCACATCTTCAAAGTCGACGTTAATCAAACCTTGTACATTGATGATTTCTGCGATGCCAGATACCGCGTTATGCAACACATCATCTGCACAAGCAAAAGCTTTGTCGAACTCAGCATCTTCACCCATCACTTCAAAGAGTTTTTCATTGAGTACAACAATGAGTGAATCTACATATGACTCAAGTTCTGCAGCACCGTTCTCAGCAACCTTCAAACGCTTCACACCTTCAAAATCAAACGGCTTACTGATCACACCAACAGTGAGGATGCCCATTTCTTTGGCTACTTGAGCCACGATTGGAGCTGCGCCAGTTCCCGTGCCACCACCCATACCTGCAGTGATGAACACCATGTGCGCGCCTTGCAATGTATCGGCAATTCGTGCGCGCGCTTCTTCAGCAGAAGCTGCACCGATTTCTGGTTTAGCGCCTGCACCTAATCCGCTAGAGCCCAGTTGCAAATTCACAGATGCCTCAGAACGCTGTAAAGCGCCAGCATCGGTGTTCATGCAAATGAACTCTACGCCATTAACACCACGACGGATCATGTGCTGGACTGCATTACCACCAGCGCCACCGACTCCAACCACTTTAATAATGGTCTTGCCAGCTGTTTCTTGATCTAACATTTCAAATTCCATATACCCTCCTAGGTAAATACGTACTACATTGACGACGACGAAAAAAACTTAAAAAATTACTTAAAAATTTCCTGCAAACCATTCCTTCATGCGCGAAATTACACCTTGTAATGCGCCTGATTGAGAAACACGACGGCCACGCAATAGCTGCGCTTGTCCTTCCATTAACAAACCAATGCTGGTGGCATATCTAGGGCTTCGTAAAACTTCATGAAGGTGTCCACGGTACTCAGGCGTACCAATACGCGCTGGTCTTAAGAAAACTTGTTCGGCCAATTCCACCATGCCGGGCATTAATGCGGTGCCCCCTGTTAAAACAATTCCAGAAGAGACCATATCTTCGTAACCAGAGTCGCGAACTACGCCTCTAACAAGCGTAAATAACTCTTCAACACGCGGCTCAATCACTGCTGCTAATGCTTGTTTAGACATCGGGCGTGGCTCACGATCACCGACACCAGGAACATCAATCATTGCAGTTGGATCAGCCATCTCTTGACGAGCGATACCATGTGCAATCTTCAAATCTTCCGCATCAATCGTTGGGGTACGCAATGCCATAGCAATGTCATTGGTAATTTGATCGCCCGCAATTGGAATTACTGCAGTATGACGAATTGAACCTTGGCAATAAATCGCAATGTCCGTTGTTCCACCGCCAATATCGACCAGTACCACACCAAGCTCTTTTTCATCTTCAGTTAGCACCGCCAAGCTTGAGGCTAAGGGCTGCAATATCAAGTCATTGACCTCAAGACCACAACGACGCACACACTTCACAATATTTTGAGCAGCACTCACAGCACCGGTAACGATATGCACCTTTACTTCCAAACGTAAGCCGCTCATTCCAATAGGTTCGCGCACATCTTCCTGCCCATCAATGATGAATTCTTGGACAAGGATGTGGAGAATCTGTTGATCGGTCGGGATATTGATTGCTTTTGCTGTCTCGAGTACTCGCTCAACATCACCGGAGCCAACTTCCTTATCGCGAATGGCAACCATGCCACTAGAGTTAAAACTCACAATGTGATTACCCGCGATGCCAGTAAAGACTTGCACGATCTGGCGATCAGCCATGACCTCAGCTTCTTCAAGTGCCTTCTGAATCGATTGAACGGTTGCCTCAATATTGACTACAACACCCTTCTTCAATCCCTTGGATGCAGTTTGTCCAACACCAACTACGTTGAATTGACCATCGGGAGCTAATTCAGCAACCAAGGCAACGACCTTGGAAGTTCCAATATCTAAACCAACCAAAATATCGCGATTGTCTTTACTCATTACCATTCCTCATTGCTTCAGCTCACTTTTCTTACTATCCACTTCGTTCTTTTTCACACTTGCAGAAGCAAGATGCACTGCGAATCCATTTGCATAGCGCAGATCAACTGCATCTACCCGATTTGCCCACTTCTCTTGTACTTGTGGCCAATATTTAAATAAACGTGCTACACGTTCTTCCGTTAAATTTTTATCAGAGCTTTCTTCATCACGCCCAAACTCGACCTTCATACCATTTGAAAGTCTCACATGCCATGCATAGCGCTCTGTTAGAGCGAGACTAGTTACTTCTGCACCCCATGGCTTAAACCAATTGTTGGCTTTTTCATAAAGGCTCATAACCTCCTTGCCAGCATCCGCAGGACCAGAAAAATCAACTAGGTGCACTTCATCACCCACCTCTGAAACACGTCCAGTAAAAAGTTCGCCATGGGTGTTCATCAGAGTATGACTATCCGCGCCACCCCAAGTACCAAAAGGCTTTTGCTCTTCAATACTCACCACTAATCCATTAGGCCAAACACGACGTACATTAGCGTGACGTACCCAAGGCATGCTCTCAAAGCCGCGTTTTACATCTTCCAACCGCACACTGAAGAAATTACCCTGCACCGTTTCAAGGACCTGTTGTTTCACGAAAGGTTTCTTTATATGTTTCAGTGTTTGTCCAGCAACTGGCTCAATTTGAATTTGCTTCAAAGCAAATACTGGGCGCTGACTAAGCCAAACTAAAATGCCAATCACCAGCATGACTACAAAACAGCGCATCAAGAAACGACTAAGCTTCTCCATTCGCTCTGAATGATTCCAAAGCGGTGACATCAACATCGAGAAAATTTCACCGAATCGGTCCATGAAGTTGCTCATGCAGAAGCACTCTCTTTTTGCTGCAATGTTTGACTTAGCAACCAAAGCACTAAATCCCCATACTCAATACCAGCAGCCTTTGCAGCCATAGGTACCAAGGAGTGTGAGGTCATACCAGGAGAGGTATTCATCTCAAGCAAATAAGGTTTACCGGTTTTTTGATCCAGCATTACATCTGCGCGACCCCATGTTCGACAACCTAGAGCTTTATATGCAGCCAAAGCCAATTCCTGAACGGCGATATTTACTTCCGGCGCAAGCCCTGTAGGGCATAGGTACTGAGTTTCATCAGAGAAATACTTATTATGAAAATCGTAGTTTGCTTGTGGTGGAATGATCTTGATCACTGGCAAAGCTTCAGCTGAACTACCCTGACCAACCAACGGGCAAGTAAGTTCGTCACCAATAATGCAAGTCTCTGCAATCACTTTTTTATCTAATCCAGCAGCTAGCTTGTAAGCGGCTGGCAATTCCTCTACGGATTTAACTTTTGTCAAACCTAAAGAAGAGCCTTCGTGGGCAGGCTTTACTATCAACGGCAAGCCCAAATGCTGAACCACTGCATTCCAATCACTGCTTGCTGTGAGTTCTTCAAACTCAGGAGTAGCGAGTCCATTACTAATCCAGACTTGCTTGGTGACAATCTTATCGATCGCCAAAGCAGAGGCCAATACACCACTACCGGTATAAGGTAAACCCAATAAATCCAATAAGCCTTGAATAGTGCCATCTTCACCAAAGCGACCATGAAGAGAAATAAATATACGATCGAAATTTTCTTTAGCTATTTCAGTAGGGCAACGCAAACCCGTATCAAAAGCATGAGCATCAACCCCTTTAGCACGTAAGGCCTCTAGTACGCCATTACCTGACAAGAGAGAGATTTCTCTCTCCCCAGATTTACCGCCCAGCAATACACCAACGCGACCCAATGACTTGAGATCCAAGCTAGCTAAGCTAGTTTTTACGCGTTCCCCCCAGAGGCTTAAATTAGCAACTACTTTAGACATGCTTTGCCTCCGATAGGGTATTTGGCAAAGCAGAGATTGATCCAGCACCCATTGTAATTAACACATCTCCATCTTTTAAAACTTGACTCAATTTTTCTGGCATCTCGGCAATATTTGCAGCATAGGCAACTGCACCTGAATTTAATAAAACCTTGGAATGCTTATCTTCGGCAATCGCAGCCTTCATCAAACTCTTACTATCTGCCCCCAGAATTTTTGCCTCGCCCGCCGGATAAACATCCGTTAGCACCAAAGCATCAAAACTTCTGAGAACCTGCACAAACTCTCCAAAGCAATCGCGAGTTCTAGTAAAACGATGTGGCTGGAACGCCAATACCAAACGACGGTCTGGATAAGCACCTCTAGCTGCAGCCAAAGTGGCCGCCATTTCTACAGGGTGATGACCATAGTCATCAATCAAGGTAAAGCTGCCGCCAGATGCCAATGGAATTTCTCCATAACGCTGGAAGCGACGACCAACGCCACTAAATTCAGATAGCGCCTTAGTAATAGCTTCGTCACCTACACCCAACTCTGTTGCTATACCAATAGCCGCTAATGCATTACGTACGTTATGTAAGCCAGGTAAATTGAGGGTGACATTTAATGGGCCTGGTTTATTACCATGCCTACGCACTGTGCGGCGATCAACTGTAAAGTGCATTTGGGTGCCATCCGCACGAACATTGCTGGCTCGAATATCTGCATCCTCCGATAAGCCATAGCGAAGTACGGGCTGAGATACAAACGGAATAATATCGCGCACATTAGCGTCATCAATACAAAGTACTGCCACACCATAAAACGGCATACGTTGAATGAACTGAACAAATGCTTGTTTCAATCGAGCCATATCGTGCTGATAAGTATCCATATGATCAGCATCAATATTGGTTACCACTTCCATCGCCGGAAATAATTGCAGGAAAGAGGCATCAGATTCATCTGCTTCGACAACAATGAAATCCCCTTGACCTAATCGCGCATTAGCACCTGCAGAATTGAGCTTGCCGCCAATCACAAATGTAGGATCTAAACCGCCTTCAGCCAAAACAGATGCCACTAAGCTGGTAGTAGTTGTTTTGCCATGTGTTCCAGCAATCGCAATACCTTGTTTTAGGCGCATTAACTCACCTAACATCACAGCGCGCTGAATCACGGGAACTTTCGCCGCACGTGCAGCTAAGACTTCTGGGTTATTACCTGCAACTGCAGTGGAAATCACTACTGCCTCAGCAGTACCAATATTTTTAGGATCGTGACCGATGTGGATTACCGCACTTAACTCTCTAAGGCGCTTAGTAACCACACCATCAGCAAGATCTGATCCTGAAACTTGATAACCCAAATTCAGAAGCACTTCCGCGATACCGCTCATGCCTGCACCGCCGATGCCGATGAAGTGAATTTGCTGAACGATATGCTTCATATTCCCACCCCCGCACAATCTGCACATACTTCAGCCACGCGCTGGGTAGCATGTGGCTTTGCTAAAGCATGTGCACGTAATGCCATTTCTTTTAAGTCTGCTCGATTAAAGTTCTGAATCATCATTGCTAAATCTTGTGGATTAAGTAATGGTTGCGGCAATAAAACTGCCGCATCTGCATTAGATAAGAACTGAGCATTAGCGGTTTGATGATCATCAATCGCAAATGGAAATGGGATCAGGCAAGATGCAACGCCGCATGCTGCAATTTCAGAAACTGTCATCGCGCCTGAGCGGCAAATAACCAAATCAGCCTGTGAATACGCCGCTGGCATGTCATCGATAAAGGGGCGAATATCTGCCGTTACCCCTAAATCGGCATATCGCTTTTGGAGATCTGCTAAGTGCTTGTCGCCAGCCTGGTGAATGACCTTAGGACGTGACCCCTCCGGAATCAATGACAGAGCAGTAGGAATATTTTCATTTAAGGCTGCCGCCCCCAAACTGCCGCCCACTACCAAGATTGAAAGCGGTCCTTGGCGCTGTTCATAACGAGTTGCTGGAGCAAGCATGTGGTCAAACTCTTCGCGAATAGGGTTGCCTACCCACTCTGCATTTGCCATCGTGCCAGGGAAACCTGTGAGAGTTCGCATCGCAATTTTGTCTAAGGCGCGATTAGCGCTACCAGCGACTGAATTCGCTTCATGCAAGACTAATGGACGCTTTAAAAACTTAGTTACTAAACCGCCGGGGAAAGTAATATAGCCACCCATACCTAATATGACATTAGGCTTTACTCGGCGCATAATCTTCCAGCTTTGATAACAAGCGCGTACGAGATTAATAGGCAGCATCAACTTTGCTTTTAATCCTTTACCTCTTAGGCCACCAAAGTCAACTGCTTCAAATGGAAAATCGCAAGACTTTACAAGACGATATTCCATGCCTGCTTGATTACCTAACCAAGAGACATTCCAACCGCAAATCCGCAAATATTCAGCGACAGCAAGGCCTGGGAAGATATGCCCACCAGTACCACCTGCCATCACCAAAATTGAGGGTTTTGTCAAAGCTTCCCTCCACGCATGAGAATACGATTTTCAAAATCAATCCGTAGCAACATTGCCACAGCAACGACATTCATCAGAATCCCAGAGCCGCCATAACTTACCAGTGGCAAGGTCAGACCTTTAGTTGGCAGAAGTCCCAGGTTCACACCCATATTGATGAAGGCCTGCCAACCAATCCAAATGGCAACACCCTTAGCAGCAAGACCTGCAAAGCTGCGATCTAGTTGTAAAGCAGTACGGCCAATTAAGAAGGCGCGACGTACGATCCAATAGAACAAGAAGATCATGACTACTACACCTACAAAGCCTAACTCTTCGCCAATCACAGCCATGATGAAGTCGGTATGTGCTTCTGGTAGGTAATGTAATTTTTCAACACTACCACCTAGCCCTGTGCCAAACCATTCGCCACGACCAAAGGCCATCAGCGAGTGGGTTAACTGATAGCCCTTGTTAGCAGCATTGTCTACTTGCCATGGGTCCATAAAGGCCAACATGCGCCCACGACGGAAAGGTGAGAGCGCAATCATGGTTGCGGCACTCAGTAAACCAACCGCAATCAGGCCGCCAAATAATTTAGCGTTGATGCCACCTAAAAAGAGGATGCCAAATGCAATCAGGGCAACTACCACAAACGCACCCATATCTGGCTCAGCCATCAGGAGACCACCAACCAGCGCAACAGCAATACCCATAGGCAGCATCCCCTTAACAAATGAATGGAGATACTCCTGACGTTGAACGGTATAGCTTGCGGCAAAGATGACGGCCGCAAATTTCATTAGCTCAGATGGCTGGAAGTTCATTAAGCCTAAGGGAATCCAACGTTTAGCTCCATTGACACCTTTACCCAAACCAGGAATCAACACGGCGATGAGCAATAAAACCGTAAATCCAAAAATGACTGGTGAGTAACGATCCCATACCTTGGTGGGGATCTTAAAAGCCCAGATCCCGACCCCAATCGCAATCGCTAAAGATATCATGTGGCGAATAAGGAAAAAGTTACTGCTGTAGTTAGCGTACTTAGGCCCATCAGCCAAAGTAATGGAAGCTGAGTACACCATTACCAAACCAATCAACATGAGAGACAAGACGGCCCAGACGAGTAACTGGTCATAGTCCATCATGCGTGAGCGAGTTTGCTCAACACCGGATACCGCATCTCGCAAGCCAGTGCGGAAATTATCAATACCACCTCGGGAAAAATTCCAGAAGCGATCTAATCCCAGACGATTTTCAGGAAATAATTTCTCTTTTAAGTTCATACCTGAACCCCTTCAAATTGCATTCCCAATTCTTCTACTTCTACAGCAAATACTTCAGCGCGTTCCTTGTAATCGCGGAACTGATCTAGGCTTGCACAAGCTGGAGAGAGTAATACCAAGTCTCCGGAAACTGCTTGTGCTGCAGCCGCCTGAACAGCAGACTTCAGGTCGCCACAATTCGTGCTGTGAATATCAGAACCCAAGGCCTGACCTATTGTTGCCCCATCCTTGCCAATCAAAAAAGCGCCCTTCACAAAACGCAAGGCTGGCTCACGTAGCGGACTGAAATCCTGACCCTTGCCATCACCACCCGCAATCAACCAAATACGTTTACCTGACTCATTACTACCTAAGCCGTTCAACGCAGCAACAGTGGCACCTACATTCGTACCTTTACTGTCATCTACGTATTCAACATCTCTAACAATTGCAATACTTTGTACGCGATGGGGTTCGCCATGGTAATCACGCAAGCCGTGCAATAGCGCATTCATTGGCAGCTTGGCAGCTCGTGCTAAAGCCAGAGCAGCCAAGGCATTCAAAGCATTGTGTCGCCCACGTATTCTTAAAGCATCAGCTGGAATTAAGCGCTTGAGACGCAATGGCTCATCTTCCTCAACCGCTGCAGACTTACGGCGACGCTTAGGCTGAGGCTCAACATCTTCATCTACTTCAGCCCATACCAACCAATCGATTCCACCAGCACGCAAGTCATGCTCAATACCAAAAGCACCTTGCTCATCTGGACGATTGGATCCAAAAGTCACAATAGATTTTTCTGTCTTTTGTGCCCCTGAAAGCAAACCCATCACAAGAGCATCATCCCGATTCAGAATGCAGACTGTATCGTCGCCAAATATTTTTAACTTTGCTTGCGCATAAGCCTGCATATCCCCATGCCAATCTAAATGGTCTTGAGTAATATTCAACACAGTTGCAGCTGTAGCATTAAATGTATGCGTATAGACCAACTGGAAGCTCGATAACTCCAATACCCATACATCAGGCATATCCACAATTTGATCAGACGTATCTAGGCAGCTCATGAGCTTTTCTAAAGCAGCAGGGCTAATATTTCCTGCAACAGCTACCTTTTTTCCGGCACGTTCACACAATTGACCCGTTAATGCAGTAGTCGTTGTCTTTCCATTAGTACCAGTAACCGCCAACACTGTAGTGGCATAACTTAATTCTTGCGCTTGTGCCATGCGGCTTAATGCGGAAATTGCTCGAGCAAAAAATTCAATTTCGCTCCAAACATCAATTTCGGCTTGTTCTGCCTTGCCCAAGAAAGATTGGGTCGGCTCTTGCAACGGCGATAAGCCAGGACTGATACCAATAACATCAATATTTTTGAGTAAATCCTCGCTCAATGGGCCAAAACAACTATCTTTTAGACCTGCAATACGTAATTCTTCTAGCCAAGCATTTTGGCGTTCAGAGAATGTTGACTGGTCACGCGTATCGGCTATCCGAACCTCTGCCCCATTGCGCAAACACCACTTAGCCATGGCTACACCAGACTCACCCAATCCCAATATCAGGAACCGATGTGGTGCGGTATAGCCCTCATCAGCCATAAAAGCTGAGTTTGCAAAGGTGTTCTCTAAGATCAACATATTTACTTTTGGATTACCGTAACTTCAAGCTAGACAAGCCAATTAAGACTAAAAGAATAGTGATGATCCAGAAACGGACAACTACTTGTGTTTCTTTCCAGCCACCTAATTCAAAATGATGATGCAATGGTGCCATGCGAAAAATACGGCGGCCTTCGCCAAAATGTTTTTTGGTGAGTTTGAACCAAAACACTTGGAGCATTACTGAGACCGTTTCAGCAACAAAAATGCCACCCATCACAAACAACACAATTTCTTGGCGAACAATAACGGCGATAGTGCCAAGCGCTCCGCCCAAAGCTAATGCGCCTACATCACCCATAAATACTTGTGCTGGGTGCGTGTTGTACCAAAGGAATGCCAAGCCAGCACCGCCCATGGCACCACAGAAAATCATTAACTCGCCAGCGCCAGGAATATAAGGAAAGAGGAGGTACTTTGCATAAATCGCATTACCCATCACATAGGCAAATGCCCCTAAAGCAGCACCCACCAAGATCACTGGCATGATGACAAGGCCATCAAGACCATCGGTTAAATTGACAGCATTGCTACTGCCAACTATTACCAAGTAACTCAAAATAATGAAGCCCATGATTCCCAATGGGTAGCTCACCTCTTTCATAAACGGCAATAGCAAGTTGGTTTTTGCAGGCAGATCTAAAGCAAAACCGCTTCTGAGCCATTCATAAAATAATTGCAGCACCTTAAGGTTGTTGACTTCAGAAACGGAGAACGCAAGATAAATTGCGGCAAACAAACCAATTAAGGTTTGCCAGAAGAACTTTTCTTTTGAAGCCATTCCCTTGGGATCTTTGTAAACCACCTTACGGTAGTCATCTACCCAGCCCACTATGCCGAATCCAAAAGTAACAATCATCACAATCCAAATAAATCGGTTACTCAGATCGGCCCACAACATGCATGAGATAAAGATCCCAATCAAAATCAACACGCCACCCATCGTTGGAGTGCCTGATTTCACTAAATGGGTTTGTGGTCCATCAGTGCGAACTGCCTGACCCATCTTTAAAGCTGTCAATTTACGAATTACCCAAGGACCCGCAGCCAAACCAATCAACAATGCAGTAACTGTTGCCATCACAGCTCTAAAAGTGATGTAGTTGAAGACTCGAAAGAATCCAAAGTCATCTTGCAACCATTGCGCCAACATTAAGAGCATGTTTTAGCCTCCTCTAATAAGGCCTGTACTACACGCTCCATGCGCATAAATCGCGAACCCTTAACCAAAATATTTAAATGCTGACTGCTACTAGACTGTGCGAGTAATGTATCTTTTAGTTTTGCGATTAGGCTATCCATATCGGAAAAATGTATTGCGCTAGATACAGTCGCGTTATCACAAGACGCTTTATTAAATCCCTGCAAGGCAAATTGGCATTGCTCACCCAAAGCAAATAGCTTTGAGATTCCCTGCTCTGCAGCATAAGCGCCGACTTCATGATGAAATTCTGGACCCTGATTACCAACTTCACCCATATCACCTAAGATCAACCACGATAAATTACCGGATTGCTTGAGTGCATCAATCGCAGCTCGTACAGAATCAGGGTTAGCGTTATAGCTATCGTCAATTAAGGTGCGATTTGAATCCATCACCTTTGCTTGCATACGCCCGTTTACTGGCGCAAAAGACTCAAGACCCTCTTTGATTTTTTCAAGGCTTACGCCAGCTGCAATACCTACAGCACTTGCCGCTAAAGCATTACGAACATTGTGACTACCCAAAGTATTTAACTGGACTTCGATAGCTCCTTGTTCTGTTTGTATTTTTACCAATCCATTGCTTAATAAGCTGCCCGTTACTGAGGCTGAAGCTTTGGTCTGCGCGGATGTCAGTACAAAATCAATAACTTTTCGTCCGGCAGCGGCCTGACGCCAAACGTTTTCAAACTCTGAATCTGCTGGGAATACTGCGATTCCATCGCTTGGCAAAGCGCGAATTGCATCTGAATGCTCTTCTGCTACAGCCGCAACGGTCGCCATAAATTCTTGATGTTCGCGTTGGGCATTATTAATTAATGCAATATTCGCTTGGGCAATGGCAGCTAACTGTGCTGTTTCCCCGGGATGATTCATACCAAGCTCAACCACTGCAAGACGATCGGTAGAACGCAACTTCAAGAGCGTTAATGGCAAACCAATGTCATTATTGAGATTGCCTTTGGTTACCAAGGTATGCTGCTCACCAACTGCAGCCTTAAATATAGAGGCAATCATCTCTTTAACAGTGGTTTTACCGTTACTACCAGTAACCAACGCCAAAGGAATGGGATGATTTGTACGCCATGCTTTTGCTAAATTTCCCAAGCCAACACGAGTATTTGAAACACAAATGGCAGGTAAGTCTGCAGGACACTTATCTTCGCTGCTTATTAAGGCGGCACCAGCACCAGCGCTAGCTACATCAGATAAAAAGTCATGGGCATCAAAACGATCGCCAACGAGCGCAACAAATAATTCATTACGATCGACCTGACGACTATCCGTACCAACGCGAGAAATCAATATTTCTTGAGCAATTTCTTCGGAAGTATTCACCAATGTACTTCCAGGCAACATAGCCTGCGCTTGCGCAAGACTTGTCATAATAGTCATCAGACGATCCCTCCAGCAGCCAGACGAATATGCTCTTGGTCAGAGAAATCAAACTTTTTACCGTTAATCTCTTGCGTAGTTTCATGACCCTTGCCGGCAACTAAGACAATGTCGCATACATTGGCGTGACGAATTGCAGCCATAATGGCTGCTGCACGGTCAGCAATTATTTGAATATTCTGTGCATCCGCTTTCATACCACTGCGAATCATCTGCATAATGGCTTGTGGATCTTCAGAGCGAGGATTATCGCTCGTGATTAGAACTTGATCGGCATTGCGTTCGGCAACAGCACCCATCAATGCACGTTTACCAGTATCACGATCGCCACCACAACCAAATACACACCATACTTTTCCACCACGTTGTTTGGCTATAGGACGCAGTGCCTGGAGAGTTTTCTCTAAAGCATCGGGAGTGTGTGCGTAATCTACAACTGCTAACAAAGCATCAGTCTTTTGAGATTTACCTAAACGAATGAGTTCCATGCGGCCAAGCACTGGGTTTAATTGACTCACTTTTTTGGCAGCATCTTCAGAATAAATTCCTTGGGTAAGCAATACTGCCCAGACTGCCAGAGCATTGCTTAAATTAAATTCACCCACTAATGGAATATGCAATTGATTACTACCTACCCCGTCGCAAACAAAGTTGGAGTCGAAGCCAAAACCACTCAGCACAGTATCTTTTGCGTAAATGCGCTGCAATCGATCTCCAAATTTTTCGAAGCCTTGAAAAGCAGATTGGGACAATGCATACGCCCAGACCTTCAAACTCTCTTTCGCCAGTAAATTCATGGCTAACTCACGACCAAATGCATCATCTAAATTAATAACCGCATGCTTAAGACTGGTCTGCTGAAACAACCTCGCCTTTGCCTCAGCGTAATCAGCCATACTGCCGTGGTAATCCAAATGATCCTGGCTTAAATTGGTGAACACCGCACAATTAAATTCAATTCCAGCAACACGATCTTGATGCAATGCATGCGAAGATACTTCCATCGCCACTTGTTTTGCTCCGGAGTTAAGCAACTCTGCCAACTGAGTCTGCAATTTAGGGGCGTCTGGGGTGGTATAGCCGGTTTGTACTAGCGCACCCGGAAAGCCGGTGCCCAAAGTTCCTAGCACTGCAGTGCGATGATTACTTGTATCTAATGCTTGAGCCAACCACTGCGTAATACTGGTTTTGCCATTAGTGCCAGTCACGCCAATAATTTTTAATGCTTTACTAGGGTAGCCATACCATTGCGCGCACAAATTACCAGCTTTTGTAGCAAGATTTTCAACTGCAAAACATTGTGGATGATCCTCGAATTGATTATCCATGCCAGCTGAATCAAACACCACGGCAGCTGCACCACTCTTCAAAGCAGTACTAATAAACTGACGCCCATCACGCAAAGCATTGCCATGACCAACTGGGTATGCAAAAAAGATATCGCCAGGCTGAATCTGGCGACTATCCGCGCACACTTTTGCGGAAGAATTCGCTAGGGTGTGTAGGTGGTCAATCAGCTGATTGGTGTCTATTTTCAAGTTCACCCTCATCGCTTCAAAACCACATGTTGAGCCTGCGCATTAGCAGCTTGAATCTCCTGTGGATTCTTATCCTGCAATACCATTTGTTTTGCCTTACTGTCTGGCAAAACATTTAAGGTATGCAATGTTTCGCTCACAATAGTTGAAAACACGGGTGCAGCTACATCGCCACCATAATGGCTTCCGCCAGTAGGCTCATCGATCATTACTGCCACCACAATACGTGGTGCGCTAATTGGCGCCAATCCTGCAAAGTAAGCACGGTATTTATTACCGTAGCCTTTACCAACTAATTTATGAGCTGTTCCAGTCTTACCGCCAACACGGAAGCCTTCAGCTTGCGCTTTAATTGCAGTTCCGCCTGGCTCGGTAACTGACTCCATCATGCTGCGCATTTCAATTGCCGTTTTAGGAGAGAGTACTTTAGTGCCTGGCTTAAATTCTGGACTACGCTCAATTGTCAAAGGCACTAATTCACCATCACGTGCAAAAACGGTATAAGCACGCGCCACCTGAAAGAGTGATGCAGAAATACCGTAGCCGAATGCAATGCGCGCTTGATCGGAGGGCACCCATTTTTTAAATGGATGAACCGTTCCAGCAACAGCGCCTGGAAAGCCAATCTTAGGGGCCTGACCAAAGCCAACTGCTGTATAGAAATCCCACATCTCTTCAGCAGAAAGATTATTCATAGCGATCTTTGCGGTACCAATATTGCTAGATTTTTGAATAATTTGAGAGATCGTTAAATTTCCATAAGGGTGCGTATCAGTAATTGGTTTTGGACCAATCAAATACTTTGCACCAATGACCATATTAGTTTCGGGCTTGACCGCGCCCTTTTCCAAAGCAATGGCAATGGTGAGTGGCTTCATAGTTGAACCAGGCTCAAAGGTATCAGTAAGTACACGGTTACGTAATTGCTCGCCCGTGAGAACTCTTCGATCATTCGGGTTGTAACTTGGATAGTTTGCTAATGCCAGAATCTCACCAGTTTGGGTATCAAGCACTACAGCACCACCCGCCTTAGCATGATGCTTTTCAACTGCATCTTTCACAGCGTTGTATGCTAAAAACTGAATCTTGCTATCAATCGACAGATTTAAATCTTTACCGTTTTGCGGCAACTGCAAAATAGCCATTTCATCAACAACGCGCCCGAGACGATCAACCACTACGCGTCTCTGCCCTGGGTGACCGGCAAGATCCTTCTCTCTAGAAAGCTCCATGCCTTCTTGACCCTTATCGTTTACGTTGGTGAAGCCAACTACGTGAGCCATCGCTTCACCTTCTGGATAGAAGCGGCGGTACTCATTATTTAGGCCAATACCTGGAATTTCCAACTGCTTAATTTGCTGTGCAACCGCCGGGTCTACTTGGCGCTTTAAGAAGATCTGCTTACGCTCTTCGCGTAATTTCTTACGCAAATCAGCTTCACTCATTTGCAAAAGACTTGCTAACTTTTGTACTTTGTCTGCAGCTAAATCATCTGGAACTGTGTCGTTATAGGCGATAACTGATTTAGCCTCTAGGCTAGTTGCAATGACTTGACCATTTCGATCCAAGATTTTTCCACGGCTAGCGGGCAACTCTAGTTCACGCTGAGTACCACGCACACCTTTAGCTTCATAGAATGCGTTGCCTGGGCCTTGAATCCAAAACGCACGCAGTAATAGCATCATGAAAACAAAGAACAAGAGGAACAACATCAGGCGTGACCGCCACATTGGCAGGCGCAATACTAAATTTGGCGTAGTAGAAAAACCAACCGGCCTCATTTAGCCTCCCTCAAATACAAAGTACGCTCAGGAGAAATCGGCGACATACGTAATTGATTGCGAGCAACATCACGAATGCGTGCAGATTTAGAAAGATTGCGCTGCTCGTACTCTAAACGTAACCATTCTTGATTTAACTTACGCTCTTCAATCTGAGCACGCTCTTGAAGAATAAACAGCTTACGTGCACGTTGCTGCGCTGCGACCAGAGATAAAGCGCAAATTAATAGCAATGCGAGCAGAGTTAAAGTGGCTCGATTCATGCAATAACTCCAGTGCGCTTTTCAGCGACACGCATGATTGCAGAACGCGCACGGGGATTTTCAGACACCTCAGCATCACTTGGCTTGATGCGACCAATCAGTTCAAGCGCACTTTGCGGCAAATCTTTTTCGCGCACTGGTAAGCCACGTGGCACCTCTACTTTTGCATGTGCTTGCATAAACTGCTTCACAATGCGATCTTCTAAAGAATGAAAACTAATTACCGCAAGTCTTGCGCCAGGTTTTAGTAATTTCAAAGCTGCTTTTAAGCCGATCTCTAAGTCCTCTAACTCTCGGTTAATAAAAATACGTAATGCTTGAAAAGTTCTAGTTGCAGGATCTTGACCTGCTTCACGAGTGCGCACGACGCTCGCCACTAGATTTGCCAACTCGGTTGTTGTTTTTGGGGACAAGCCTTCTTCGCGCTTAGCCACAATGGCTTTCGCAATCTGAAATGCAAAGCGCTCTTCTCCGTAAGTCTTAATCACGCGCGTGATTTCCTCCGGTGCCGCCTGCTCCAACCACTCTGCCGCTGTCAAACCATGATCGGTATTCATACGCATATCGAGCGGACCTTCGCGACGAAAAGAAAATCCCCGATGCGCTTCGTCCACCTGAGGTGAGCTGATACCCAAGTCCAACAAAATTCCATCGACTGATTCCGCTTCCGCATACTCGTCCATCTGCGCGAAACTGTCGTGTACGATCTTTAATCGTGGATCGTTGATTTTTTGCGCCACTGCAATCGCA
Source organism: Polynucleobacter ibericus (assembly GCF_018687955.1). Lineage (NCBI taxonomy): Bacteria > Pseudomonadati > Pseudomonadota > Betaproteobacteria > Burkholderiales > Burkholderiaceae > Polynucleobacter > Polynucleobacter ibericus. The sequence continues at coordinate 153,926 of NZ_CP061309.1, read as the reverse complement.
TCTAAATCCTTGTCGAACGAAATCATTCGCGCCAAAGGATTCAATTCCTTGAGCAATGCTTGCGTGTGTCCACCGCGCCCAAAGGTTCCATCGATCACCAAAATATTGTTTGTTGCATTTTGATTTTGAATCAGCGGACCGCCAACTAGCGCCGTCACCGCCTCGGCCAGTAACACTGGGCGATGAGTTATGTTCATGGCACCCTGTCATCAAAAATTAAATTGCTTGAGTGCTTCAGGCATGCCTTGTGCAATAGCAGCCTGTTCTTTTGCAGCATATGTTGCCGCATCCCACAATTCCAAGTGACTACCCATACCGAGCAAAATCACTTCTTTTTCAATTCCGGCTGCTGCACGTAATTCTGGACCCACCAGTACGCGACCAGCACTGTCCAAATCCATCTCTGCTGCATTACCTAAGAAAATGCGGCGCCACCAGTGAGCATCCATCGGAAGTTGAGCAACTCTTGCTCTGAACGTTTCCCACTCTGGCCTTGGAAACAGCAATAAGCAGCCATCTGGGTGTTTTGTGAGCGTGATTCGGCCCTCGCCCTGTACCAACAAGGCGTCACGATGCTTAGCCGGCACAGACATGCGGCCTTTTGCATCTAAATTGAGAGCTGACGCACCTTGAAACACCATTTACCCCACTTTTTCACACTTCCTCCCACTTTAGAGGATCACACTAAGAGGGTCAAGTGTTTTTGAGAGTTTTTTTAGGAATTTCTCTAGTGTTTACAAACACTTAGCGTCATGTGTTGAGAAAATGGTGATAATAAAATAGCTACTTGAAACAATGGCTTGGAAAATATACTTAAGAATAGATCTTAGCTATTGGGCCAGATAATCCCTAAATATACTGTATTTATAAACAGTAATCGATAAAAAATATATCAAAAAATTATTTAGAAAGAGATTATTTAATTTAAAACGGATTTTCGTTTTAAATTTTGTAAGCAGTGGTGGTCATCACCCTAGACATAGCTTGCATTATTTTTTGAACTGGTTCAGGTAAATTGACACCACCAGCATTTTTTGCAGCTTGTCCGTGAGCAATTTCATCTAGGCGCATTTGATCAACAATTGCACGTGAACGTTGATCATCTTTGGGTAAATTTTTGAGATGACTTTCTAGATGATTCTCAACTTGCTTTTCAGTTTCAGCGACAAAACCTAAACTCCACTTATCACCCGCTAAGCCTGCTGCCAAGCCGATTGCAAAGGATCCCGCATACCAAATTGGATTGAGATAACTAGTGTGGGAGCCCAACTCATGTAGTCGAGTTTCGCACCATGCAAGATGATCCATTTCTTCTTGACCAGAGTGATCGAGCATTTCCTGAATTTCTGAATTTCTAGCGACTAATTTTTGCGATTGGTAAAGCGCTTGTGCACAAACTTCTCCTACGTGATTTACACGCATGAGGCCTGCGGCATGTTTACGTTCCGACGCATCCAGTCCAGTATTTCCCCCAGCATCAGAACCTGGAGTAGGTCTTTGCGCATTTGCACCACCAACTACCGACCTAAGGGCAGTATCAAACTCCAGAATAAGGCGATCTATCGGGGACATTCGCGACAAAGGTTAGATTAAAACCTCTGCTTTGCTGCTTTGCTTGGTCTTCAGGCCAAGCTCTGCTAGGAGCTCACGGTCTTGTTCTGCCTCAGGATTGCCGGTAGTGAGTAGTTGCTCACCATAGAAAATCGAGTTGGCGCCCGCTAAGAAGCACATGGCTTGAACTGCCCTACCTAGCTCTTGGCGGCCAGCAGATAAGCGCACACGGGCTTTAGGCATGGTGATCCTAGCAACAGCAATGGTTCTTACAAACTCCAGAGGATCTAAAGGTTTTTGATCCGCCATGGGAGTCCCTGCAACCGGCACCAAATGGTTAATCGGCACTGATTCTGGGTAAGGGCTCAAATTGGCTAAGCGCGCTAAAAATGCAGCGCGTTGCTCTCTAGATTCACCCATGCCAACGATTCCACCGCAACAAACTGACATACCAGCAGCGCGTACATTCGAAATCGTATCCAGGCGATCTTGATAACCTCTCGTCGAGATCACAGAGCGATAAAAGTCCTCGCTGGTGTCCAAGTTATGGTTATAAAAGTCTAGGCCAGCCTCTTGCAGTGCTTGGGCTTGGTCAGCCTCCAGCATGCCTAAGGTGGCGCAAGTCTCTAAACCTAGGGCTTTCACACCCTTAATCATGGCCGTGACTTTTTCAATGTCGCGATCCTTAGGTTCACGCCAGGCAGCACCCATACAGAAACGGTTAGAACCAGCCGCTTTAGCCGCTTTAGCAGCCTCCAAAACCTCTTCCAAGCCCATTAACTTCTCAGCCTTCACATCGGTGTCATAACGAGCAGCCTGAGGGCAATAACCGCAGTCCTCAGGGCAGCCACCGGTCTTAATGGAAAGCAGGGTGGCCAATTCCACATCACCTTCAGGAAAATATGACTTGTGCGTCTCTTGGGCTTTGAGCATTAACTCATTAAAAGGAAGAGCAAATAAAGCCTCAATTTGAGCCACTGACCAATGGCCAGACGCTTCTACCCCCGCATCTGTTCCCTGGTGCAACTCGGCTTTGGATTTGAACTGGGTTAAGGGTTTTTCAACGGTTTGAGTGTCCTGCATGGGTAAATTCCAGAAAATGGGTAGATTCAAGGCATAAACATAACAGATACAGGCCTGAAATTGGGAAAACTAGTGGTCAAATATCAAACATGAAGGTTATTTCTGATTTAAATCAAGTCGCACTCGTTGATCGCAGCCTAGCCGCCGTTTGGCACCCCTGCACTCAGATGAAACAGCATGAGTCCTTTCCGTTGGTTGCCATTACCAAAGGCAAAGGTGCTTGGCTCTATGATGAAAACGGAAATGCCCTGCTCGATGCCATTAGTTCTTGGTGGACCAATTTATTTGGCCACTCTAATCCACGCATCAATCATGCAATAACTGAGCAGCTAGAAAAAATTGAGCACGTGATGCTCGCAGGATTTACTCATCCGCCCGTGGTCGAGTTATCAGAAAAACTTTCTGCGCTGACTAATCACCAATTAGGCCATGTCTTCTATGCATCCGATGGTGCCTCTGCTGTAGAAATTGCTCTGAAGATGAGTCATCACTATTGGCAGCTCAATGGGAAACTACAAAAGAAAAAATTTGTTTGTGTAGAGAATGGTTATCACGGAGAAACGCTAGGCGCATTAGCGGTAACTGACGTAGCCATTTTCAGAAAAGCTTACGGGTCGCTGCTGCAAGATGTCTACACAGTTAGCTCCCCCGATGCACGTAAAGCAAAAGTTGGCGAGACTGCAGAAGATGTGGCAAAACATGCAGCCAAACAACTGGAAGAGTTATTTGCAAAAGAGCATCAACAAATAGCTGCCTTTATTGTGGAACCATTAGTGCAATGTGCTGGACAAATGGCTATGCACTCTCCCGAATATCTACGCCTAGTCAGAGAACTATGCAATCGCTATGAAGTGCATCTGATTGCAGATGAAATTGCCGTAGGCTGTGGGCGGAGCGGTAAGTTCTTCGCCTGTGAACATGCTGGTGTCTGGCCAGACTTCTTAACACTCTCCAAGGGAATTAGTGGCGGTTACTTGCCACTATCTCTATGCCTAACGACTGATCAGATTTACCAAGCGTTTTATGGTGACCAAACGTCGCAAGGGTTTTTACACTCCCACTCATACACCGGCAATCCGCTAGCATGCGCTGCCGCTCTAGCTTGTCTTGCGATTTTTGAATCCGAAAACGTATTGGAAAAAAATATTGAGCGCTCTCAGGATTTAGCAAATGCATTTGCATGGGCAAAAACTGATACTCGAATTGAGCACTGGCGTCAGCAAGGCATGATTTTGGCATTCGATGTAAAAAGTGATTGCTTAAAAAATCCTAAAACATTTGCACGAGAGATGTTCGCAAATAGCTTAGATAAAGGCATATTAATTAGACCAATTGTTAATACGATTTATGTAATGCCTCCCTATATCTTGTCATCCGAAGAAACGATGCAATTAGGTAGAGCAGTACAGCTTGCCCTCGAGAAGACATTGGCATGACGAACGCATTTAATGCCCTTCAATTAGCACAAGAGCAAATTGCAGATTTGGATTTGCAACTACTCAAGCGAAAACTCAGAGCGACTGAATCTCCATGCGACACCAAAGCGCTGGTTAACGGGCGTGAATTAAAGGCCTTCTGTAGCAACGACTATCTAGGCCTGGCAAATCATTCCTATCTTGTTCAAGCCCTTGCTGAAGGTGCCGCACGGTATGGCATTGGTAGCGGCGCCTCTCATCTCATCAGTGGCCACAGCATTGCCCATGAGATTCTTGAAAGCAAGTTGGCAGATTTTCAGAAACAACATATCCCAGATGCTCGTGCACTCTTTTTTAGCACCGGCTATTTGGCCAACCTCACAGCTATCACAGCTCTAGCAAGACTTGGTCCACAGGGGTCTGCCAGTATTTACTCAGCAAAGCTAAATCATGCCTCGCTCATTGATGGTATTCGTTTAGCTAGCGCACAGACACAAGCAAGTGTCACCTTGTTTGATCACACACAAGTAGATTTATTCGGTGAATTACTAAAAGCTGATCAACGACCCCTGAAGATCATCGTCACTGATGGCGTCTTTAGTATGGATGGTGACCTCGCTCCCATTAAAGAATTACTAAAACTTGCCGAACAATATGATGCACTGTTGTTAGTTGATGATGCACATGGATTTGGAGCTCTAGGTAAACATGGTCACGGCATTTTGGAGCAAGAAAATATCTGCTCTGATCGCATTATCTATATTGGCACGCTTGGTAAGGCTGCTGGCGTCAGCGGGGCTTTTGTTTGCGCACAGGAAACTTTTATTGAATGGCTGATTCAAAAGGGACGTCCTTTTATTTACAGTACCGCAACACCACCAGCAATAGCGCATACCCTTTTAAAGAGCTTAGACATCATCGAGGGGAATGAGGGAAGCAATCGCCGCGCCCAACTCAATAAACTCATTCGAATTTGGCAAGAAGAAATGCAATTCTCTCAATGGGAAAAGGCATCCTCTTGCACTGCAATTCAACCCGTTATCTTGGGCAGTAATGCTAGCGCTCTTCTCGCAGCAAAGTTATTAGATGAAGCAGGCTATTGGATTCCGGCTATTCGTCCACCAACAGTGCCCAATGGGAGCGCACGGTTACGTATTACGTTTTCCGCCAATCATAGTGAAGCCGATTTGCGTCAGCTAATTGCTACCCTGAAAACAATTGAGAATGAAGTTATCGCAAAGGCAGACCATGATTAAGTCCAATGGCTTCTTTGTTACTGGGACTGATACTGAGGTTGGCAAAACCTTAGTCAGTGGCGCGCTTATTCTGAAATTGCGCGAGCAGGGAATGAATGCAATCGGCTTTAAGCCTGTGGTTGCCGGCACTTATCAAGATGCAAGAGGCAAGACCCTCAATGAAGATGTAGAAACGCTACGCACCGCCTCAAATCTGGACTCAAATGCGTTGAGTTTGTGCCCTTATGTTTTAGATCAGCCAGCCGCTCCACACTTAGTTGCAGCGCACCAAGGTGTGAAGCTTGAAATGGATGTGATGGCAAAAGCCTTTCGTCATATTCAGAATCAGGCAGATTGTGTTGTCGTGGAAGGTGCCGGAGGCCTCCTCATCCCACTAAATGAAGTGGAAGATTTAGGTGCTTTTGCAAAAGAAATTCATTTGCCCATCATTCTTGTAGTTGGCATGAAATTAGGCTGCATTAATCATGCTCTCCTAACTTATGAAGCGATCAAGGCACGTAATTTAACAATTGCAGGTTGGGTAGCCAACACCCTCTCTACAGAGATGTCACTTCTTCAGGAGAATGTGCAAACCCTTAAAACCAGAATTGCTGCACCTTTTTTGGGTCTTGTTCCAGTACTACCAAAAGCACTCCAAAAAGCTAATAACAGCCCCTATTCATTAGAGGCGCTCACTTTTGCTGCACAGCACATTCAATTACCCAAGAATTAATTTGCGGTAATCTCCCCCCAAAAGGCATATTTAAAGACTTTCGGATAAGATGAAGGGATGCATTTATCTCCAGAAATTATCGACTCTGCTGAAGCAATTCAAGAAATTCGACGCAATATTCATGCGCACCCTGAATTACGCTTCGAAGAAAATCGCACGGCCGATCTGGTAGCTGAAGCACTATCAAGCTGGGGAATTACCGTTTACCGCGGCATGGGAAAAACAGGTGTTGTTGGTCGCTTAGATGGGGATTTAGGTCCCGGCAAGATGATTGGTTTACGTGCCGATATGGATGCACTGCCATTACAAGAACACAACAACTTTGCCCATGCCTCTAAAAATCCTGGAAAGATGCATGCATGTGGACATGATGGTCATACTGCAATGCTGCTGGGCGCTGCACAATACTTATCCAATCATCGTGATTTTAGAGGTACGGTGATTTTTATTTTCCAGCCTGCCGAAGAAGGGGGCGCTGGCGCTAATGAAATGATCAAGGATGGACTCTTCAAAGAGTTTCCATGTGATGCTGTATTTGGCTTGCACAATTGGCCCGGTTTTGCTGCAGGTCATTTTGGCGTTACTTCTGGCCCAATGATGGCCTCTAGCAATACTTTTGAAATTACCATCACCGGCAAAGGCGGTCATGCCGCCCTACCGCATAACAGCGCAGATCCTGTATTTGCTGGTGCACAAGTAGTCCTTGCTCTACAAAGCATCATCACACGGAATAAGCGCCCTGTGGATGCCGCAGTTTTATCGATCACACAATTTCATGCGGGAGAAACCAGTAACGTTATTCCAGATAGTGCTTTTATTGGCGGTACGGTACGCACATTTACATTAGACGTCTTAGATTTGATTGAGCAACGCTTACGAGAAATCGCCCACAATGTTGCAGGCGCATTCGATTGCCAAGCTGAAATTACGTTTTCCAGAAATTACCCACCACTCATTAATCATGAGGCTGAGGTGAAATTTGCTACAGAGATCATGAATGAATTAGTTGGTGAACAGAATGTAAATAACTCTGTTGATCCTACAATGGGCGCTGAAGACTTTGCCTTTATGTTGCTAGAAAAGCCCGGCTGCTATGTATTCCTTGGCAATGGCGATGGCGATCATCGCTCTGTTGGTCATGGAATGGGCCCATGTCACCTGCACAATCCTTCCTACGACTTCAATGACACCTTGATTCCAGTAGGCGTGAGCTATTGGGTCAAACTAGCTCAACGCTTCTTAGAAAAAAACTAAATTCTTTTGAATGAATTTAATTAAGAGTTAGTAAATTTAGCTGGGCGTTTTTCCATAAATGCAGCCATGCCTTCTTTTTGATCGCTCATTCCAAAGCAAGCATGGAAGAGGCGGCGTTCAAAATGAATACCTTCAGACAAGGTAGTCTCATAGGCAGTATTGATACTCTCTTTCACCATCATCGCCGTCAATAAAGGCATATCTGCAATTCCTGTAGCAATTGCCTTTACCTCTTTCAATAAATCTGCTTGCGGGAAGATACGCGCGACTAAACCCGAACGTTCAGCTTCGGTAGCATCCATCATGCGGCCCGTCAAAGCCAGATCCATTGCTTTCGCTTTCGATACCGCGCGTGGCAAGCGTTGCGTGCCTCCAGCCCCAGGAATGATGCCCAGCTTCACTTCAGGCTGAGCAAACTTAGCGTTATCAGCAGCCATGATGGTGTCGCACATCATCGCCAGTTCACATCCACCACCAAGGGCATAACCAGAAACTGCAGCAATTACTGGTTTACGGACTTTCTTAATCTCTTCCCAGTTACGCGAAATAAAGCCACTGCGATAAACATCTGTCAATGTGTAATTAGCCATTGAAGCAATATCCGCTCCAGCAGCAAATGCTTTTTCACTGCCAGTGATGATCATGCAACCGATATTGTCATCTGCATCAAAAGCCAATAAGGCAGCCCCAAGTTCACTCATCAGCTGATCATTCAATGCGTTTAACACTTCGGGGCGATTCAAAGTGATAGTGGCAACCTTGCCTTCAACTTCAGTCAAAATGGTTTTGTAGCTCATAAATTTCTTTCAGTGTTGATATTGAATTAACGTGGAAGCAACAACCACATCCTACCGTTTTGCTTCATGCGACCCGCCATTTCTCCAGCAGAATCTCCCGACCCCCAATAGTAGTCTGCTCTGACACCGCCCACAATGGCCTTACCTGTATCTTGCGCCATGACTAGCTTCTGTAAAGGCTGGCTGCTGAGTGGCTTAGTCGTTGCCAGAAAAACTGGTGCACCCAGGGGCATAGCTTGTAAATCTACTGCAATACTGCGCTCGCTGGTTAATGGAACGCCCAAAGCACCGTTAGGACCCAAGTCAGCCGCTACATTACCGGGCAACTCTTTGAAGAATACAAAACGTGGATTGGCATTGAGCATTTCATTTACTTGACCAGGATTGCGCTTAGCCCATTGCGAAATACCTTGCATTGTTGCTTCGCTGCGAGTGATTTCTTTACGGTCCAACAACCACTGAGCAAATGATTTAAAAGGTTGGTCATTGGTCCCTGCATAGCCGAGACGCAAGACGCGTCCATCTTCAAGGCGAATTTTTCCGGAGCCCTGAATTTGCATAAACGCTGCTGCTACCGGATCTTGCACCCAAGCAATTTCAGATCCCTGCAAAATCCCTGAACTCATAAGCTCAGCACGACTTGGGCCGGGGTTAGGTTTTGATTTACGCCACGCATTAGGTAAGCCGTAAAGCGGCACGTTATAAGTGCTAGTGCGGGTTTGAGATCCATTCATTACTGGCTCGTAGTAGCCAGTAATTAAACCTGTATCACTCCCAGTGCTATTGTGAATTTCGTAAGCTTGAAAATTACCCTCAAAGTATTTGCGGATAGATTGGGTATCGCGACCAGAAATAGTCCCGGCTTGAGCACATACCTGTCGCCAATTAACTTCGCCACTTTTCTTGCGCAAGGCATCACAACTCTTTAACCAAGCAGGCCAAGCCTGAGTTAAATCATCTTCTTGCCACCCAGGCAATGCCTGCCAAGAAACCGCGCTAAAGCTGGCAATAGAAGAGTTATAACTTGATGGTGAAGCGCCGGAACTACCAGAGCGATATCCAGTGCCACGAGTAGGCGGAGCAGAGCACCCTGAAATCAAGCTAGCAATGAAGATAGCGAATACACTTGCTGGAACTAATTTAAATTTAGAAATCATGATTGCCAATTTACTCGATGAATACCCAATGCTGCTGTTTGTCTTTGAAGGTGCTGTTGCCTTAGGACTTTTATTGTTTATTGTCCTTTGGACCGGCAAAGGCAAAAAATAGCATTTTTCTAAACCCTGCATTAATGCAGGGTACGCGGCATCACTAGGGCAAATTCTGGGATAGGGGCCTGAAAAAACTGGGCATCCTCAGTCACGCAGAAATACTCGCCACGCATAGTTCCTGCAGGGGTGGGTAATGTGGCCCAGCTGGTGTACTCAAAATGCTCGCCAGTGCGCAATAGAGGCTGCTGCCCAACAACCCCCAAGCCCTTTACCTCCTGGACATCGTTGTCCCCGTCCGTAATGTACCAATGGCGGGCAATCACCTGAATACTGGCGGTTCCGGTGTTTCGGATGGTTACCGTGTAAGCAAAGGCAAATTGACGGTTATCGGGGTCAGATTGCTCAGGAAGGTACTGGGCTTTGACCGTAATGCTCATTTCATGGGGATTCATGCTCGAATTCTGCTCCATCCTTAAGCCAACTGCAAGCTAGAATCTAGGGATGGAAAGCCAAAAATCATCCTCAAACAGTCAATTTGTTATTGCCCCCTCCATTTTGTCGGCCGACTTCGCCTGCCTAGGCAAGGAAGTACAGGACGTTTTAGTGGCAGGTGCTGACTGGATTCACTTTGATGTGATGGATAACCACTACGTACCCAATCTCACCATTGGCCCCTTGGTTTGTGAGGCTATTCGTCCTTACGCAAACAAAGATGGCAAGCCTGCAATGATCGATGTTCACCTGATGATCGAGCCTGTAGATCGCATCGTCCCCGACTTTGCTAAAGCGGGCGCAAATTTAATTAGCTTTCATCCTGAAGCCAGTCCCCACGTCAACCGCACATTGAACTTAATTCGCGATCAAGGATGCCAAGCTGGTCTCGTATTCAATCCGGCTACACCGCTTGATCATCTTGATCACACCTTGGAATTACTTGATCTTGTTTTACTCATGTCAGTGAACCCGGGTTTTGGTGGTCAATCCTTCATCCCAAGTACTTTACAAAAGATCGCACAAGTTCGTACCCGTCTCGACCGCTATCAAGCTGAAACTGGTCGACATATTCGTCTTGAAGTAGATGGTGGAATTAAGGTCGACAACATTGCAGAAGTAGCACGAGCTGGTGCGGATACCTTTGTTGCGGGTTCAGCGATTTATGCACAAGAAAATTACGCACAAGTAATTAATGCAATGCGCACTGAATTAGGAAAGTCAGGAAAAGCGTAATGCAGCTCGAAGAATTTAATGCCCTAGCTAAACAGGGTTTCAATCGCATTCCCCTGATCAAAGAGGTGTTGGCAGATCTAGAAACTCCTCTATCGCTTTACGTCAAACTGAGTCATGCATTTGGTAAGACTAATACTTACCTATTAGAGTCTGTTTTAGGTGGCGAGCGTTTCGGCCGCTTCTCCTTTATTGGTCTGCCCGCCAAGACTATCGTCAGAACGGTTGGCACACCTAGCGCACCAATTAACGAAGTCGTAACAAATGGAAAAGTTGTTGAGTCCAACACCGATAATCCACTCGACTTTGTTGATGCTTATTTCAAGCGCTTTAGAGTGGCTTTACAAGCTGATATGCCCCGCTTTTGTGGCGGTCTTGCTGGTTACTTTGGCTACGACACCGTTCGTTATATCGAGTCTCGTTTGGCCAAACATCAATTGCCCGATGAATTAGGTGTACCTGATATTCAACTCATGTTGACTGAAGAGTTAGCGGTCATTGATAACGTCGCTGGAAAAATTTATTTTATTGTTTACGCGGACCCTAGTATTGCTAATAGCTTTGAAAAAGCACAAGATCGTTTGAAAGAATTGCTGACTTGTCTTGGTAAACCAGCTAACATGCCAGCATCCTTACCAAGCACCAAAACCGATCTCATTCGTAAGTTCAAAGCAGCTGATTTTGAGAGCGCAGTTCTCAAGACCAAAGAATATATTTTGGCTGGCGATTGCATGCAGGTTGTGATTGGTCAGCGTATTAGCAAACCATTTACAGATTCTCCCTTAGCACTCTACAGAGCGTTACGCTCACTCAATCCATCGCCTTATATGTATTTCTACGACTTTGGCGATATGCAAATCGTGGGCTCATCTCCGGAGATCTTAGTGCGCCAAGAAAAACGGGCTGCCGAGAAGATTGTCACAATACGACCGCTCGCCGGTACCCGTCCGCGTGGCGCCAACCCAGAGGAAGATGAGCGCTTGGCAAAAGAGCTTTTGGCAGACCCTAAGGAAATCGCCGAGCACGTGATGTTGATTGATTTAGCCCGCAATGATGTAGGTCGTATTGCTAAAACTGGCTCAGTCAAAGTAACTGACTCTATGTCTATCGAGAAGTACTCCCATGTTCAGCATATTGTGAGCTCGGTAGAGGGGGATCTTTTAGACAATATGAGCAATATGGATGTGTTGCGAGCTACTTTTCCAGCAGGCACCCTGTCAGGCGCCCCCAAAATTCGGGCAATGGAAATCATTGATGAAATGGAAATTGTGAAGCGCGGTGTTTATGGTGGTGCAGTGGGCTACCTTTCATTCTCAGGTGATATGGATGTCGCGATTGCGATCCGCACTGGTGTGATTCGGGATGGCATGCTCCACTCTCAAGCTGGCGCTGGTGTTGTAGCTGACTCTGACCCAACTGCTGAATGGAAAGAAACAGAAGTCAAGGCACGCGCAGTATTAACTGCAGCAGATTTAGTACAAGGAGGACTTGATGCTCCTAATGATTGATAACTATGATTCGTTTACTTACAACCTTGTTCAATATTTTGCAGAACTAGGTGAAGAGGTAAAAGTCTTTCGCAATGATGAAATCACGGTAGAAGATATTGCGAAGTTAAATCCTGCACGTATTTGCATCTCTCCTGGGCCTTGCAGTCCTTCAGAGGCAGGTATCTCTGTCGAAACTATCAAACGCTATGCCGGTCAAATTCCGATCCTCGGTGTTTGCTTAGGACACCAAGCGATCGGTGAAGCATTCGGCGGCAAAGTCATTCGCGCTCAAAAGGTCATGCACGGTAAAACGGATAGCATTCATCACACTGGTGTTGGCGTCTTTAAAAACCTGCCGGATCCATTTAAAGTAACCCGTTATCACTCACTTGCTATTGAGAAGAGCACCTTACCGGCAATGTTAGAGGTGACGGCAACTTCATCGGATGGCGAAATCATGGGTGTACGCCACAAGGAACTTGCTGTTGAGGGCGTGCAATTCCATCCAGAGTCTATCCTTTCTGAGCATGGTCATGCCCTACTCAAGAATTTTTTACAAAATAAATAAGGGCCTACTAACAGCGCCATGCCAATTACTCCGCAAGAAGCTTTACAACGCTGCATTGAACATCGCGAGTTATTCCATGATGAGATGACTGCCATGATGCGGCTCATCATGAGCGGTGAAATGTCACCAGAGCTAGTTGCGGGATTGCTAGTTGCTTTACGTACCAAAAAAGAAACAGTTGGTGAAATCGCTGCTGCAGCGCAAGTAATGCGGGAATTTGCAACTTCAGTAAAAGTAGACGATCGCAGCCATTTAGTCGATGTAGTGGGCACTGGTGGTGATGGCGCGCACACATTTAATATCTCAACCGCAGCCATGTTTGTAGCTGCCGGCGCAGGCGCAAAGATTGCTAAACACGGCAATCGCAGCGTCAGCAGTAAGTCTGGCAGCGCTGACGTTTTAGAGGCTTTAGGTGTCAATCTAGCCTTATCTGCCGATCAAGTTGCTGCATGCATTTCAACGGTAGGCGCAGGATTTATGTTTGCCCCAAACCATCATCCAGCCATGAAGAATGTAGTACCTATCCGCAAGCAGTTAGGTGTGCGTACGATCTTTAATATCCTGGGACCCCTCACCAATCCTGCCGATGCGAAACGTATTTTGATGGGCGTATTTCATGCAGATCTTGTAGGTATTCAGGCGCGGGTATTACAAGCCCTCGGAATGGAACATGCGCTGGTAGTTTTTGGGCGAGATGGTCTAGATGAGATTTCTTTAGAGGGTCCGACATTGGTTGGCGAACTCAAAGATGGTGTGGTACGTGAATATGAAATTCAGCCACAAGATTTTGGATTGAGTACTGCTCCTAGCCATAGTTTTAAAGTTGCTAACGCTGAAGAGTCCAAAAAGATTGTCTTAGATGTGCTCGATGGCAAATCAGGGCCAGCGAGTGATATCGTTTGCCTCAATGCCGGAGCAACACTTTATGTGGCTGGCGTGGCTAAAGATATTGCTAGTGGTATTGCGCTAGCAAAAGCCGCTATCGCCTCTGGGGCGGCACGTCAAAAATTAGACGCTTTTATTGCAGCAACACAATCTAAATAATTGGTTATTCATGAGCGATATTCTCGAAAAAATTATTGCTACTAAAAAAATTGAAGTGGCCAGTTGCCTGCAGCAACTCTCGCTTGCCAACCAACGTGAACGGGCTGAAGCTAACAATCAAGATGCTGCTCTAAAGCCAAGGGGCTTTATCAAAGCTATTGAAAACAAGATCTCTTCCGGCAAAGCCGGAGTGATTACCGAGATTAAAAAAGCGAGCCCTAGCAAAGGAATCTTGCGCGAAAACTTCTTGCCAGCTGCTATTGCTCAGTCCTATGAAAAACATGGTGCCGCTTGTTTATCAGTCCTAACTGATCAAGACTATTTCCAGGGTTGCAATGCGTATCTACAGCAAGCTCGTGCTGCATGCAACATACCAGTATTGCGCAAAGACTTCACAATAGACCCTTATCAAGTGTATGAAGCTCGCGCCATTGGCGCCGATGCCATCTTGCTGATCGTGGCCTGCCTAGAGTTAAATCAAATGAAAGAGCTTGAAGCATGCGCTCATGAATTAGGGCTAGATGTTTTAGTTGAAGTGCACAATGCCCCAGAATTAGAGCAGGCACTTGAACTGAAGACCCCATTACTAGGTATTAATAACCGTAATCTCAAAACCTTTGATGTGACTCTACAAACCACCCTCTCTTTAATGTCGATGGTTCCTAGCAATAAAACCTTAGTGACAGAGTCTGGCATCTTGAATCGTGCTGACGTAGAGCTCATGCGCAACAATCAGATTAACGCCTTCCTGGTTGGAGAAGCATTCATGCGCGCTTCAGATCCAGGTGCAGCCCTTAGTGAGCTGTTCTCCTAGCTTTTCTCAATAGATCAAGACAGTATTTGATCAAAGAAATTAGCAGTAGCGAACCCAGTACATCGCCAATAAACATGACTGCGAAGTGATTAAGGCTTCCTGTATCGTCTAGGTCCATCGTTGAAAACCACCACTGATGTAATCCTGCGGAGAGCAAGGAATAAATCAAAATACAAGCAATCAACTTTGGGAAGTTCAAATTACTGAGATCTGACTCAAGTCGAAGATTGCTAAATACAAAATATCTGGCTAAGTAAGGTGCAAATCCTGAAATCAATCCAGTGCCAATACAGAGAGTTAATTCTTGTGGGAAAGCGCCGTAATAACTAATTAAAAATGAAGCTATTGCAATACCAACGGCACCGGGCAAACCAAAAATCAAGGTCAAAAATAAGCGTAGGCCGGCAGGTAGATAAATCCAATTTACGCCCAAGCCAAAAACTAAGCTGTCGGTTAACCATCCATTTAAATAAAAAAGTAATGTGTACGCCATCGCACTAATTACGCACCCAATAAACAACTCTACAGAAATCTTTAAAAATTTTGACATTGCATTCAGTATGGATTAATTCTTTTAATTGATGTCGGTCAATTGCTAAAACTAGGATTAGGGAATAAACTGATATTAGCTTTAAAGCTAATATCTAATTATTACCAAGAAATATGTCTACTATAAAAACCTCTTCTTACATTAAGTTTCTCAACCTGATTGATGCAATTGATCGCATCAACCCAGGAAAGAAGCTCGATTGCATTGAAGAGAGTCTGCTGGATAAGATTGTTTCATGCGCCCAAACTAAGCAAGCAATTTTAGTTGGTGACCTCATTGCTTTAGCAGATTTAGGCTCACAAGCCACATTACATGGGCGCCTTAAAAATCTGAGCGCTTTGGGTTACATCAAAATGGCGGCCAATGAGGATGGTCGCAAAAAAGAGGTATTACCTACCAAGATGGCGCTCAAGCGCTATGAAGAAATTTCTAAATGCTTAGAAAAGGCAGTTAAGGCGGTTTAAAAACCAAATCTATTCGTCTATTTAAGCAAAAAAGCCCTGAAAAGGGCTTTTTTATTGGGTAAAGATACGGCTTTTAGACGTTGAATAAGAAGTTCAGCACATCTCCATCTTTAACAACATACTCCTTGCCTTCGGCGCGCATCTTGCCTGCCTCTTTAGCACCAGACTCTCCTTTGAACTGCACGAAGTCATCGTAAGAAATAGTTTGGGCACGAATAAAGCCGCGCTCAAAGTCGGTATGAATAACACCGGCAGCTTGGGGTGCTGTATCACCGACGTGGATAGTCCAGGCGCGCACCTCTTTAACCCCTGCCGTGAAATACGTTTGCAAGCCGAGTAATGAATAGCCGGCACGAATTACGCGATCTAAGCCTGGCTCCTCCATACCTAAGTCGGCTAAGAACTCAATCTTATCGGCTTCATCTAAGTCGGCAATTTCCGCTTCAATAGCAGCGCAGACTGCCACAACAGGAGCACCCTCTTTTGCTGCATGCTGCTTTACCGCTTCAAGATGCGGGTTGTTTGAGAAGCCATCTTCTTTAACGTTCGCAACATACATGGCAGGCTTAGCGGTGATCAAACACAAAGGTTTAATCAATAATTTTTCATCGTCGCTCAAATTGAGACTGCGAACCGGCAAAGCAGAATCTAAATGGGCTTGAACTTTAGTCAGAACAGCAACCAAGGCAGCGGCCTCTTTGTCGTTCCCAGACTTAGCAGCTTTACTGGAGCGATTCAAAGTTTTTTCAACTGTTGCTAAGTCAGACAAGGCTAATTCAGTATCAATTACACCAATATCAGCGATTGGATCGATTTTTCCTGCAACGTGAATCACGTTGGGGTCCTCAAAACACCGCACGACATGGGTAATGGCGTCAGTTTCACGAATATTCGCTAAAAACTGATTGCCAAGACCTTCGCCTTTTGAGGCGCCAGCTACCAAACCAGCAATATCGACAAATTCGACAGCTGCCGGTAGGATGCGCTCAGGCTTCACGATCTCAGCCAAAGCGGCTAGACGGGGGTCAGGAACCTCTACAACGCCCACATTTGGCTCAATCGTGCAGAAAGGATAGTTTTCCGCTGCGATCCCAGCCTTGGTAAGCGCATTAAAGAGGGTAGATTTGCCGACGTTAGGCAGGCCGACGATGCCACATTTCAAAGACATATCCGTATTGTAAAGGGGCTGGTTTCGATATCATCGAGTTATGTCAGAAGTTCACCAAAATCACCTCTCAAAGTCCTCGATCACCAGCTCTCAAAACCGCGCTGTGGATGTCGCGGTGGTTGGCGGAGGCATTGCCGGTAAGGCCTGTGCCCTAGGGCTCGCCCAGCTTGGTCTTCATACCGTCGAGATTGCCCCTGATTTAGGGCAAAACGTTTCTAACCCACAGGGACATCAATGGGGTCAAAGAATTTATGCTTTTTCCCCGAGTACCCAAAAATTGCTAGCCCACTTACAAATTTGGGATGCGCTCGATCACAGTCGCTTGCAGCCAGTTCGAGATATGCGGATCTATGGTGATCGCGGCGAAAAAGATGATTTCCTTCATCTCTCTGCATTTGAAGCGGGCACACCGCAACTTGCCTGGATTGGAGAATCGAATCTCATTGAGCACACGATTGATCAAGCCTCGCGCTTTCAAAATAAATTGGAGCGCATTAACGATGCAGTAGAACGGATTATTGTTGATGCCGAGGGCAGTACGCTACATTTAAAAAATGGTGGCAGTATTCGTGCGCAACTAGTAATTGCAGCTGATGGGGCTAATTCCCCGATTCGCAATGAACTAGGTATCAGCGTCAGTGAAGAAAGTTATTCACAAAGTGCAGTTGTGGCTAACTGGCTTTGCACTCATCCACATTTAGAAACTGCCTTTCAGTGGTTCTTGCCAGGCGGCGATATCGTTGCCATGTTGCCCCTACCCGGAAAGCAAGTCTCCATGGTTTGGTCCACCTCACCAGAGCATGCTGAGGAGTTATTAAAACTAGATCAATCTCAATGGTTGGATCAATTTGCAGCTATCGCCAATGGCGCAATTCTTAAGCAATTAGGCGAACTAACCCTCAACTCAAGCCCTGCAGCCTTCCCTTTGAGAAAAATCCGAGCCAAACGATTTATTGGGCCCGAAGCTCTTCCCAAGGTTGTGCTCATTGGTGATGCAGCTCATGTGATGCATCCATTAGCTGGCCAAGGTCTTAATCTGGGCTTGCGAGATGTTGCGGTATTGCTCAATATTTTAGGTAAGCGTGAGTCTTTCCGCTCGCCAAGCGACCTAGTGCTGCTTCGCCGTTACGAACGACAACGCCAGGGTGATACGAGCGCACTTTTATGGGTAACCGATAAACTTAAGAAATTATTTTCTGCGAGTAGCAGTACTGAAAGACAACTTCGCAATTGGGGTCTAGGTCTTGTGAATAAAAGCCACTTTATAAAACAGCGCTTAATTGAACGCGCCTTAGGAGAAATTGATTTTGAATAAACTCTTATCAGCCATTGCATTAATTAGCGTAGCTCTCATTTGTTCTGGCCCGCTTCATGCCCAACCTGAACAGCAAATAAAAACAGAAATCCAAAAAAAGTTGGGCGCTAATGCCAAAGTGAAGAGTGTTTCACCAGCTCCTGTTTCCGGCTTATATGAGGTTCTGGTTGGCAATGATGTTTTTTATACAGATGCTTCTGGGAAATATCTCATTCAGGGAGAAATTATTGAACTTGCTACGGGCAAAAATATTACCGAGCAAAGGCAAGCAGACTTAAACAGGATCAAGTGGAGCGACTTGATACCTGCTAACGCCATCAAAAATGTCCGCGGTAACGGTAGTCGTCAATTAGCAGTCTTCTCCGACCCCAACTGTGGCTACTGTAAGCGTCTAGAAAAATCGCTACAGCAGCTTGATAACGTCACGATCTACACGTACTTAATCCCAATTTTGTCGGCTGACTCCGCTCAGAAATCAAAACAAATTTGGTGCTCTGCGGATCAAAATAAGGCCTATATGGATTGGATGATTAGTGGCATCACTCCAAGCGGCAAGGGCGAATGCAGTACACCCCTTGATAAAAATATGGCTTTTGCCAAGACCTATGGAGTTACAGGTACTCCAACCCTTTTCTTCACTGACGGCAGCCGCTTCCCTGGCGCCGTACAAATTACCGATATCGAAAAGAAATTTAATTCACTGAAATAATCATGAATCATGCTGACTTACCTGAAATTCAATACACGGTCTGGCCTGCCGATCTTCATGGTCATCACTTTCGTGTAAAGCTGTTTATAGCCAACCCTGATCCCGAGGGTCAAGTACTACAAATGCCTGCCTGGATTCCGGGCAGTTATTTAATTCGTGACTTCAGTAAGCAAATTGAATCCATCGAGGCTTATTCAAGCGCAGGCACTAGGAAAAAAATTGCGCTCGAACGTATCGACAACGACCATTGGCGCTTACCCCCTGTTAATGGCCCTGTAGAGATCCTCAGTACTGTTTATGCTTTTGACTCATCGGTACGTGCAGCCTATTTAGACACTGAAAGAGCATTCTTTAATGCCACTAGCTTGTGTCTGGCTGTTAAGGGGCAAGAGGACTTACCTTGCTCACTCGCCATCACTGCGCCAGAGCTTGCCTTTGCCGATCACTGGACAGTACAAACTACTTTAAGAGAAGTGAAAACTGATGTTAGAGGGTTTGGTTTTTATCTGGCGCAAAACTATGGAGATCTGATAGATCATCCTGTAGCTATGGGTGACTTCCAAATTGTGCACTGGAAGTCCAATGGTGTTGCTCACCGGATGGCAATTCAGGGATGTAATCACATTATTGATGCCAAGCGTCTTGTAGATGATCTGCAAGCTATCTGCACCAGCACCATCAATCTCTTTGAGCCTAAAACTAAGCGCGCGCCATTTGGGGAATATCTGTTCTTGGTCAATGCCGTTTTGAATGGCTACGGCGGTCTGGAGCATCGCAATAGCACTGCACTCCTCTGCCGACGCGATCAAATTCCTCAAGAAAACATTCTCTGTGAAGAAACTGCTTATAGAGAATTTCTAGGTTTATGTAGTCACGAGTATTTTCATGCATGGCTGGTGAAGCGTATTCAGCCCAAAGCTTTCCAGCCTTATGATTTAGCCAAACGTAATCACACACGCCTCTTATGGGTGTTTGAAGGCTTCACCAGCTATTACGATGACCTTCAACTATTACGTAGCAAACGAATCGATCTCAAAACCTATTTAAAGCTAGTTGCAGACAATTGGAATGGGATCTTGCGCAGCCCTGGACGCCAGAAGCAAAGCTTAGCTGATAGCTCTTTTGATGCTTGGACCAAATATTACCAAGCTGACGAGAACACTCCCAATGCAGTCGTGAGCTACTACGGCAAAGGCGCCTTACTTGCGCTTGGTCTCGATTTACAAATTCGCACTTTCTCTAAGGGCAAGCAATCTCTAGACGACCTGATGCGCCTTCTTTGGCATAAGCATGGTAGCAATGGGATTGCAGAAGACGGTTTAGATGATTTAATTTTCGAATTGCTAGGTGAAGGTTTTAGTAAAACTTGGCATGAAATAAAGACGCGCTACATTTTTGGGGTTGAAGATATTCCTCTGCAAAAATGGCTTGGCTCAACTCTTGTTTCTGTAAAACCTAAATCTCTATCCACTTTAGAAAAGCGGAAGTTGCAGTTTGGCATGCGACATACCGATGCCAACGGCTGGCTAAAAGTTACCCACGTTCTTGACGGTGGGCTTGCTCAAGCCGCAGGCCTTGCAGCTGGAGATTTACTGGCTAGTCTCGATGGGCAGCGCATCACCAGCGCACGCTGGGATCGGGTCTTAGGCAGCCTTTCTGAAAATACTCATACTCGCATTACCTTCTATCGCGATGATCTTGAGCATGAACGTATGGTCTCACTGCAATCTAGTCCAGTACCGGCGCAGTATGAACTAATACCCAAGAAAGATGCTTGACCGAAATTGAAAGCGCTATTTTCAAAAGACGATATCCCAAATGATTGGCAAGAATTACTAGGAGATTATTTCAACTCAACAGATTGGCAATCACTAGAGAAAAATTTACAAAGTGTTTTGGATTTAGATCCGAACACTGTAAGGCCTGAACCTCGAAACTTTTTTAAAGCCCTCAAGCTTTGCCCTGTTAACTCAGTAAAAGTGGTCATCCTCGGTCAAGACCCTTATCACTCACCGGGACTGGCACAAGGATTGGCTTTTTCGATTCCCGCAGAGATTGCAGTGAACTCACGCACATTTCCAAGCTCACTCCGAAATATCAGCAAAGCGCTTGCACTAGAAGGATTTGGGGCTCTACACAATGGAGATCTTCATGACTGGGCCAAACAAGGCGTGCTACTTCTCAATACCGCCTTAAGCGTCAAACTGGGTGAGGCAGGTAGTCATACCAATTTGGGATGGAAAAGTCTGATTGATATGCTTATTACCGCTTTGGTAAAACAAAAGCCAAATTTGGTCTGGATGCTTTGGGGTGGTCACGCCCAATCTAAATTGCCATTAATTGAAAGTGGTTTAGGTCAATTGGTTTTGCAATCTTCCCACCCCTCTGGTTTGGGTGTTTACAAAACAGGTAGGCCTTTTTTGGAGCCGGGAGGCAAAGTAAGCTGCGGTCACTTCACTAAAGCCAATCAATGGCTGATTGATCATCAGGCTTCACCCATTCAGTGGGTGGATGGTACCTGGACTGATTTATTTAGCTAAAGCGGTAAAAACACAACCCACTGCACAAGAGGCAAAAATAGCACTGGCCCACTCCAGGATTTGCCCGGATTGGAAAAGACCCGAGTATTGCCCCAAATACGAGCTGGCAGCAGCCGCAATAAACCCGAGCAAGAAGGCAGTGAGGATCTTTGCAGGTCTAAGACCATAGGAAGCTCCAGGGTAAAAAATCCAGGCAGACACCCCAGAAATACCCCCAATCACCAGAAAAGCTAAAAACCCCATTCATACCCCCATTAATGCTGCCATCAAATCTATAATCGCCATTATGAAGTTGTTGACACTCGGCATCAATCATCACACAGCGCCGCTAGCCGTTCGGGAAAAAGTCGCCTTTGACCCTGAATTTCTTCAAGAAGCGTTACACGATTTACGCCAGCACTTAGTTGGCGCGAATCAGGCTGGGCTGCCCGAGGCTACGATTTTGTCAACTTGCAACCGTACCGAAGTCTACTGTGCAGCAAATGATGCGAGTGCCGCAGGTCTTTTGCATGAGGCTACTTTTGATTGGTTGGCTAAAACTCAACAGCTTGCTCCAAGCAGTCTTGAGCCCCATATATATTCCTTGCCACAATCAGATGCAGTTCGGCATGCCTTCAGAGTTGCTTGTGGTTTAGATTCCATGGTGATTGGTGAGACCCAAATCTTGGGTCAAATGAAAGATGCAGTTCGCACCGCAAATGATGCCGGGGTTTTAGGAACGTATCTCAATCAGCTCTTTCAGAAAACTTTCGCAGTTGCGAAAGAAGTGCGTGGCTCTACTGAAATTGGCGCTCATTCTATTTCGATGGCTGCAGCATCCGTTCGCTTATCCGAACGGATCTTTGAAAAAATTTCAGATCAAAAGATTTTGTTTATTGGCGCCGGTGAAATGATCACTTTATGTGCCACCCATTTTGTTGCACGTAAGCCAAAGAATGTCGCCATTGCCAATCGCACCATTGAGCGTGGTCAGGAGTTAGCAGACTCTATTTCTGCGCAAGATGTAGAGGCTGAATCCTTCAAGCTTTCAGAGCTCCCAGGACGTTTGCACGAGTTCGACATTATTGTGTCTAGTACCGCCTCCTCCCTGCCCATCATTGGCCTTGGCATGGTCGAGAGCGCCCTAAAACAACGTCGCCATAAGCCAATGGTCATGATTGACTTAGCGGTACCCCGAGACTTTGAGCCAGAGATCTCCAGATTGGATGACATCTATCTCTATACGGTGGATGATTTAGGAGTAATGATTCAGACTGGTGCCAACTTACGTCAAGCAGCGGTAAGTCAAGCAGAAGCCATTATTGAAGACCGCGTTGGTAACTTTATGCATTGGATGCAAGGTCGTAATGCGGTTCCACTCATTCAAGATATTCAGCAACAAGGTGAACGCATGCGTCAACTTGAGCTCGAGCGCGCTATGAAACGCTTAATGCGCGGCGAAGATCCTCAGGAAGTTCTCAATGCGATGGCACAAGGTTTAACTAATAAATTTTTACATGGCTCACTCCATGCACTGCAACACTCTAATGGCGCTGAGCGTGACGCCTTGATTAAGTTGTTACCTAAATTATTCGCCTCGCATTCCAAGCCAGAAGAGCATTAGATGAAGCCCAGCATGCGGGCTAAGCTAGACCACCTAGACACGCGCTTAGCCGAACTTAACTCCCTATTAACTTCCGAAGAAGCAACCAAAGATATGGATGCCTATCGGAAGCTCACGCGCGAACATTCTGATATTGCTACTGTTGTAGAGCAGTTTGGCCTTTACAAGCAGGCTGAGGCAGATGCGCAAGCAGCAGAAGAAATGCGCAAAGATCCTGAGATGAAGGACTTTGCTGATGAAGAGCAAAAGCAAGCTTTAGCTACTATGGAAGAACTAGCAGGCGTATTGCAAAAGCTCTTGCTACCTAAAGATGAAAATGATGAGCGCAATGTCTTCTTAGAAATTCGTGCAGGTACCGGCGGCGATGAGAGCGCTCTTTTTGCTGGCGACCTCCTGAGAATGTATACCCGCTTTGCTGAACGTCAAGGCTGGAAAGTGGAAATAGTAAATTCTGCTGAATCCGATTTAGGTGGTTACAAAGAAGTGGTCTTGCGACTGGTAGGTCAATCTGTTTACTCTCGCCTGAAGTTTGAATCTGGTGGTCATCGCGTACAACGTGTACCGCAAACAGAGACGCAGGGACGCATTCATACATCTGCCTGCACGGTGGCTGTTATGCCAGAAGCAGACGAACTTGAAGCAGTCAAAATTAATCCTGCAGAATTGCGTATTGACACCTTCCGTGCCTCAGGCGCTGGCGGTCAACATATCAATAAAACGGATTCTGCCGTCCGCATCACTCACTTACCTACTGGTACAGTGGTGGAGTGTCAAGATGATCGTAGCCAACACCGTAATCGCGAGCAGGCAATGAAGGTATTAGTTTCTCGCATCATGGACGCGCGCGAACGCGAGAAGCATCAACTTGAAGCACAGACTCGCAAATCTCTGATCGGCTCAGGTGATCGCAGTGATCGCATTCGCACTTATAACTTTCCCCAAGGTCGCATCACCGACCACCGCATCAACCTCACGCTCTATAAAATTGATGCGATGATGGATGGTGATATCGATGATCTTTGCAATGCACTTGCATCTGAGCACCAGGCAGAATTACTTGCGGCTCTTGGTGATAACTAAGTCATTACTTAGCGATAAGCAAAACTGTGAGTGAAGATTTAAGCCTGCGCTCTCTATTACGAGACTCAGCACTGAGTCCGACTGAGGCAAAAATTCTCATGGCTCATGTTCTGGAAAAGTATTACCAATTACCTCGTTCTGCTCTGTTATCTAGAGATGACATGCTCCTTCAAGCCGAAGCAATGGCCGATTGGAAGGCGCTGGAAACCCGAAGACTCAATGGTGAACCGATTGCTTACCTAGTTGGTAAAAGAGGATTTCACAATATTGAACTTTATGTAGCTCCTGGAGTTTTGATACCACGCCCAGAAACAGAGCTGCTTGTAGAGATTGGTTTACGTGAAATTGAATGTTTAGATACTCACGTCAGTATTTTGGATTTAGGAACTGGCTCTGGCGCTATTGCTTTAGCAATTGCTCACGAAGCTCCAAATGCAAAAGTAACTGCCACCGATCAATCTCTAGCGGCGCTAGAAATTGCCAAAATAAATGCAGAGCAATTGAATGTTACTTCTCGTGTGCAGTTTTTACTGGGTAGCTGGTACGAGGCATTGGATGGGGATATGTCTTTTGACATCATCCTCAGCAATCCACCCTATATTGCCGCCCAAGATGTGCACTTAAATCAGGGTGACCTTCGTTTTGAGCCGGTTTCAGCCCTTACGGATCACGGCAGCGGGCTCACCTGCCTAGAAAAGATCATTACAGGCGCTCAATTACACCTCAATCCAAATGGCTTGCTTGCCCTTGAGCATGGTTTTGACCAATCTGAAGCGGTTGTAGCGCTGATGAAGTTAGCGGGTCTTCGCGATATTCAAACTCATTTAGATTTGGGCGGCCATTACCGTGTCGCCTCTGGCAGAAAATAGAGCGAAATACCCCTTTTTCACATTAAGTCTTAAAATCAGTCAAACCCTATTTCAAACCGTCTTAGTAATAAGATCGCTGTAGCAAAAACTTAGTAGAAAGAATATATGGACACGCAAGCTCAAATTAAAGAAATCGTCACTAGTCATCCTGTTGTATTGTTTATGAAGGGAACTGCACAGTTTCCACAATGTGGCTTCTCTGGAAATGCCATCAACATCTTGCGCGCGAGTGGAGTTGAGAATCTTCACACTGTGAACGTTTTAGAAGATGCAGGCATTCGTCAGGGCATTAAGGAGTTTGCAAATTGGCCAACCATTCCTCAGCTCTATATCAATGGTGAATTTATTGGTGGCTCTGACATCATGACTGAAATGTTTCAGTCTGGTGAACTTCAAAAACTCGTTACTGCTTAATTCATTGTCTTGCTCTGATTTTTGACGCCGTGACTTTTGATTTAGGCTCTCTTTTACTGTTTGGCCTGCCATTTGGAGTTTGTGCAGGCCTTTTAGTTTATGCGTTCAACTTACGCTCTACCCTTGCGCGTGTTGAACTGCAGGCCCAAACAGAGCTTGCTCTAGGGCTCAACTTACGTAACGAGCGCGACCAAGCTTTGCAAAATGCTATCCGCCTTGAAGCAGAGTTAGATTCGGAACGTAAACAAGGTCTAGGCAGAATTGAGTCACTCAATGAAGCTAAAGAGGCCTTAACAAATCAGTTCAAAAATTTAGCCAACGAGATTCTGGAAGATAAGTCCAAGCGCTTTACCGAACAAAATGCAGCTAGTCTGGATGCTCTCTTAAAGCCGCTGCAAACTAAGCTTACAGAATTTAAAGAACAGGTAAGCACTTCCTACGGTAATGAAGCGCGGGAACGTCATGCCCTCAAAAGCGAAATTGAGCGTCTAGCTAATCTCAACCTGCGCATGTCCGATGAGACTCGCTCTCTTACCCAAGCCCTCAAGGGTGACTCCAAGGTACAAGGCAATTGGGGTGAGTTGGTCCTAGAGTCGATTTTGGAGTCTTCTGGCCTGCGCAAAGGCGAAGAGTATCTTGTGCAAGATAGTCATACACAAACCGATGGTTCACGTCTGCAACCAGACGTTGTCATCAAACTGCCGGAAGGCAGAAGCCTGGTGGTGGATAGCAAAGTATCCATAACTGCATATGCCCGGCATGCTGAAACTACCGATCCAGCGATTGCGGAGCAAGAATTGGCTGCACACATTCAATCGCTTCGCCAACATATTCAAGGCCTCTCTGGTAAAAACTACAGTTCTCTTTATGGCGTGGGCTCAGTTGATTTTGTACTCATGTTCGTGCCAATCGAGCCAGCATTCTTACTGGCATTAAAAACTGCGCCAAATCTATATCAAGAAGCTCTTGCAAAAAATATTGTGCTGGTTTGCCCAAGCACCTTAATGGCAACCTTGAGAACAGTGGCCCACTTGTGGAGACAGGATCATCAGAACCGCAATGCGCTTGAGATCGCAAAACAATGTGGCAATCTCTATGATAAGTTTGTTGGATTCGTGGATGACTTAGAGAAATTGGGGCAACGCTTAGATCAAGCTCAAACAAGCTATCACGATGCATTCAATAAACTCAAAACTGGTAAAGGCAATCTCATACGCTCTGCAGAAAAAGTACGAGAGCTTGGCGTGAAACCCACCAAGAACCTGGCTCCACCGCTCATTGAGTCCTCATCTGACTTTGAGTAATTTTATTTAGAAGTATTAGCAAAGATTCTAAATATTTAAATGAACAAAACCCCGCTCAGTTTTTACTGAACGGGGTTTTTTAATACTTACTAATAGCTCTAGTTCTTAGTCAGAAATCAATTAAGCTGATTTACGGCTACGTGATGCAGGTGTAGCAACTTTCTTAACTTGAGCGATTTGACCTTGCACAGTTTCGATTGCTTGATCAGCAGTTTTTTCTGCAGTAGCAAAAGCTTCTTTGCTAGCAGCACGGAACTGTTCAAAACCTTGCAATGCGCTACCGTATACAGTCTTGAATGAAGATAAGAAAGCATCAGAACCTGCAGGCGCATTAGCAGCAACAGTGTTAATCCAATCTTGGAAACCATCTTGCAACTGGTCGATACTTGCATCAACTACGTTTACAAATTCTTTATTGCCATCACGCAATACTTTGCTTACTTTCTTTTGGTAAGCAACTGCTTGGTTGCCAGCAGATTGCAATGTTTCAGCATTGAGGAGTTCGGTAACTTGCTTTGGATCCTTAGCTGTCAAAACTTGTTGAATACCGTCTTGAGCATTTACCAATACGTCCTTAGAGGCAGCGTAGTTCAGCTCAGCCAATTTTTGAGCATTTTCCAAAGCAGCTTCGCTTAAAGAAAATGTAGCCTCGAGGCCTTTGCTGTTAATTTGGGACAATTTAGCGGTGATTTGATCTTGGTTCATGTATTTCTCCAGAAATTAAGTGGTACAACTAGTCAATTAAGCGCACGATTTAAGAGATGGAAAACTGTAGATACCTTAAATATTGCACTGCACCATCAAACTGTAACTGAAGGAATATGACAAATCAAGATTTTTTTGCTGCTATGCAACAAATATATTTCATAAATTAAATTAGTTCAATATAATCAATAACTTAATGCAAAAACAGAATTCACACTCCTATCGAAAAGTAGCTATTGCAGCCTGCTTTGGCACGTTTTTAGAGTGGTATGACTTCCTAACATTTGCCACGTTGGCGGTAGTTTTTGCCCCACTCTTCTTTCCCTCCTCAGACCCTAATACAGCCCTTTTGGCGAGCCTAGCGACTTTCGGCGTTGGAATGGTAGTCAGACCCATTGGAGCCGCTCTCTTTGGCTCTATGGGTGATCGCATCGGTCGTAAACCTGTCTTCATGATCACCATTGCGCTGATGGGGGTTGCAACTGTTTGCGTGGGCTTTTTGCCAACTTATGCTCAGGCAGGGATTTGGGCGCCAATCCTGCTTGTAAGCCTACGACTCCTTCAGGGACTTTCTGCTGGCGGTGAAATTGGCGGCAGCGCCGTTTACCTTACAGAGCATGCTGGAAGCGATTACAGGGGATTTAAGACTAGCTTTCTACAGCTGATGGGTCCGCTTGGTATTTTGTTTTCTACCCTACAAATTGCTTTACTCCGAGGCCATCTGTCACCCGAAGAATTTCTAGCCTGGGGTTGGCGAGTACCGTTCTGGGTCTCCCTCATATTGTTATTGATCGCCTTTAAGGCGCGTATGGCTTTAGAGGAGACGCCTGTTTTTTTAGAGTTAATAAAAAAAGGGCAAGAGACAGAATCCCAATTGATTAATAATTTTAAGGACCCCGAAATTAGAAAAAGAATGTTCTTACTTTTTCTTTGCGTTTCTTCAAGTGGGGCAATTTTATTTTTCTGTGTACAGGTTTACACATCCATCTTCTTAAAAGCTACAGTGCAGGTTCCCGCAAAACTGGTTGATCAATTAAATATCTACGCCACACTCAGTCTCTTGCCCATGACTATTTTTTCCGGCTGGCTCTCTGATAAGTTTGGGAGAAGAAAAATTGTTCTTAGCGGCTTAATACTGGGGGCTTTATTAATATTGCCGGCGTTTTATTTGCTTGAGATAGCCGCCATCGGCGCCAGAGCAAATCATCCTTCATCAGTAATGGTGATTGCAATCATCTTAATTGGGCTATCTGGCATACTGGCTTTAGTCGTAGGGCCACAAACAGCACTAATTGCAGAATTATTTCCGGCCAAATCTAGGAACAGTGCAGCCACACTACCTCATAATTTAGCAGCTGGCTGGATTGGTGGACTTCTCCCTTTTATTGTTACCTGGATAAATCAATATTGGGGGAATAGCATTGCTGGACTCTGGTATCCAAGCATCTTTTTAGCCATTAGCGCATTAATAGCCATTAAATATCTGCCAGAAACTAGCGGCACATCACTTATAAAGTAGATTAGCTAAACAATACCAATCTGCAATAAAGCGGCCCTTATGGATGAAGTCATATCTATCGCTCTCATTGCAGCATAGCCATTGCTTGAGCGCTGCCTCAAGTTTTCACCTTCCTCCAAAACCTTGCCACAATAATCAACCAACTCAGCATACGGTGCGTATCCAACAGCCCCCTGATATGGGTCATGATCTGAGGCTTCTGAAATCACCACTGCATGATTGGTCAGAAGGTAGGAAAGCCTCACGGTTTCAAGAATATCAAGATCATCAAAGCAATGTACATTAACAATGATTTTTGAATTTGCAATCACTTGATCTCGCATTTCACCAAATGCATCGTTATTTTCAGTGATCGCCCCCACTCGATACCCTTTATTGATAAGGGATGTGAGAAACTCAGATCGCCGTTGACTCAATGACCCAATAAATAGAAAATCAAACTCATGCGGTGACTCCCGCCAGGAAAACTTTTCACAAACAGCGTGATAGCCAGGAGGAACATAGGCTAAATTTTTAAGCCCTTTTGATTTGAGGTATTTAAAATTCTTAGGTGAATAATCCCAAACAGATAATGCTCTAGATAAAAAGTCTAAATACTTTGGGTAATTTTTTAGATGTCCTTGATGATCATCCAAAATTTCCATTTGATAAACGATATAGGGCTGCGTTAGCTGGCTGGAAATGAGCATGTCGTTAAACATAATGGAGCCAATCAAGATATTGATTGCATCTGGTCGCATGTCGTTGACAGTCATACTGCACTCATATCCCAGATCTCTCAACGAAGCGGCAACAGATAAGGCCACATCATCAAATAAATGATGAAAATCGTTTATCGCAATTTTGCATACATTAAAAGTTGGCATATTTTTATACTACTTTAGACAACACCTGAGGAAAAGCGAATTTGCATCTCTAAAGGTTAATAAAAAAGCTCACTGTTTTGGCAGTGAGCTTTGTATTTTTGGTGCCCCTTGTCCGACTCGAACAGACCACCTACTGATTACAAATCAGTTGCTCTACCAGATGAGCTAAAGGGGCAACGGAATATATTTTAGCCTATTTCACAATCCTCAAGGCTGGTCTTGTGGATTTGGGCTTTTCTGGGACTTCATCCGCAGCATCAGCAATGTGCAAATCTCGTGCTTGGGCTGGGTCAAAGGGAAAGGACATGCCCTGGCCATTTTCCCTAGCGTAGATGGCTAGAACGTGAGTCACTGGGACCATAATTTTCCGAGGAACCCCGCCAAATCTAGCCTGAAAGCTAATCCAGTCATTTTCTATCTGGAGCTGGTGACATGCCTCCAAGGAGAGGTTAAGGACGATTTCATCATTCTTAACAAACTCCATGGGCACCTCTACCCTAGCATCCACAAAAACAGCGATGAAGGGTGTAAAACCAAAATCCGTGCACCACTGATGTAGAGCACGGATTAGATAGGGCTTATTACTTGGAACGTCAGACATGCCGACTCATAATGAACCGCTAGAAATACTTAGCGGCGCATTACCTTCTCAGAGGGAGTCAGTGCTTCGATATACGCAGGTCTACTAAAAATACGCTCGGCGTATTTAAGTAAGGCAGCAGCATTGCGGGAAAGATCGATACCGTAGTGCTCAAGACGCCACAACAACGGCGCAATAGCTACGTCCAGCATTGAAAACTCATCGCCTAGCATGTACTTGTTTTTAACAAAAATAGGTGCCAACTGAGTCAATCGATCACGAATAGCTAAACGCGCTTTTTCATGAGTTTTTTCAGCAGCCTTACCTTTTTCATTTTCCAAAGCAGCTACGTGCACAAATAGCTCTTTCTCAAAATTAAAGAGGAAGAGACGTGCGCGAGCGCGTGCTACTGGATCAGGCGGCATCAATTGTGGATGAGGAAAACGCTCATCAATATACTCATTGATGATGTTAGATTCATACAAAATTAAATCGCGCTCAACCAAGATAGGCACTTGACCATATGGATTCATTACGGAGATGTCTTCTGGCTTGTTGAACAAGTCAACATCGCGGATTTCAAAATCCATGCCTTTTTCAAAAAGCACCAAACGGCAGCGTTGCGAGAATGGGCAGTTAGTACCCGAGTACAACACCATCATAAATTTATTTCCTTAAATTTCTACTTCAATACAACAAACGCACAACAGCGTTAAATCTTTCACTAATGGGCCCTAGCGTCAGGACCCATTGAATTCAATTAGTGAATATCTTTCCAGTAAGCCTTGTTCAAGCGCCAAGCCAAGAGAGTAAAGAGTGCTAAGAATAAGAGCACCACTACACCCAGACGCTTACGCTCTAACTGAACCGGCTCAGCCATCCATGACATGAATGAAACTAAGTCGGCAATATTGTCGTCGTACTCTTGTGACTTCATGATGCCTGGAGTTAATTGCTCAAAGCCTACAAATACCTTCTCCATTCTGCTGTCGTCATGAGGATCTTTACGCTCCTCAAACTTAGCTGCGCGCTCGCCCTGCAACTGCCAAAGCACATGCGGCATACCAACGTTTGGATAAACCAAGTTATTCCAACCAGTCTGAGTGGTGTCATCTTTGTAGAAAGTACGGAAGTAGGTGTACAGCCAATCCGTTCCGCGAGCACGCGCCTCAACAGAGAGGTCAGGTGGAGTCTTACCAAACCAGGCCTTGCCTTCTTTTGGAGTCATAGAGATCGTCATCAAATCGCCCACTTTGGCATCAGTCAAAATGAGGTTGTCTTTGATCTGTTGATCGGTCAAACCAATATCACGCAAGCGGTTGTAACGCATGCTGGTTGCTGAGTGGCAGTTTAAGCAATAGTTCACAAAAATCTTTGCACCATTTTGCAGTGATGCGTTGTTGCTTACACGATCCGGCGCCTTGTCCAAAGGAAAGCCGCCTTCATTTGCATTGGCGCTTACACCAAAGCCTAGGGCAGCAACCAAAACAGTAGCTTGGCAGACGCCCATCAAAGTTTGCAGAATTCGTTTCATGCTAGTTCCTAATTTCTCTGGTATCTGAATTAATGGGATTCAAAAGTAACGCGCGTCGGAACTGGCTTGAATGTACCAAGCTTGCTCCAGAAAGGCATTGCCAAGAAAAAGCCCAGATAATAAATCGTACAAATCTGAGAAATCTTTTCAAAAACTGGTGATGGTGGTTGGATACCCAAGTAACCCAAGATCACAAAACTCACCACAAATACACCATAAATATATTTATGAAATTGTGGGCGATAGCGAATGGATTTGACTGGGGAGTGATCAAGCCAAGGCAAGAAGAACAGGATCACAACAGAGCCACCCATGATTACAACACCCCAGAACTTCGCATCAAACAAGTAGAAGCCAGCAGCCAAGACAAGAGCGATTGCTGCGCATGCACCCTTAACTTTCATGTCTTTACTCTTCAGAGCAAACATTCCAAGAATGACTGCTAAGAAGATCCACAATGGCAACAAGAAGTTGGTGGTGGTTGCGCGCAACATTGAGTAGAACGGCGTGAAATACCAAACTGGAGCAATGTGTGTGGGCGTTACAAACGGATTTGCTGGAATGAAGTTATTCGCTTCCAAGAAATATCCACCCATCTCTGGTGCAAAAAATACGATGCAAGCAAAAATCATTAAGAATCCACCTAAGTACATCACGTCATGAACGCTGTAGTAAGGGTGGAATGGAATGCCGTCAACTGGGTGACCATTGGCATCCAATGTATTTTTGATTTCTACGCCATCAGGATTGTTTGAACCAACTTCATGTAGAGCCAAAATATGCGCTGCTACTAAGCCAATCAATACCAATGGAATAGCAATTACGTGGAATGCAAAGAAGCGATTCAGTGTGGCATCACCCACTACATAGTCACCACGCAACCACAAGGAAAGGTCTGGGCCAATGAATGGAATCGCAGAGAATAAGTTCACGATTACCTGAGCACCCCAGTAGGACATCTGACCCCATGGGAGCAGGTAACCAAAGAATGCCTCGCCCATCAAGCACAAGAAAATCGCACAACCGAAAATCCAGATCAGTTCACGTGGCTTGCGATAGGAACCGTAGATCAAGCCACGGAACATATGCATGTACACCACTACAAAGAACAGAGAAGCACCAGTGGAATGCATGTAGCGAATCACCCAGCCCCATGGAACTTCGCGCATGATGTATTCAACTGACTCAAAAGCCTTTGCAGCATCAGGCTTATAGTTCATGGTCAAGAAAATACCAGTCAGTATCTGGTTTACCAATACTACGATCGCTAAAGCACCAAAGATATAGAAAAAATTCAGATTCTTAGGAGCGTAGTACTCGCTCATATGGCGCTTAAATGCCTCGGTTACCGGTAGACGTGAGTCAACCCATGCCATTAACTTTACGGCTGCGGAGGCGTCTGCAGGAACTTCTTTTTCGTGGAATGCCATTTATCTCTCCTTAGGCCTTCTTATCTTCGCCAACCAGAATTTTGGTGTCGCTCAAATACATATGAGGCGGCACTTCCATGTTGTCTGGTGCTGGTTTGTTTTTAAACACACGGCCGGCCATATCAAATGTCGAGCCATGGCATGGGCAAAGGAAGCCACCCGGCCAATTATTAGGCAAGGAAGGCTGAGCGCCGGATTCAAATTTGGCTGTTGGAGAGCAACCTAGGTGGGTGCAAATACCAACAACTACAAGGTACTCAGGCTTAATGGAGCGCCACTGATTCTGGGCATAAGGAGGTGTAAATTGGGCTGGGTCACGCAATGAGTTTGGATCGGCTAATTCGTTATCAATTTTGGATAACTCAGCAACCTGCTCTGGGGTGCGACGAACTACCCAAACCGGTTTCCCGCGCCATTCAACCATTCTCATTTCATCTGGCTGCATGCCAGTGATATCGATTTCAACAGCAGCTCCAGCGGCTTTCGCACGCTCTGAAGGCTCAAAACTGTCAACAAAAGGGTAAAGGGCTGCGGCTGCTCCTACGCCTCCTACCGCCGAAGTGGCGATCAGCCAATTACGGCGATCTTTATCCATACAGGGCTTGTCACTCATTTACAAAATTCCTAGAAAGGGTATTTATGGGTGGAAATTGCTTAAAGGTAGGATTTTAAAGTAAAAAGTGGGGTAAGCAAGAAAGTTATGGGGTTAATCTCAGGTTAATCTGTATCAAATCAAAAAAGGAAGCATTTATGAGCGTTTTAAAGGAGTTTCGGGACTTTGCTGTTAAGGGAAATGTGATCGATTTGGCGGTTGGCGTCATTATTGGCGGCGCTTTTGGAAAAATCGTGGATTCCCTGGTAAACGACATCGTTATGCCTGTTATTTCCACCCTTTTAGGGGGTCATATCGACTTTACTAACCTTTTTATTGTCCTCGGCCATGTGCCTGAGGGTGTGCCCAGAACTTTTGATGCCCTTAAAAAGGCTGGTGTACCCATTTTTGCCTACGGCAATTTCATCACCATTTCCATTAATTTTTTACTTTTAGCCTTTGTGATTTTTCAAATGGTCAAAGTGGTGAATAGGATTCGCCTCATGGATGCGCCGCCTCCACCCCCGGCTCCAGAAGATGTTGTTTTGCTACGCGAGATTCGCGATAGCCTTAAAAAATAAACTACGCACCCGTCTTTAACTCAATAAAAAATGTTGAATCGACTCTGGTTAATTTTTGCGCAATCGGTAACCATACTCTTGGCTGCATGGTTTGTAATTACGACACTTAAACCAAATTGGCTTTCGAATACTCAAATGAGCTCAATCGTCGAGAGCGTCACTCTAAAAGAGGGTGCTTACGATGGCTCCACAATTAGCCCTGGGTCATATCATGATGCAGTTAAAAAATCGATGCCTGCTGTAGTCAATATTTTTACAAGCAAGGCGAATACAACATCCAAAACTCGTAAAGGTAATGGAAATAATTCGGCAGATCCTTTTTTTAAATTCTTTTTTGGTGATCAACCACCAGACGCAGAGCCCAGCTCCAGCCTAGGCTCTGGGGTGCTAGTAAGCCCCGAAGGCATTATTCTCACCAACCATCATGTCATCAGTGATGCGGATGAAATTGATGTAGCACTCGCAGATGGCAGAAAAGTAAAAGCCAAAATTATTGGTAGCGATCCAGAAACTGACATTGCTGTTTTAAAAATTGATGCCAAACAATTACCAACGCCGATCACACTAGGAAAAGTGGAGTCAATACATGTGGGTGATGTAGTACTCGCCATTGGCAATCCCTTTGGAGTGGGTCAAACTGTTACCTCTGGAATTATTTCCGCTCTTGGTCGCGATCATGTTGGCATCAACACATTTGAAAATTTTATTCAAACTGATGCAGCAATTAATCCTGGAAATTCCGGCGGCGCACTAGTAGACACGCGAGGACATCTCATTGGAATTAATACTGCTATTTATTCAAAAAATGGTGGCTCCATGGGAATTGGATTCGCCATTCCCATTAATCTTGCCAAACAAGTGATGGAATCCATTCTGAGTAATGGTAGTGTTACCAGAGGCTGGATTGGGGTTGAGCCTCAAAATCTATCTAAGGAGCTCCTGGAGTCACTGGGACTTCCTAAAAATACTTCAGGAGTACTTTTATCAGGTGTTCTAGAGGGTGGGCCCGCAGACAAAGGCGGTATCAAACCTGGCGATGTCCTCACTGCAGTTAATGGCAACAGCACTAAAGACGTCAGACAGCTATTGAATCAAATTGCTCAGATAGGGCCAGGCAATGGAGCAACTCTAAAAATCTTACGCAAGGATAAAGAACTAGAAATTAGAGTTCAAGCTGGCAAGAGGCCAAAACCAAAAACCATCAATTAATGAGGGCACTCCCTAGGCTTTTAGCCGGGGAGTATTTTGGACAAGAAGTCTTTAGCTCTTGGTGAACGCGCATCCGGATTGCCAAAAAACTCATCCCTGCTGCAGTCCTCAATGATTCGCCCTTGGTCCATAAAGATGACTCGATGACTAACCTTGCGTGCAAAACCCATTTCATGAGTAACGCAGCACATCGTCATACCCTCATTGGCAAGCTTCACCATCACATCCAACACCTCACCAACCATTTCAGGGTCAAGGGCAGAGGTAGGCTCATCAAATAACATCACAATCGGATCCATACTCAGGGCGCGAGCAATCGCCACGCGCTGCTGCTGTCCACCGGATAGCTGGCCGGGAAACTTATCTTTTTGCGCAATTAATCCGACACGCTCTAAATATTTCAGGCCGTGATTTTTTGCCTCATCAGCCGATCGTCCCAATACCTTGATTTGAGCAAGTGTTAAATTCTCGGTGATGCTTAAGTGGGGGAAAAGTTCAAAGTGCTGGAAAACCATTCCTACGCGAGCGCGGAGTCTCGGTAAATTCGTTTTGGGATCATGCAAATCAATACCATCAACTGAGATTTGACCGGACTGAAATGGCTCCAGTGCGTTGATAGTTTTAATGAGAGTTGATTTTCCCGAACCAGAGGGGCCGCAAATGACTACTACTTCTCCTTTTTTGATTGACGTGGTGCAGTCCGTCAGAACCTGAAAGGAGCCATACCATTTAGAAACGTTTTGAAGTTCAATCATGATGGTCTATGTAGTATGTAGCGATCAAAAAATAATTAACGAATAATGGCAACTTTAGCCTGTATGGCACGCACTGCCTTAGATAATGAAAAACAGATAACAAAATAAGTAGCGGCGGCCAAAATATAAGTCTCGATTGGTCGACCGTAATTTTTTCCGGCAATTTCAAAACCTTTCAACAAATCATAGGCTCCAATTGCGTAGACTAAAGACGTATCTTGAAACAAGATGATGGTCTGTGTCATAAAGACCGGAATCATGTTTCTGAATGCCTGCGGCAAAACGACTAAACGCATGTTTTGTCCGTAAGTCATTCCTAAGGCCTCGCCCGCATACATCTGGCCTTTAGGTACCGACTGAATGCCAGCTCTGACAATCTCCGAGAAGAAGGCGGCCTCAAAGGCAATGAAAGTAATGGTGGCCGATAAGTCTGCACCGATAGGCCTACCGATGAGCATTGGAATCAATAAAAAGAACCAGAGGATCACCATTACCAGGGGAATGGAGCGCATGGTATTGATATAAAAGGTTGCGGGGTAGACTAAAGCTGGCTTACCCGATAGCCTCATCAGGGCTAAAAAAGTTCCAACGACAATGCCACCAATGGTGGCAATAACGGTTAACTGCACACTAAACAACAAACCCTTCACAATGTAATTTGTAAAGAGTTCCCAATTGTAAAAACCAAGGTCTAAGCTCAACATATCATCACCATTTAATGAGCCAGACTTGCGTCATTGGATGCAACAGAAAATCCCGGAATTCGACTGCGTTTCTCAATGAGAGTCATTACGCGATTGACTGCAAAAGCAGATAAGGCGTACAAAGCAGTCACGGCTAAATAAATTTCAACGCCATGAGAGGTTTCTTCTTGAGCCTGCATCGCAAATAAGGTGAGCTCAGGAACCGATACAGCAAATGCAACAGATGAGTTTTTAATGACATTCATACTCTCCGAGGTCAGCGGAGGAATGACAATTCGTAATGCCATCGGCAATATGACATAACGATAAGCTTGAGGCGTTGTTAATCCCAGTGCAGTTGCAGCAGCTCTTTGCCCGCTAGGCAAAGACTGAATACCTGCACGAACTTGCTCTGCAATCCGGGCAGAGGTAAAAAAACCTAATGCAATGCTAACCAGCCAATAGGATGGGAGCGCCTTTAGGGGGAGAACGAAAGCGGGAATGACGTGGTACCAAAGAAATACTTGAACCAGGACTGGAATATTTCTAAATAGCTCAACCCAGGCGGTTGAGACCCTAACTAATAATCTGCTGACCCTGCCGTTGTCAGGTAGCGTTCTCAAAGTGCCCATCATGGCACCCAAAATCAACGCAATGGCCAATCCTAGGCCGGCTACGGCTAGAGTCCAGCCCCATGCTTTCATCAGCCAGTCTAGATAACTAGGGTCCGCATTCTGAGCAAGTCCAAAGATAGAGGAGAAGCAGTGATCAACCACTTCTCCATCTAAGGTGCTTTTACAAAAAACACCTAAATCTAATGCCATATAAGAATCTTAATCAGATCAAATTACTTCTTGTTGTAGTCTTCCGCAGGTTTGTCATTCAAATTAGCCCAGGCATTTTTGGTTGCTGGAGATAACTCGAGACCAACTACGATATTTTTAGGAGGAATCGGTGATAAGAACCATTTGTTCCACAATCCAGGCATTTTGCCATTTGCAACAATCTTGGCAATCGCAGCATTTACAGCAGCCTTGAACTCTGGATCATTTTTAGGAACCATGATGGCGATTGGCTCAGTCGCCAGTACCTCACCAACAATTTTGAAATCTTTAGGATTCTTGGAATTGGCAATATTACCCGCCAAAATTGAGCCGTCCATCACGAAAGCATCCGCACGGCCTGATTCTAATAACAAGAAGCTATCTGCATGATCCTTGCCAAATACTTCATCAAAATTCACGCCAGTGGCTTTTTCATTTTTGCGCAACAGCTGCACAGAGGTAGTACCGGTAGTGGTTGCTACCTTCTTGCCATTAAGTTGAGCAATTGAAGTAATGCCAGAGTTCGCCTTAACGGCAATGCGCACTTCTTCAACGTAGAGAGTGTTAGCAAAACCAACATCTTTTGCTCTTGCAGTATTGTTAGTAGTAGTACCGCACTCAATATCCACTGTACCGTTTTGTACCAATGGCACGCGATTTTGTGAAGTCACTGGCTGATAGTTGATGCGCAAAGTGCTCATACCCAACTTATCTTTAATATCGCCCAAAATCATGCGGCAGATCTCCACATGGTAGCCATCAAAACGGCTATCACCAGTCGTATAGGACATTGGAATAGAGGATTCACGAACGCCCATAGTGACTGCGCCGCTGGACTTAATCTTATCCATAGTGGCACTGGCAGCAATAGCATTGGAAGACACCATCATTAATGGTGTAAACATCAAAAAAAGTGCTGAATATAAGAAAGTTTTGGGATTCGTTTTTTGCATAATCATTTGCCTCTTTAATTGGGTACTGGTGTTATTTAACTAAATTTAGAAAAATTACTAAATATGGTTAATGTCTCGAGATTCATTTTTAGCAGACTTTTTCAATTAAATCTACTCTGACCGCTCATTATCAGGGTTACTCCACCCCCAAAGATCGTCATTTAAAAGCCTAAAATATGCCCATGAATGAAGCCACGAACTCACGCGACTATGAGCAAGCTCTGATCCTGCTGAATTCAGGCCAATTGATGGCAGGCATTGAGCTATTGGTGGGACTATTAAAGACCAATCCTAGGCATAAAGATTCCGCTCAATTGCTAGCCCAAATCGCTAATTCTTTGGCTAGCAAAGAACAATCTATTGATTTGCTTAATCGCTGTATTGAGCAAGGGGTTGCTTCCGAAATACTTTCTTATGAGCTAGGATCACACCATCTTGCCTTGGGACACTTCGCAGAGGCCTTGGATTCCCTTAAAAGAGTATTAGCACTAAATCCCCTGAGCTTTGAAGCTCTCCATGATCTGGGTGCTACCTACGCCCTTATGGGGAAAAAGAAAGAGGCCCGCGATTTTTTTCTAAAGGCTGCCGCTATTAACGATCAATCTGCTGATTTGCTATACAACCTTGGCAGGCTTTATGACGATCAATACGAGCACGATCAAGCAATTAATTTTTATCAAAAGGCAGTGAGCGCAGATCCTTTGCACGCAGAAGCATGGATCAATCTTGCTATTGATTTAAGTGCGTTTAAAAAATATTCCGAAGCCTTAGTTTGCTTTGAAAAAGCTTATGCTCTTAATCCTAAAATTGAATTTTTATATGGGGACTGCATATATACCCGAATGCGCATGTGCCTATGGGATGGAATGCAAGAGGCAGAACATCGATTAGCCGATGGCATTAATCAAAGTGAAAAAATTATTTCACCACTACCAATATCGGCACTCATTGACTCCCCAGCCATAAATCAAAAGGCTGCAACCCTGTTTGCACAATGCAACTACCCAGGCAATCCTAGATTAGGGTCAATTCCAAAACACACGAATCAGAAAATTCGTATCGCTTACTTTTCACCAGACTTTCATGAACATCCGGTTTCTTATTTAACGGCAGAAATCTTTGAACTACACGATCGTAGTCAGTTTGAGGTCTATGCATTTTCTTTTGGTAAAGAGACCAATGATTCAATGCGTCAAAGACTGCAAGCCTCATTTGATCAATTCATTGATATAGCCAATAAAACCCCCGAAGAAATTACTCTCTTATCCAGAGAGATGAGAATAGATATCGTAATTGATTTATGTGGTTACACCGAAAATGCTAGATCTGAAATCTTCGCACTTAGAGCAGCGCCTATACAAATCAGTTACATCGGATTTTTAGGGACAATGGGTGCTGACTATATGGATTACCTCATAGCCGATGAAGTCATTATCCCTAGCGAGCTCAGAAATTTTTATAGCGAAAAAATTATTTACTTACCTAGCTATCAGGCAAATGACTCCAAACGAGCACCTGGAAGCAAGATTTTTAAAAAGGTAGATTTTGGGATTGCAGAAGATCAGTTTGTTTTTTGCAACCTCAATAATGTCTTCAAAATTACTGAGTTCATTTTTGATGCTTGGTTAAGAATATTGAAAAGTGTAGATCATTCCGCTTTGCTGCTCTTTGGCGAAAATCCCGAAGCTATTTCTAATCTAAAGTCGCACGCCCTCAGTTCGGGCATCGATCCAAAACGACTCATCTTTATGGAGCGTCAGCCCAGGGCTGACTATCTTGCTCACTATGGAATAGTTGATCTATTCCTGGATACTTACCCCTATAACGCAGGAGCAACCGCCAGCGATGCACTCTGGATGGGCACTCCAGTGCTCACTTTGCAAGGATCCTCTTTCCCGAGTCGCATTGCCTCCAGCTTGCTAGTACAACTCAATCTACCCGAATTAATTCATCAATCCATTGAGAGCTATGAGGCACAGGCAATCAAACTAGGCTCACAACCACACAGACTGGCTGAAATAAAGAAAAAAATACTCGCCAATAAAGCAAGCTCGCTTCTCTTTAATGCCAAAACATTTGTACAGAATCTTGAGCGGGCTCTTGTAGAGGCGCAATCACTATCTGCAAATAATCATGCACCTAAAGATATAAAAATATAGCGTCAGAAATAACACCTACTCAAACATTGCAATCAAGCTATATAAATATGCTCTGGCGGGATAGCCTTTTGATGTCGTTTGTAGATTTCAATATAAGCATTCTCGAGATTTTTAGTAAACAGCGGAGTATCAAATAAAGGTGCTGTTAATAAATTACCCTTTAGTCGTGCTTTAATTTCTTGTAATTTTTCAGGATGAGTTGCTAGGTCTAATGCTAAAACCTCATACTC
Organism: Polynucleobacter ibericus; assembly: GCF_018687955.1. Taxonomy (NCBI): domain Bacteria; kingdom Pseudomonadati; phylum Pseudomonadota; class Betaproteobacteria; order Burkholderiales; family Burkholderiaceae; genus Polynucleobacter; species Polynucleobacter ibericus. Next base: position 112,871 of record NZ_CP061309.1, on the reverse strand, counting down.
CTCCTGGGTCTCCACCACCATATCTGGCAGCCCTACGGCATTTAGCAAACTCGCAGCAACCCTGGCAGCAAAAGATTTTCCAACTAAAGTGAGAACAGGTAGCCCGGTCCACAAAGCATCACTTGCTGTAGTGTGGGCATTACAAGGAGTTGTATCTAAAAATAAATCTGCCAGCTTATATCTTGCCAAATGCTCAGCCGGGGGGATACGCTCTGCAAAAATAATCCTATCCGGATTTAACCCTCTGAGCGCTGCTTCTTTTTTAAGGTTAGCTACGGCAAAGGGATTATCAGCAAAAAGCCACAGCACACTACCTTCTACTGCATTCAATATCCTAATCCACCCACCTAATACAGCAGGCAAAATTTTGTAATTATTGTTAAAACAACAAAATACAAAGCCTGTCGAAGGAAGGCCGTGCTCTTCTCGCGATTTTGTAGATAAGGAAACTTGCTTATTTCTATCGTTAACCTGGTAGCTATTTGGTAAGTAAATGATTTTTTCAACCATGTCACTTTGGGCGTCTTCTGGTATCAAAATGCGATCTGCAACAACGTAATCAAAGCATGGCGTACCCATGGTTCCAGGGAATGCTAAGTAGCTAACCTGAATGGGCGCAGCTCCATACATAAATATGGGCGCCCTACCCTCTTGGGTGAAGCCTTTTAAATCAATCGCGATATCAATCTCAAGCTCCCGAGAGAGGGCTGCTATCTCCCGATCGGTTTTATGCTCAACATCAATAAACTGATCAAATGCCTTCGCAAGTCTGGAGCGCATTTCATCTGGCTGATTTCGCCCAAATACAAAAGCAATTAACTCAAACTTTTCTCGATCATGGCTTTCAAATAATTCAGCCATCAAGTGGGCCGTAGGATGATCATGAAAGTCTGCAGAAAAATAGCCTAAGCGGATTTTTTGATGGTTTGAGTATGAGGAAATGATCTCTCTTTTGATATCCCCCTGAACACCATTAGCGTATATTGAGATTGCCTTCTTAATAAGCTGAGGATCATCCAGCAGGGTAAATACGTTATATGGAAGGGCTACTTTCAGACCCTGCCGTATCCCATTAATTAAGTATTGGGTCTGATCTTGTAAATTAGACCAATCGCACATCTGCAAGGCATTTTGGAGCTTTGTACCAAACAAATAGTCTAAGTGAGGAGCTATTTCAGATGCTCGCTGATAAGCCACTTGAGCCATATCAAATTGCTTATCCTCGGCGTAAATATTAGCCTTAGACAGCCAAGCATTAAGATTACTAGAGTCTATAGCAGTGACACGATTAAATGCATCAATTGCCTTTTCATACTGCTTGACTAGCCAATAGGTTTTACCAATCTCTTCCCATGCCATGACATTATCAGGACTGATAGCGCTCGCCCTTTCACTACATGCAAGTGAAAGCCCATATTCATGGCGCAAATTAAAGATAGTGGCGGCATTGCATAGAGCGCTGACATCTGATGGATTTAATAGAAGCGCCGCCTCATAGGACTGTAGGGCCTCGTCAAAACGCATCAATAACTTCAGAATATTTCCGCGATTACTCAGAGCAAGGAAGTTATTCTGGTCAGACTGTACGGCAAGATCGAAAAATCTGAGGGCATCATCCCAATCAGACCTGATCGCAGCAACAATTCCCAAATGACGCAATACTTCTGTATGTTTGCTATCAATTTTTAATGCTTCTTCCAAAGACAACTTTGCAGAATCTAGCCGATTGGCTTGTATCTCTTGCGTTGCTTTTTGAAGCAATTGAATAATTTCGGAACTCATAAGCCAATTTTAATCGAAGGAAGTTTCATGAGTCATATCTAGAAATTGATACGAAGAAAAAACCCACCGTGTTTCCACGATGGGTTCATTTAATACCTAACTAATTCTAACTAGCTTACGCTAGCGTTAAATTAGAAAGTGTGACGTACGCCAACAGCGTAGTTGCTGATGTTGTTAGAGCTGGGATTATTCAACCCGGTTGTTGCTGTACCATTCGCAGCTGTTGGGAATGAAGTGTTAGATGTTCCAGCTTGGCCATAGATTGCGTACAAGTTAGTACGCTTGCTGAGCCAGTAGTTAGAACCAATCTGCCATGCTGTCAAGTTAGCACTGTTGGAACCGTAACCATTGTAACGACCCAAACCACCAGATGCCCAAGCTTCGATAGTTGGAGTGATGTAGCTACGAACACCGATCTGCTCTGCACTGCGTTTTGAAAACCAGCCGCTATTCTGTTGTGCAGAAACTTTACGGTTAATGTACTGAGCATATGCCTTCAAGATACCGAAGTCATAAGTAGCAGCAACGTAGAACTGGTTGTCTTGTACGTTAGTACCAGGAGTTGAAGCACCACCTACATAACCAGTGGTTGGGAAACCAGCGTTAGTAACAGCAGAGGCAGCAGTAGTAGTAACATTGTTACCAGCAACACCAGTAGCATTGTAAGTAGTTGTTGGGTTGTAAGCTTGCTTTGATGTCAATGCTTGGTAGTTAGCAGTTGCATAGAACTTTTGGATTGTGTAATCAACGCCTAAGCCCCAACCATTTTGGTTATTAATACCACCACTGATACTGTTAGAAGTCAAAGCAGCAGCAGAGTTGTTTGCTGTTGCTACAGTTGCAGTAGTTTGGTTCTGGTTCTTGTTGTTAGCAACAATCATTGCGTTTGCTCTGAAACCAGCAAATGTATCTGATTTCAAAGATAACTGGTTGTTTGTACGAACTGTGTACGCTGCACCTGTTGAGTTCTCAGAAGAGCCAGCGCCTTCAGTTACAGCTGGGTAGATGAGGTTACCAGAGATGTTGTTAGCTTGACCTGGGTCAGTAGCTGCAACAGCTGCGTGGATAACTGTGTATTGAGTACCCAAAGCGAATTGGCCAACGCCATTCTTTTTCAAACCAACGAAAGTTTGACGGTTTTGTGTACCACCGGAGTTAACAGCTTGAGCGCCGTTAGGTGTCAAACCGAGTTCGATAGTGAAGAATGCAGAAGTACCACCACCTAAGTCTTCAGTACCTTTGAAGCCTAAACGTGATGTGGACTCTCCAGAAGCGGAGAATGCATTACCAGTAGTCTTGCTTACAACGCCTGATGGAGCGCCGTTAGTTGTGAGGCCGTTAGCAGCACGTGTGTTGTAACCAACATAACCCATATCCAACAGGCCATATACAGTTACGCTTGATTGAGCTTGAGCTGCACCAGCAAATGCTGTTGTAGCTGCGAGAGCGAATAGCGATTTTTTCATTCTTTAAATCTCCAAAAATTAAAAGTAATGCCCAAATAAAACTGGGACCTATGAATTTTGCTTGTTTTGCCCAACTAGACTGGATGTCAGAGTATTTAGGAGCTCTTTTTGCTTGTCAAAAGGTAGTTTTTTGGCTTTCTTCGTTGTATCTCGGCAACAAGACCCCTCTTTTCTGTCTTTTAAGCCCTGTAGATGACAAAATTGTCATATGGCAAGTCGCGAATTCTTAAAAATCCTGAGTTCAGCCCGATTGGGTGATGTTTCTGCACAACAAAATTTGGCTCAAGCCTATTTGACGGGTGCCTACAAAACCCCCATTCAACCCTCTAATGCTTTGATTTGGCTTGAAAAATCTTATTTTTCCATTGCAAATCAGATACTTGAGAATCAAATCTCAAGTAATGCCGAGATTTTGGATGTTTTAAGTCAAGTCGCCAATATTCCATTGGCTGAAACCTTTAATAGCCCCGCATTTCCATTTGGGTGGGATTCTTTTTGGAAGCTAGCAGAAGCACAAGGGGGCCATGAGTCTCAACTGGCAGCAAGATGGCAGCTTGTTAACTTATTAATTAACCCTACCAATCAAGAAATCCAAGTTGAATTAGTAGACTGGTTTAAGAAAAAAACCTCACTACCATCGGTAGAAAAAATTTCTGCTTTGGATTTTGCAGGTATTCAGAAAATAGCTAAACAATATTTACAAGAACTTGCAGAGGGAGATTCTCGGTTTAGCTCCAGCGCAAAAGAATTACTCATCAAGCTTCAGCCAAAGAATGAGGCCCTCTCATCCTTGTGGAAGGTTTGGCTTGATGAGAAAAATGAAACCGCACTGATGCAGGCAGCCGAGCTAGGCCTCACTATCGCTAAGCTCACTCTAGGATTACGTCTTGCGCAACTTGACGGTAGAGTTGACTCAGATGAAGGCAAATCTAATGCCTCTCTTAAAAAAGCAGCGTATTGGTTAGAGCTTGCTGCTAAGGATGGTGATCGCGATGCCTGGTATGCCCTGGGAGAAATTTATCGTCGCCCGCAATTTTCTGGATACAACGCTGCAGAGAGTGATCGCTGCTTTGATCGCGCCGCTGATCTTGGTCATGCGCAGGCACAACTTCGTAAAGGCGCTAATCTCTGGCGAAAGCGTGAGAAGAGCGAGGAGAAGGTTCGGGGTCTGCAAGCTTCATACTGGGTTTGGCAAGCGCACCAGCAAGGTGTACCAGAAGCCAAAGATTTGCTGAGCAAGATTTTGGAAGGTTGCCCGGACCCGAAGAAAAACGAATGGTTTGAGCTAGCTCAATTTGCCGAGCAGGCACTAAATCATCACGCTGAACACAAGCTAGATGAAGATTGGCTCTTGCTATGTCACCGACTGATCGTTGCAAATCAATTTAATTTCACTAAAGCAGAACTCTTGCTTTGTGAGGTGGGGCAACTACAGCACGAACACTGTGTAGTAGTGGATATTCGTTGGGAGCTTCCCAAGATCTTGCCAAGATTGATTCAGATTGAATCTATTCAACAACGCCGCGCCCTTTTGGCTGCCGGCAAGGCTTTTGCTGGTTCTGAAATAGATCTTGAAGGCAATTTGCGTCAAAGACGCTATCGCTTTGATCGAGTTACTAACTGGTTAACGAATACTTTCGCCAAGAATCAAGCAGACGCAGAAGTCGATTGATCAGGAGTAGGCTCATCCTCAGTCTTTGGCATATAAAAGCGCGCCACCAATAAACCCAACTCGTAGAGCAAGGTCATTGGTACTGCCAATAACAATTGAGAAAGAACATCTGGTGGCGTAACGATTGCAGAAATCACAAAAGCACCCACAATGACGTAGGGGCGGATTTCTTTTAACTTAGCTAAGGGCACTATGCCCATACGCACCAAGACAACGACCACCACAGGAACTTCAAAAGTAAGGCCAAATGCTAAAAAAGTATTCATAGCAAAGCTAAGATACTTATCGATATCCGTAGACATCTCAGCGCCTAGCGGTGCGTTATAGCTCGCCATAAAATTAAATACCGTTGGGAATACTAAAAAGTAGGCAAAAGCCATACCAAAAATAAATAGGCTATAGCTACTGACCACCAATGGCACTACCAACTTACGTTCATGTTGATATAAGCCAGGCGCAATAAATGCCCATAGCTGATAAATCACTACCGGCAAAGCAATAATGAATGCTACCAACATCGTTACTTTCATCGGCACAAAGAATGAGCCCGTAACGTCAGTCACAATCATCTTGCCACCGGCTGGTAACGAATCGAGTAGTGGCTGTGAGAATAAATGAAAAATATCTGGCGCCCAATAGACCAAGGAAACGAAAACAATAATGATGGCCAATACTGACTTGATTACGCGATCACGTAATTCATATAAGTGGGACAGAAAAGTTTCTTGTAATCCCGAATCTTCAGTTGAATTGTTTTCAGTCATGCGTCGCTATTTTTATTCTTTTACTTTTACCGTTATTTACTGGCAGTGTGATGAAAGCGCTTCATCCTGGCAGCGCCAGACTGCACCCGAGTCCGAATGCCTGCGGAGCGCTTAAACCAAACCGGCCTTGCTGCACGACGTACACCCCAGCTATTGCGGCCTTGGCGCTTAGATTTTCGGAGTACTTCTTTTTCGTCAAGCGGTGGCTTATCAAAACTCGTTTCAAAGATATCGGCCTGATCACTTAAGTTGGCTCCGGCCTCTTGGACAGTGGAGCCTATGCTGTTTTCAACCTCTTTAAAAGTAGCAGTAGTTTCTTCTCGAAACTTTTTAAACTCTTCCACTTCCATCTGACGATTGACTTCAGACTTCACATCAGCCATGTAGCGCTGCGCACGGCCGAATAAATTACCTGCCATACGTGCCACTTTTGGCAAGCGCTCTGGTCCAACCACCACCAAAGCAACTACAGCAATTAGCGCAAGTTTTGAAACTCCAAGATCAATCATTTAACGCAGTTATATAAATGCAGCATGAGCTTCTATCGCGCTTGAGTTAATGATTAATTATTTGTTGACGTCTTTAGCCTGAACATCAACAGTCTTTTCTGTTGAAGCAGCAGCTTGCTGGATTTGCTCTTTAGATTCTTCGCCTGGCTTCATGCCATCCTTAAAGCCTTTAACAGCTCCGCCCAAATCTTGGCCAATGTTGCGTAATTTCTTGGTACCAAATACCAGCATTACGATGACTAAAACAATTAACCAATGCCAAATGCTAAATGAACCCATCTTTAATCTCCTTGGATTATTTTTTCCAGGGGCGGGGACCGCCCATCACATGTAAGTGCAAGTGATAAACCTCCTGCCCACCATCCGCACCATTGTTTACCATCAATCTAAAGCCGCCGTCCTTTCCGGGTCGGCAACCTTGCTCTTTGGCAAGACGGGGTGCTAATTCCATCATTCTACCCAGCAAAGGTGCATCTATGCTTTCTGCTGACTCCAACATGGGTATATGTTTTTTAGGAATCATCAGAAAATGGATAGGGGCAGCGGGGTTGATATCGTTAAAAACGAAGATTTCCTCGTCCTCATAGACCTTTTGGGAGGGAATTAAGCCTTGAGAAATCTTGCAAAACAGGCAATTTGGATCGTGTGACATGCTTATTCCGTATTTATTCCAGCGTTATTTCGCTACTACTCTTGGCCGGCGGCTTTTCTTGCAGCCTTTTCTTCGATGCCCGAAGTTCCCAAACGACGATCCAACTCAGAAATCACATCTTCTGGGCGCAAGTTAAATTGGGACAGCGCTATCAAGCAGTGAAACCATAAGTCAGCCATCTCGCCAATCAGCAATTGTTGCTGCTCAACTGCCAGATTGGAATGGCGAGCATCCTTCGCAGCCATAACCGCCTCAGTTGCCTCCTCGCCAATCTTTTTTAAGATCCCATCATCACCCTTCGAAAAGAGCAAGGCGGTATAAGAGGTTTTAGGATCTGCTTGGCCCGCCTTAAATGCATCGCGGCGTTGATCAACTACATCAGCCAGATGAGCGAATGCAGAATCTAAATTGGAAGGTTTGTTAGCAGAGCTAGTCATGTGTTCATTTTATGTCTTTTATGCAAAAGACTATTTCTCTTTATTTTTTGGAAACTGACTCGTCAACCCAGGCAGCTTTGACTGAATCCCACTGCATAAAGAAACAACTATGCTCCCCTGTATGACAGGCAATACCGTCTTTTTGCTCCACTTTGAGCAAGATGGTATCTCCATCACAGTCGAGTCGGATTTCTTTTACCTTTTGAGTGTGGCCAGACTCCTCGCCTTTATGCCAAAGCTTTTGTCTTGAGCGCGTCCAATAGACTGCTTCGCCCAAACGAATGGTTTCTAAAAGGGCATCACGATTCATCCAAGCCATCATCAATACATCGCCACTACCAACTTCCTGAGCAATAACCGGCACCAGGCCTTGCTCGTTCCATGTGACGGCGTCTAGCAAGTTTTCGTTTGGTGAAGTTTTATTCGTATCTGACATTTGTCCAATTTTGACAGAATTGTTAAGCGCAAACCAAATAAGTAGTGTGTAGAGCTTGTCGCAATAACCAGCACCACCTCATGGACACTTCTCTTATTTGTGTGTATGATGTGTATAAAATTTATAATTCGTGGATGAATAGCAAAGAATTAATCAAGGCGTTAGAAAAGGATGGATGGGTATTGAGAGGCTCAAAAGGCTCTCATCATGTTTTTAATCACCCCCGTAAAGATGGACATATCACCGTTCCACGCCCCAAAAAGGATCTAGGCATCGGATTAGTCCAAAAGCTACTGAAACAAGCAGGAATTAAATAGAGAACACATTATGAAATATCCAATTGCAATTGAACCGGGTGGAGATAAGTTGGCGTGGGGAGTCATTGTTCCTGATATGCCAGGGTGCTTCTCAGCCGCTGACAGCGGTATCGATGAGGCAATTGAAAATGCTAAAGAAGCAATTGAGCTTTGGATTGAAGCAGCCTTAGATGCTGGTGAAGATATACCCAAGCCCAGCTCCATTACCGATCTTCAGAAAAAGAAAGAGCTTAAAGGATATATCTGGGCAATTGCCGAGATTGACCCAGCTTTACTATCCGACGATATTGAAAGAGTGAATATCTCTTTACCAAAAAGAGTGCTAGCAAGATTGGATGCGAAGGCTAAATCAGCTGGCGAGAATCGCTCTGCTTTTATTGCGCATATGGCGATTAGCGCTTAACACTCAGACTAAATCCGAACCGGAATTCCTTGAGCAGCCATATATTCTTTTGCCTGCCCAACGGTGTAATCACCATAGTGAAAAATACTGGCCGCTAATACTGCATCTGCATGACCCTTGGTAATACCATCCACTAAATGCTGCAAATTACCAACGCCACCGGACGCAATCACTGGTACAGAAACCGCATCACTAACGGCAGCTGTTAAAGATAAGTCAAAACCATCTTTGCTACCATCGCGATTCATGCTGGTTAACAAGATTTCACCAGCGCCACGCTTGGCAACTTCCTTGGCCCATTCCACGACATCCATGCCAGTAGCCGTTCTACCGCCATGGGTGAATACTTCCCAGTTACCAGCCTCTGTTTGCTTGGCATCGATCGCCACCACAATACATTGGGAGCCATAGTAGGCTGCTGCATCAGACACTAAATCAGGATTAGCAACTGCTGAGGAATTCATACTCACTTTGTCAGCGCCAGCATTGAGCAGGCGTCGTACGTCAGCAACTGCACGTACGCCGCCGCCAACAGTCAATGGAATAAATACTTGTGATGCCACATCTTCAATGATGTGCAATATGAGATCACGGCCATCAGATGTAGCTGTAATGTCTAGGAAAGTCAGTTCATCTGCGCCTTGCGTATCGTATCGTTTTGCGATTTCGACTGGGTCTCCTGCATCACGCAGACCAACAAAGTTCACACCCTTAACTACGCGTCCCGCAGTAACATCCAGGCAAGGAATAATTCGCTTGGTTAACACTAGAGAATGTTCTTTTTGTATTTAAGCGTTAGTTCATCAGCATATTTTTGGGCAGCAGCTAGATCAAGATCGCCGGCATAAATTGAACGACCGGCAATCACGCCCATCACACCTTCTTCTTCTGCTTTACAGAGCGCATCAATATCGTGATTATTTGAAAGGCCGCCACTGGCAATCACAGGAATACGAATCGCCTGAGCAAGCTTTACAGTGGCATCAATGTTCACGCCTTTGAGCATGCCATCACGACCGATGTCGGTATAAATGATGGCCTCAACGCCCCAATCTTCAAACTTCTTTGCCAAGTCGATGACTTCGTGACCGGTAATTTTGCTCCAGCCATCAGTGGCTACTTTGCCATCACGCGCATCCAAGCCAACCATGACATGCCCTGGGAATGCTGTGCAGGCATCTTGTACAAATCCTGGATTCTTCACCGCTGCAGTGCCAATAATGACAGTACTAATACCGTCATCCAATAAACGCTCAATGGTTTCAAGATCACGAATACCACCGCCTAATTGAACGGGGATCTCATTGCCAACTGCTTTGAGGATAGATTTAATGGCGGATTCATTTTTAAGCTTACCCGCAAATGCGCCATTGAGATCTACTAGATGCAAACGTCGCGCACCTTTACTAATCCAATGTGCCGCCATCGCGCCCGGGTCTTCAGAAAAAACTGTGGCTTTATCCATGTCACCTTGCTCGAGTCGAACACAGTGGCCGTCTTTAAGATCAATTGCGGGAATCAGCAGCATAGCTAAGAGTAATTAAATTAAGGTTGCCAAGAAACAAAATTTTTATAAAGCTTTAAACCGTATTCTGCACTTTTTTCTGGGTGAAATTGAGTTGCAAAAATATTATCTTGCGCCACGGCAGAAGTAAACCAATCACCGTATTCTGTTGATCCAGCGATATCTTCATTGCGCTGCGGTACAACATAGTAGCTATGCACGAAATAAAAGCTTGTTAAATCCGGTATGCCGTCCCAAAGTGGGTGCTTGCTATCCTGACGCACTTGATTCCAGCCCATATGCGGCACTTTATAAGCAGAACCGTCTGGCTGCTTTTTTCCGGCTAGATCAAAACGGCGAACTTCGCCCGGAATTAAGCCTAAGCACGGCGTCCATGGGTCACTGCCACTGGCACGGACTTCTGCACTTTGATCAAAAAGCATTTGCTCACCCACACAAACACCCAAGAGTGGCTTACTTTTTGACGCCTCTAATAAGGCCTCCAATAGCCCGGATTCTTGTAAATGCTTCATGCAATCAGGCATAGCGCCTTGGCCGGGCAATACGACACGATCAGCAGAGCGAATCTCATCTGGCTGATGCGCAATCAAGACATTGTCATCGGGTGCAACATGATGAAAGGCTTGATACACGGAACGGAGGTTGCCCATTCCATAATCGACGATCGCAATGGTTTGCGCCAAAATTTACCTGTTGTCTACTGTTGTCTTCTGAGCAACTGTGAGGAGTCTAGATTAAAGACTTCCTTTAGTTGAGGGAATAGAACCTGAAGCGCGAGGATCAACAGCTAGAGCCATACGCAAAGCGCGGCCAAAGGCTTTGAACACCGTTTCAATTTGGTGATGCGCATTAATGCCGCGCAAATTATCAATATGTAAAGTCACGCCAGCGTGATTCACAAAACCACGGAAGAACTCAATACTGAGATCAACGTCAAAGTCACCAACACGAGCGCGGGTGAATGGAACGTTAAATTCCAGGCCTGGGCGACCAGAGAAATCGATCACAACACGAGATAGGGTTTCATCCAAAGGAACATAGGAGTGACCATAGCGAGTAATGCCCGCTTTATCACCAACCGCTTTAGCAAAAGCTTGTCCTAAGGTGATTCCTACATCTTCAACGGTGTGGTGATCATCAATATGGGTATCTCCATTGGCAACCACTTTGAGATCAATCATGCCGTGACGGGCAATTTGATCGAGCATGTGATCGAGAAAAGGAACCCCAGAGGCTAGTTCAGCCTTACCGGTACCATCTAAATTGATGGAAATCTGAATTTTGGTTTCCGAAGTGTTTCGGGTGACGTCGGCTTGCCGCATGCTTCATTGCGCCGCGAGGCGAAGTGTTGATTGAAGCCTCATAATATCATTCCTAGAAGAGAATTAAATACCGTTAGCGCAGTACTTTCACCCTGATTTTTGACCTGAGAACCCTCATGAGCCGTTTCTGGAGCCCTGTTGTTCAAACATTAACCCCTTATGTTCCAGGGGAACAACCGCAAATGCAGCGGCTGGTCAAACTCAACACTAATGAGAGCCCTTATGGCCCATCGCCCAAGGCCCTTACTGCAATTGAGAGTCAAAATACTGCGGATTTACGCCTTTATCCAGATCCAGAAGGAACCGCCCTTAAAAATGCCATCGCCAAATTACATGGCTTAGACCCAAAACAAGTCTTTTTGGGTAACGGCTCCGATGAAGTATTGGCGCATGTCTTTGCGGGATTGCTCAAACAAAGCAAGCCTGTGCATTTTCCTGATATCACTTATAGCTTCTATCCGGTGTACTGCAAACTTTTCGGAATTGACTATAAAACTGTAGCTCTGGGTAATCAGTTTGAGATTAATACTGCTGACTACAAAGTGCCCAATGGTGGAGTTATTTTCCCCAACCCAAATGCTCCAACCGGCAGATCTATTCCTCGCTCCGAAATCGAAGCTTTGTTATCTCGCAATAAAGACTCCGTAGTTGTTATCGATGAAGCCTACGTTGATTACGGTACTGAATCTTGCATTCCATTATTGCGCGGCAATGCCTGTCCAGAAAATCTTCTAGCCGTACATACCCTTTCCAAATCACGCGCCTTAGCTGGCCTACGAGTTGGCTTCGCCGTTGGTCATCCTGATTTGATCGAAGGTTTAGAGCGGGTAAAGAATAGCTTTAACTCTTACCCACTAGGCCGCCTTGCTCAAGCTGGGGCCATTGCAGCTATTGAAGATCAGGCGCATCTGGAAGAAACTTCTGCCAAGGTTATTCAAACTCGCACTCGGTTAGTTGAGCAGCTCAACGCCTTGGGATTTGAAACACTACCTTCAACCGCCAACTTTATTTTCACTCGTCATCCAAAGCATGCTGGAGTAAAGCTCTATCAAGCCTTGCGTGATCGAGGCATCATCGTGCGTCATTTCAAATCTGCGCTGATAGATGAGTTTTTACGCATTACCATTGGCACAGATGAACAAAGCGACGAACTAGTCGTCGCTTTAAAAGAAATTCTGAATTAATTTTTTAAGAAGTAAATTCTTTTTACTTCTTCAAGCGCATCTCGGCTGCGCGGGCATGGGCTTGCAAGCCTTCACCGTGAGCTAGCGTACTGGCTACAGAGCCTAAGGTTTGCGCGCCCACTTCGCTGACTTCAATCATGCTAGAACGCTTGATAAAGTCGTAAACACCCAATGGTGATGAAAAACGTGCAGTACGAGCTGTTGGCAATACGTGGTTTGGTCCAGCGCAATAATCGCCGAGAGACTCGCTAGTGTAGTTGCCCATAAAGATGGCGCCAGCATGACGAATTTGCTCGGCCCACTTACGTGGATCAACAGCACAGATCTCTAAGTGCTCAGCTGCAATCGCATTAGCAATCTCGCAAGCCTCAGACATATCTTCTACCTGAATCAGTAAGGCGCGATTGGTGAGAGACGCTTCAATCACTTTCGCCCTTGGCATTTCCGGCAGAAGCTTATCAATGCTTGCTTGTACTTGCTCAATGTAAGCAGCATCCGGACAAAGCAAGATCGATTGCGCTTGCTCATCGTGCTCAGCCTGTGAGAACAAATCCATCGCTATCCAATCCGGATTACTCGAACCATCGCAGAGCACCAAGATTTCGGAAGGGCCAGCAATCATATCGATACCGACAATACCAAATACTCTGCGTTTAGCTGCAGCTACATAGGCATTGCCAGGGCCAACAATTTTGTCGACCGAAGGAATGGTTTTGGTTCCATAGGCTAAAGCCCCTACAGCTTGGGCGCCGCCAATCGTAAAGACGCGATCTACACCAGCTAGATAAGCTGCCGCCAAAACCAAGGGATTGCGTGCACCATCTGGTGTAGGCACGACCATAATGACCTCGGCAACACCAGCCACCTTTGCAGGAATGGCGTTCATCAACACTGAAGAAGGGTAAGCAGCCTTACCGCCCGGCACATAAATACCAACACGATCTAGTGGTGTGACTTTTTGACCTAAGCGAGTTCCATCCTTCTCTTCGTACTCCCAAGAATGACAGCCGGCTTCAATCTTTTGATGCTCGTGATACGCGCGCACTCTTTGCGCAGCAATATCCAATGCATTTTTTTGCTCTATAGATAAAGAGTTATAGGCTAACTCTAAGTCCTTGTGAGGAATTTCTAGATCAGAAACATTGGCAATATTTAAACGATCAAATTGTTTTGTAAAACCCAGGACCGCCTCATCACCCTTATCTTTGACTGCCGCCAGGATCTTGACTACAGCAGAATCAATTGCTTCATCGTCAGCCATCGGCAAAGAAAGACTAGACAACAGAGTTTCCCTGAAGCCGACATCCTTACTGTTGAGGCGTTTAACGTTAACGTTTGAAGACATGGATTAAATACTTCTGATCATCTAGCTACTGATTACTTCAGTAACTCAAAAATAGGCTGTAACTGAGCACGCTTACGCTTATAAGAAGCTTGGTTCACTACCAAACGTGCACTGATATCAGCGATTGGCTCTACCTCAACCAAGCCATTAGCCTTGAGCGTATTCCCAGTAGATACTAAATCCACAATAGCATCTGCTAAGCCGACTAAAGGAGCAAGCTCCATCGAACCATAGAGTTGAATCGTATCAATGTGAACGCCTTTATTTGCGAAGTGATCACGAGCGCAATTGACATACTTCGTAGCTACTTTTAAGCGTGAGCCCTGCTTTACAGCCGCAGCGTAATCAAAGCCTTCGCGAACTGCCACAGACATACGGCACTTAGCAATATCTAAGTCATAAGGCACATACAAACCATCAGTGCCTTTTTCCATCAACACATCTAATCCAGCTACTCCAAAATCGGCACCGCCAAATTGCACGTAAGTTGGCACATCCGATGCACGGACAATAATCAAACGAACATCGGGGTTGGTAGTCTCAATAATGAGTTTGCGGGACTTTTCAGGATCCTCCAACGGCACAATACCGACCTTGGATAAGATCTCTGCAGTTTCTTCGAAGATACGCCCTTTGGAGAGCGCTAAAGTCAATTTCATGGACTAATTATCCATCAGCCTTACTTTACGCGCTCAATATTGGCGCCCAAGAGGGTTAACTTATGTTCCATGCGGTCATAGCCGCGATCCAAATGGTAAATACGATCCACTTGGGTTTCGCCCTGAGCAGCCAATCCAGCAATCACCAAGCTGGCCGAGGCTCGAAGATCGGTCGCCATCACAATTGCACCTGAGAGCTTTTCCACCCCTTGAGCAATTGCAGTATTACCTTCAATGGCAATATCTGCACCCAAACGATTGAGCTCCTGAACATGCATGAAGCGGTTCTCAAAAATGGTTTCGGTAATAGTGGAATTACCGGATGCGATTGCATTGACGGTCATCAGCTGCGCTTGCATATCGGTTGGGAAGGCGGGGTACTCAGAAGTACGGAAATTAACCGCTTTTGGACGACCCTGCATTGATGCCTTGATCCAATCAGGGCCAATTTCCATTTGCAGACCAGCTTCTTTTAACTTCACGATGACAGCATCCAAAGTATCGGGACGACAATGCTTAACAGTGATCTCTCCGCCAGTGACAGCCACTGCGCACAAAAATGTTCCTGCCTCAATACGATCTGGAATCACTGAATGTTCTGCGCCGTGCAGTTTTTCAACTCCCTCGATCACCAAACGATCACTGCCAATTCCTGAAATTTTTGCGCCCATCTTTACTAACAATTCCGCCAAGTCACCTACTTCAGGCTCGCGCGCAGCATTTTCTAAAACCGTAGTACCAGATGCCAAAGTGGCGGCCATCAATAAATTCTCAGTACCGGTTACGGTGATCATGTCGGTCAAGATGGAGGCGCCCTTCAATCGTTCAGATTGTGGCTTTGTTTCTGCCTGGATATAGCCACTCTTAATCTTGATAGCAGCGCCCATTGCTTTCAAACCTTTGATGTGCTGATCTACTGGACGTGCGCCAATAGCGCATCCACCTGGCAATGAAACCTTAGCGCTATGCATTCTGGCTAGCAAAGGACCAAGCACCAAGATGGAGGCGCGCATAGTCTTTACCATTTCATACGTGGCTTCTGAACTCTTAATAACAGCCGCACTTAACACCATATGACTACGATCATTAGCGCTTGGAAAGTCTACCGTCACACCAATCTCTTGCAGAAGTTTGAGCATGGTGCGTACATCCTGCAAATCAGGAACGTTACGCAATACCACTGGTTGATCGGTCAACAGACAAGCACACAGAATTGGCAAAGCAGCATTCTTAGCGCCAGCAATCACTACCTCACCTTTGAGGGGTGTGCCGCCAACCATTCGTAATTTATCCATGAAACGATTCCAGTGAAAACTTAGTAATTAATGTGCAATCAGTAATGATGCGTTTTTATGTTGCTGAATTTTGCGTAAACTCTTCGGGCGTGAACACCTTCATCGATAAAGCATGAACCTCTGCTTTCATGCGATCGCCCATTGCGCCATATACCAATTGGTGACGTTGTACTAAACGTTTGCCTTCGAACTCAGGGCTCACTATAGTGGCAAAAAAGTGCTGCCCATCACCCTCAACCTGGATATGAGTGCAGTTAATACCCTGCTTGATATAGCCTTCAATTTGTTCTGGGGTGGGTAGCATTTCTTCTCCTAATAAACCAGGGTGTAAACAATTAATAACGCAGCTTATAGCCCTTTTGAAGCAAGCGCAAAGCAATCACTGACACCGCTACAAAAAAACAGAACACGATTACCAGGCTACTCCAAGGGGAGTTATCTGAAACTCCAAAGAATCCATAGCGGAAGCCGTCAATCATATAAAAGAAAGGGTTGAAGTGGGATACCACCTGCCAGGCTGGCGGCAAAGAGTGAATGGAGTAGAAGACACCCGATAACATCGTTGCAGGCATGATGATGAAGTTCTGAAAGGCAGCTAATTGATCGTATTTATCTGCCCAGATACCAGCAATTAAGCCAAGACTTCCTAAAATCGCAGCACCCAAGAAAGCAAATACCAAAATCCACAATGGATATTCAAGTGCTGGGAATGCAAAGTAGGCAGTAATAATTAAGACGCCCAGACCAACCACAATACCTCGAAATACCGCTGCCAGTATGTAAGCAGCGTAAAACTCCAAATGACTTAAGGGGGCCAATAAAACGAATACTAAATTGCCCGTGACTTTTGACTGAATCAAAGAAGAGGAAGTATTTGCAAAAGCGTTTTGCAAAACGCTCATCATCACTAAGCCAGGAATTAAAAAAGCGGTATAACTTAAGCGGCCATACACTTCTCTGCCCTCAAGCACATGTCCAAAGATCATCAGATAGAGCACGGCCGTGAGAACTGGCGCAGCCACTGTCTGAAAGGCCACCTTATAAAAGCGCTTTACTTCCTTAAACAATAAATTTGGGAAGCCACTGCCGTATTCCAAAGCAGGCCTATTTAGTCCATGCTTCATAGGGCACCCCCAGACATGATATTGACGAAGACCTCTTCTAAATCAGTTTTACCTTCACCATCTTTTTTGACAGATCCGTAACGGCTTAATAAATTTGCTGTTGTATCGAGCGCCACAATCTTGCCCTGTTTTAGCATGGCAATACGCTGGCATAAAGCCTCAGCCTCTTCCAAATAATGCGTAGTCAAAACAATCGTATGACCATCTTGATTTAAGCGGCTGATAAATTGCCACAGCGACTGACGCAACTCAACATCTACACCAGCAGTGGGCTCATCCAAAATAATGACTGGTGGTCTATGCACTAAAGCCTGTGCAACAAGCACGCGACGCTTCATACCGCCAGATAAAGAGCGCATATTGCTATCGGCCTTAGAAGTGAGATCAAGATTACCGATAATCTCGTCGATCCACGCATCGTTATTCCGTATACCAAAGTAGCCCGATTGAAAACGCAATGTCTCACGAACCGTAAAAAAGGGGTCGAAGACTAACTCCTGGGGAACTACTCCGAGCATGCGGCGTGCTTCACGAAAGCCCTTTTGCACATCCGCGCCCATAATGGCTGCGTGGCCATGGCTAGGCTTTACTAAGCCAGCTAATATTGAAATTAATGTTGTCTTGCCAGCGCCGTTCGGCCCCAGCAAACCAAAAAATTCTCCAGGCTCAATAATCAGAGAAACATCATCTAAAGCTTGGAGCGCTCCGTACTGTTTAGATATATTCTGAATCGATATTGCAGAATGCATCGCCATTACAAACCTAGCAATGCAGCAACACCATAAACCCCAGCTAAAACTTTTAACTTTTCTGGCGCATGCTCTACGGCAATAGATTGCCCCTCAGACTTGAGCTTGTTCTGCCACGCCAACAATACCGTTAATACCGTCGAATCAAAGTCTTTTAATTCTGAGCAATCTATCGAGCGCAAATTTGGGATATTTAACAAGCCTTCTTTTTGCAGCTGCAAAGCATTTGCTTGCGTAATCATTTTTGGCAAAAGAAAAGGCATGATATGGGCGCTTAACAATTAATTAGCAGGCTTAGCAGTGGCTAATTGTTTATTACGATCTTGCAAGAACTTCACCAGACCCTCAATACCGTTTTGACTGATTTGATTGGAGAATTGATTGCGATAAGCCTCAACCAACCAAACCCCCATGATGTTCATGTCGTATACCTTCCAGCCATTGGCTGTTTTCTCCAGGCGGTAATCCAAAGGAACTGGATCGCCACGACCAAGCACCACTGTCTTCACAACCACTTCTTTATCGTCTGGTGCCGCACGTAAGGCCTTAAATTGCACAGTCTGATCACGCAATTGGCTCAGTGCACCAGAATAAGTACGAATGAGTAGATTTTTAAACTCAGTGGTCAGTTGAGCTTGTTGCTCAGGCGAGGCCTTTTTCCAATTGGGCCCCATTGCCATTTCCGTAGTACGCCGCATATCGGTATATGGAACAATTTTCTTTTCAACTAAATCCACAATCTTGGGAATATTCCCTTTTTGAATATCGGGATCAGATTTAACTGCTGCCATCACCTCAGTAACCACCATCTTAATTAGAGCGTCCGGAGGGGTTGATTGATCAGGTGTTTGAGCAAACACAGTGCTGGCAGAGAGCAATAGGCCTGCAAAAATAAAACTGAAGATTTGTTTAAAGCTTTTCATATTCCTGCCACCATCTTTATCTAAATTGAAGCCTATTTTATTCACATCAAACTATGTTGCTAGTTGCCTGTTGCTTGTTTTTGCGTCTTATTGGTATGGATTCTCGTAAACAGGTATGGGAGAGTCTTCATCATCGCGACCCTCATTAATTTGATATGCCCGTCTTTGAATGTACGCATCCCGCACAAAACTGTATTTATCAATTGCAGCACCATCAAGCAAATCACCTGCTTCGTAATAAGTATTACGAGCATTCACCACACGCAAACCAGTCAAGCTGTTTCGTAGGGCAACGTTTGGCAACAATCTAAACAAGTAATCAGACTCCAAGTCAGCTGCGGTACCAAAGGTATCGCGGACATTGCTTGGGCCGAAGAAAGGTAAAACCACGTATGGCCCTGAGGGCACGCCCCAAACACCCAAGGTTTGACCCCAATCTTCCTTATGCTTTTCAAGACCACCAGGGGTAGCTAAATCTATTAGGCCGCCTAGGCCCATAGTTGTATTAACAAACACCCGGACGAGATCATTAAAAGCGTCGCCTGGCTTACCTTGCAATAAGTTATAAAGAGCCGTATAGATATCGCTGTAATTACTAAAGAAGTTGTAAATGCCATCACGCACAAATTCGGGTAATACAAAACGATAGCCAGCAACCACCGGCTTTAGAACATAAGCATCTAAGCCTTCGTTAAATTCAAATACCGAGCGGTTGAATGGCTCCCAAGGATCTTGAGGGGAGCGCTCTGCACCCGCAGGAATCGATGCACAGCCAACCATGCTGACGATCAAACCCAGTAAAAATACTTTCTTGAGCTTGCAAAGAACAGACAACATCATTTTGCTGCGCCCTTTTCTTGTCCGCTATCTGCTGCTTTGTTATAAAGGAACTGGCTAATGAGATTTTCTAAAACAATCGCTGATTGGGTTTGAGAAATCTTCTCTCCATTAGTCAACATATCATCAGAGCCACCCGCTTCAAGCCCAATGTACTGCTCACCCAATAAACCTGAAGTTAAAATCTTAGCAGATGAATCCTTTGGAAATTTATAAGAATCTTCAATAGTCATCACCACTGTAGCTTGATAGGTTTTGTCATCAAAAGAGATATTTGCAATTCTGCCAACTACTACACCAGCGCTTTTCACAGGTGCGCGAGGCTTTAGACCGCCAATATTGTCAAAGCGTGCAGAAATTTTGTAAGTGGGGGCAAATGACACTGCATTCATATTGCCAACCTTCAGTGCGAGGAATAATGCTGCCAGCAAACCAATGGCAACAAAAATTCCAACCCAAACATCAATTGCACTTTTTCTCATAAGAGCCCCAGTTTATTCTTTCTAATTAGAAAACATCATCGCGGTTAGCAAGAAATCTAATGCTAAAACCGATAAGGAAGAGATCACCACCGTACGGGTAGTCGCTTGCGAAACACCTTCAGGCGTAGGTTTAGATTCATAGCCTTGATAGAGCGCAATAAAGGTCACAGCGACACCAAACACCATACTTTTAATGAGGCCGTTGCCAATGTCAGAAAACAGATCGACTCCACCCTGCATCTGGGACCAAAAGGCGCCGGAATCTACCCCAATGAGTGGCACACCAACGAGATAGCCGCCCAATACACCCACTGCTGTAAAGATTGTTGCCAAGATGGGCATTGAAATAATGCCCGCCCAGAGACGGGGTGCAATGACACGACCCAGCGGATCCACTGCCATCATTTCCATAGCGGTCAATTGTTCGCCGGCCTTCATTAAACCAATCTCTGCTGTTAAAGAAGTACCGGCCCTACCAGCGAATAACAAAGCAGTAATGACAGGGCCTAATTCACGCGTTAACGAGAGGGCAACCAATAAACCCAGTGCTTGTTCTGAACCATAGCGGTTCAGGGTGTAGTACCCCTGCAAACCAAGTACGAAGCCAACAAATAATCCTGATACCGCAATGATGACAAAAGAGTGATTACCGACAAATAAAATTTGATCAATGACTAAACGCGGTCTTTTCAGCAAGAATCCTGAGCGCACAATCACTGCGACAAACATGCGTGCAGCCAAACCAAGACTACTTAAATTACGGCGAACAAAAAACCCAAGGTCGCCAAATAGATTGAGAAGCGCAGTCATTAGGCACCCACCCCAAAATCTTCTTCAAGGCTCATGCCAGGGTAGTGGAAAGGCACAGGACCATCTGGAGCAGCATCTAAAAATTGCCTAACGAAAGGATCTGTAGAGCGACTCAACTCCTCAGGTGTTCCCTCTGCACCAATACGGCCGTTGGCGATAAAGTAAACATAATCAGCAATCGCAAAAGTCTCCTCAACATCGTGCGTCACCAATAAACTCGTGGCTCCCAGGGCATTATTAAGGTCACGAATTAAGCGCGCAGTGATACCCAATGAAATAGGATCAAGACCAGCAAATGGCTCGTCATACATGATGAGCGGCGGATCCAATGCAATCGCTCTAGCAAGGGCAACTCGCCTTGCCATACCACCGGAAATTTGTGCAGGCATTAAGTCACGCGCCCCACGTAAACCAACAGCATTGAGCTTCATCAACACTAGTGAACGCAATAATTCTTCACTGAGGTTTGTGTGTTCACGCAGGGGAAAGGCAACGTTTTCAAAAACGCTGAGGTCGGTGAACAAGGCGCCAAACTGAAATAACATTCCCATGCGACGCCGGGCTGCCATCAACTCAGCGCCAGTCATCTTGCCAATGTCTTGACCTTCAAACAGCACTTGTCCAGATTGGGCGGTAAATTGACCACCAATTAAACGCAGAATGGTGGTCTTACCGCAACCAGAACCACCCATCACTGCCACTACTTGACCACGCCGAAACTCCATATTGAGTCCGGACAAAATTTGCCGCTCTCCCGGGGCATAGGAAAAGTCGACGTCCTTGATAGAGACGACAACTTCACCTGCAGCTTGCTTGCTTACATCCAAGGAGTTTGGCTGACCACTGTTCATATCCTCGATATTATCGAGGTAAAACAGAAGACCCCATTAAATACTCGTCTACTGAACGGGCGCACTGGCGTCCTTCGCGAATTGCCCAGACCACCAAAGACTGTCCGCGACGCATATCACCCGCAGCAAATACCTTTGGAACGTTAGTTTGATAAGCATTTTGGCCATCTTCTGTCGCTTTTGCATTACCGCGAGCATCTTTATCCACGCCAAATGCATTCAATACTTGTTGTACTGGGGAGACAAATCCCATAGCCAAAAGCACTAAATCTGCTTTGATCTCAAATTCAGAGTTTGGCACTTCTGACATCTTGCCGTCTTTCCACTCCAAACGCACACCAATGAGTTTCTCGACTTTGCCGTTTTTGCCTTCAAAACGCTTAGTTCCAACAGACCAGTCGCGCTCGCAACCCTCTTCATGAGATGAGGATGTGCGTAACTTCGTTGGCCAATATGGCCAGACCAATGGCTTGTTCTCTACTTCCGGTGGCTGCGGGAGTAACTCAAACTGAGTAATCTTCGTTGCGCCGTGACGGTTTGAGGTGCCAACACAATCTGAACCTGTATCACCACCACCGATAACCACTACATGTTTATCGGTTGCACGGATTTCATTTTTAAAGTCACCAGCATTTTCTTTATTTTGTGGAATCAAGAATTCCAATGCATAGTGCACGCCAGCCAACTCACGGCCTGGTACTGGCAAATCTCGTGGTTGCTCTGCGCCACCAGTAATCACTACCGCATCAAAATCTTTCATCAACTGCTCTGGTGAAACAGTTTTAGTAGAGTAATTTTTTACTTCTATACCAACCGCTTCTTTGCCAACGAATACACCTGTCTCAAACTTGACGCCTTCAGCCTGCATCTGCTCGACACGACGATCAATCAACCATTTTTCCATTTTGAAATCAGGGATGCCATAACGCAGTAAGCCACCAACACGATCGTTCTTTTCAAATACGGTTACATCATGACCAACCCGAGCCAATTGCTGCGCAGCCGCCATACCCGCAGGTCCGCCGCCAACAACCGCTACCTTTTTGCCAGTCTTGGTCTTGGATGGTTGAGGCTTAACCCAACCACTCTCCCAACCCTTATCGATAATGGCGTGCTCAATAGATTTGATACCTACTGCAGTGCTGTTAATGCCCAAAGTACAAGCAGCTTCACAAGGCGCCGGACAGATACGGCCAGTGAATTCTGGGAAGTTATTGGTTGATTGCAAAACATCCAATGCATTCTTCCAGTCATTCTGAAATACCAAGTCATTAAAGTCAGGAATGATGTTATTCACTGGACAGCCGCTATTGCAAAACGGAATGCCGCAATCCATACAACGTGCACCTTGAACTTTAGCTTCTTCATCAGTTAACGCAGCAACAAATTCTTTGTAATGATGGAGGCGCTTAACCGGTACTTCGTACGTCTCATCAACGCGCTCAAACTCCATAAATCCAGTGACCTTACCCATATCGAATCCTTAGTATCTTTTCTTAATATCTATCTGTTTAATTGAGTGACTTAAGCTGCAACAGTTTTGTTCTGGGCTTTTTCCCATAACTCACCTAGAGCACGTTTGTACTCAGTTGGGAGAACCTTCACAAAACGACCACGGGCGTTTTCCCAGTCAGCCAAGATCGCTTTTGCACGCTCAGAGCCAGTGTGACGGAAATGACGCTCAATCAAGCCCTTCAAAATTTGCTCATCAGTCACGCGCTCGCCGCCATCTTTGACATCAACTGGGGCGTGCCACTCAGATTTCGGCATCTTGGCAATTTGCTCAGCAGATGGAAGTACTTTTTCCAAGGTAGCCATGCTGGTATTGCAACGCTTATCAAATAATCCATCTTCGTCGTAAACATAAGCAATACCACCGCTCATACCCGCAGCGAAGTTACGGCCTGTAGCGCCCAATACAACGACGGTTCCACCGGTCATGTACTCGCAACCATGGTCCCCAGTACCCTCAACAACAGTAGTTGCGCCAGAGTTACGAACAGCAAAACGCTCCCCAGCTACACCATTGAAGAATGCTTCGCCTGCAATCGCACCGTAGAGAACGGTATTACCAACAATGATGTTCTTCGCTGTATCACCGCGGAACTCATGGGGAGCACGAACAATTACACGACCACCTGATAGGCCTTTACCGACATAGTCATTGCCATCTCCCACTAGATCTAAAGTGATGCCGCGCGCCAAGAAGGCCGCGAAGCTTTGACCAGCAGTACCATTCAATTGAATATGAATCGTGTCATCAGGCAAACCTGCATGACCATAACGCTGTGCAACTTCGCCGGAGAGCATTGCGCCAACAGTCCGATTTACGTTCTTCACAGGAACAATGAAGGAAACCTTTTCACCACGCTCTAATGCAGGCTCACTCTTCTCTATCAAGATATTGTCTAGTGCATTAGCCAAACCATGGTCTTGTGTCAGCACTTGGTAACGTGGAACTTCGGCAGCAACTTGCGGCTCAGCAAAAATCTTGCTGAAATCCAAGCCGTGTACTTTCCAGTTCTCAATACCTTTGCGGGTATCTAACAAATCAACGCGGCCAATTAAGTCATCAAACTTACGAATACCCAATTGCGCCATGATCTCGCGAGCTTCTTCTGCGATAAAGAAGAAGAAGTTCACAACGTGCTCTGGCTTGCCTGAGAATTTCTTACGCAATTCTGGGTCTTGTGTAGCAACACCAACTGGGCAGGTATTCAAATGACACTTACGCATCATGATGCAACCCTCAACCACCAATGGAGCGGTCGCAAAACCAAACTCATCAGCGCCCAATAGAGCACCAATCACTACGTCACGACCCGTTTTCATTTGACCATCAGCCTGAACACGAATACGACTACGCAAACCATTTAGAACTAATGTTTGCTGCGTTTCCGCCAAACCGAGTTCCCATGGGGAGCCAGCATGCTTGATTGAAGACAATGGAGATGCGCCAGTACCGCCATCATGACCAGCGATCACCACGTGATCAGCCTTTGCCTTAGCAACACCAGCAGCAACCGTACCAACACCAACCTCAGATACCAACTTCACTGAAACGTCAGCTTTTGGATTCACATTCTTCAAGTCATGAATCAATTGTGCGATATCTTCAATGGAGTAAATGTCATGGTGCGGAGGAGGAGAAATCAAACCAACACCCGGCACTGAGAAACGCAACTTACCGATGTAGTCAGAAACTTTTCCACCAGGCAATTGACCACCTTCACCAGGCTTAGCACCTTGCGCCATCTTGATCTGAATCTGATCAGCAGAGCGTAAATATTCAGTAGTCACACCAAAGCGACCTGAAGCAACCTGCTTAATCTTGGAGCGTAATGAGTCACCGTCCAACAATGGAATATTGGCTTCAACAACATCACTACCCAAGATGCTGGCTAAAGTCTCGCCCTTCTTGATTGGAATGCCTTTGAGCTCATTCACATAACGGTTTGGATCTTCACCGCCTTCTCCAGTATTAGACTTGCCGCCAATACGGTTCATGGCAATCGCCAAAGTAGCGTGTGCTTCGGTAGAGATAGAACCTAAAGACATCGCGCCCGTTGCAAAACGTTTGACGATTTCTTTGGCAGACTCCACTTCATCCAATGGAATCGCTTTAGCTGGATCAATCTTGAATTCAAACAAACCACGCAAAGTCATTTGGCGCTTAGTTTGATCATTAATGATGTTGGCGTACTCTTTATAAGTCTGATAGCCCTTCTCCGCACCAATACGCGTCGAGTGCTGTAACTTCGCGATCGTATCTGGAGTCCACATATGGTTCTCACCACGAACACGGAAAGCATATTCACCACCAGCATCGAGCATATTGGTCAAGACTGGATCGTTACCAAATGCAGATGTATGCATGCGCAAGGCTTCTTCAGCTACTTCAAATACACCAATACCGCCTACGTTTGATGGAGTGCCTTTGAAGTATTGATCGATGATGTCGTGATTTAAACCAATTGCTTCAAAAATCTGTGAACCGGTGTAAGACATATAAGTGGAAATGCCCATTTTGGACATGACTTTTTGCAAGCCCTTACCAATGGCCTTAACGAAGTTCTTCACTGCTTTTTCAGCGGACAAATCACCGGATAAACCTTTAGCCATTTCAGCCAAAGTTTCCATAGCAAGGTACGGATGAATAGCTTCTGCACCATAGCCAGCAAGGAGAGCAAAGTGATGTGTCTCACGTGCGCTACCAGTTTCAACTACCAAACCAACGCTAGTACGCAAACCTTTTTGCACTAAATGTTGGTGGATTGCGGAAGTAGCCAACAGAGCAGGAATAGCCACGTGCTTCTCATCAACTTGACGATCGCTCACAATCAAAATGTTGTAACCAGAACGCACAGCATCTGCCGCTTCAGCACATAAAGAAGCTAAGCGTGCCTCAATACCTGCTTTACCCCATGCTGCTGGATAGCAAATATCTAACTCATAAGAACGGAACTTGCCGTTGGTGTAATGTCCAATATGACGAATCTTGGTGATGTCATCAAAATCCAAAATCGGCTGACTGACTTCCAAGCGCATTGGTGGATTGATATTGTTGGTGTCTAACAAATTCGGCTTTGGACCGATGAATGACACTAATGACATGACCATATTCTCGCGAATCGGATCGATTGGAGGATTCGTAACCTGAGCAAATAATTGCTTGAAGTAGTTGTAGAGCGGCTTGTTCTTATTAGAAAGAACAGCCAATGGGCTGTCATTCCCCATGGAACCAATAGCCTCCTCACCATTCGTGGCCATTGGGGCCATCAGGAATTTAATGTCTTCCTGTGTGTAACCGAAGGCTTGTTGGCGATCTAATAATTTGGCCGCCGGACGAATCGTCATTTTCTCGTCAATCAAGTCTGCCTTGCTGGCATCAACTTCATCTAACTTCACACGAACTGCATCGATCCAGCTCTTATATGGCTTGGCCTTAGAAACCGCATTCTTGAGTTCAACGTCATCAATGATGCGGCCTTGCTCCATGTCGATCATGAACATCTTGCCTGGTTGCAAACGCCATTTTTGAACGATCTTGCTTTCAGGAATAGGTAAAACGCCAGCTTCAGAACCCATGATGACTAAATCATCATCGGTGACGTAGTAACGTGCTGGACGCAATCCATTGCGATCCAAAGTTGCGCCGATTTGACGACCATCAGTAAATGCCATTGCTGCAGGACCATCCCAGGGCTCCATCATGGCCGCATGGTATTCATAGAAAGCACGGCGATTGTCATCCATCAATGCATGCTGTTCCCACGCCTCAGGAATCATCATCATCATGGCTTGGGCCAATGGATAGCCAGACATTACCAACAACTCTAAACAGTTATCAAAACAAGCAGTGTCTGATTGGCCTGGATAAATTAAAGGCCAGAGTTTTTGTAAGTCGTCACCAAGTACTGGGGAGCTAATTGCGCCCTCACGTGCATTCACCCAATTAACGTTACCTTTAACAGTATTGATCTCACCGTTATGTGCAATCATGCGATACGGATGAGCCAATTCCCAAGCAGGGAAAGTATTGGTAGAGAAACGTTGATGTACTAAAGCAAGTGCAGATACAGTGCGCTTATCTTGCAAGTCTTGGTAATAGGCGCCCACTTGGTTCGCTAACAGCAAACCCTTATAAACAATGGTTCTAGCAGACATTGAAGCAACGAAATATTCTTTGCCATGCTTCAAATGTAAATCTTGAATTGCATGACTTGCAGTTTTGCGAATGACATATAACTTCCGTTCAAGCGCGTCTGTTGTCATGATGTCACGACCGCGGCCAATGAAAATTTGACGAATAAATGGCTCAGTCATCTGCACTGTAGGAGACATCGGTAATTTCACATCTACCGGAACATCTCTCCAACCTAAAACAACTTGGCCTTCCAAGCGCACGGTGCGCTCTAATTCTTGCTCGCATGCCAAACGTGAAGCATGTTCTTTTGGCAAGAAAATCATACCAACGCCATACTCACCTAATGGTGGCAATGTCACGCCTTGCTTAGCCATTTCTTCGCGATACAAAGTATCTGGAATCTGGATCAAGATGCCAGCACCATCTCCCATTAAAGGATCGGCACCAACCGCTCCACGGTGATCTAGATTCTCCAGAATCTGTAAACCCTGCGAAACGATCTCATGGGATTTTTTTCCTTTGATGTGCGCAACGAATCCTACGCCGCATGCGTCATGCTCATTAGCAGGGTCATATAAACCGTGAGCGATTGGGCGAAGATTTGAATTTAATTGTGTAGTCATAGTATTTCCGAGGGGCGACAAAGGCCTGATTACTTTTGGAGGATCAAATATAGGTGAATACCCATACTGATGCAATAGAAATAAAATGAGTCTGTCCCATTTATTTAGATGTCGCACCAATATGTATTCTATATATGGGGACAGAGTCGCGAGATTCAAGACCCTATTGATGTTTTAGAGAATTTGTAAGCTTCTTAAGTTATTGAATTTGCTGTAATTATTTTTCTAGGGCGTCCACGATGGCGAATTAAGGTAAGTTCGGGCGTGTCTTTAAAGAGTTTTTTTGCATAAATATCACTCACCCAGGGTTTTGATCGAATCAAAGATTCTGTGATTTGGCGATCCTCCCAATGAGGTGCACCCTCTTTAACGAAGTTAGACCAACTCATCTGCCTTTCAAAAGGGGTATTACCCAACTTCCAAAAGTAAGGGTGGTCTACCAACCAAGGCTCTGCGTTGCCCCCTATATGGGTTGCAAAGCTAGTCCAACTAGAGCTTTGAGGATTAGATTCGTATCCAGCTCTGACAGGGTTGAGCTCTATATAACGCTGGCAGCGCAGAAAATAATCTGGATCGATGAGAGATGAGCGGTATCTACCTTCCCAAATAGTTCCGGATCGATGGTGCTGCTGATTGAAGTATTGAGCATAACGACGTCCAAGAGATTGCATGGTCTTTGCAAGCGAATCTTCGCTTTGGGGCGTCATGAGTAAATGCACATGGTTAGGCATCAATGCAAAGGCATGAACTGCGCAGCCAAACTGCCTTGCGGCTTCGCGCAACCACTCCAAATAAGCACGCCGATCTGTGTCGCCAAAAAATAATGTTTCGCGATTATTACCGCGGACCATCACATGCATCGCTTGACCTGGTATTACTGTGCGAGCTTGCCGTGCCATGCTAGAGACGAACTATTGCAGTTCGCGCACACCGCCATTGTTGGAGAATTCTGGAATAAACCAGTCACCGTCCACTTGAGTAACCCCACTCGGCACTTCACGTGATATCTGCGGACTATCTTTCAATGCGGTCGACATATAAGAAATCCACATCGGTAAAGCAAGTCCGCCACCCGTTTCCCGATCACCTAAGCTTGCAGGCTTATCAAAACCAATCCAGGCAATCGCCACCACTTTAGGGCTGTAGCCAGCAAACCAAGCATCATGGGAATCGTTAGTAGTTCCAGTTTTACCGGCGATGTCACTGCGGCCTAACTTGCCGCGTGCTGAGGCTGCGGTGCCAGACTTTGTGACTTCTTGCAACATGCTATCCATGACAAAGGCTGTACGCGCATCAAGAACACGAGGCGCATCTTCGCCAGAACGAGTAGGCTTCGCTTCAAACATAACGGTGCCTTTGGAGTCCACCATCTTGTCAATTAAAAATGGGTCTACACGGTAGCCGCCATTAGCAAACACGCTATATGCAGAAGCCATTTGCAATGGGGTTACAGAGCCCGCACCCAATGCCATTGTTAAATAAGGGGGATGCTTCTCTGGTTCAAAACCAAAACGCTGAATATATTCTTGTGCATATGAAGGCCCAATAGCGCGAATGATGCGAACTGAAACCAAGTTCTTCGATTTAGCTAAAGCATTACGCAAACGCATCATGCCGTCATACTTACCATCGTAGTTTTTTGGTTGCCAAGCTTGGCTACCTGTTTCCATACTTCCGATTGACAGTGGCGCATCGTTCACCATCGTACTGGGGGTGAAACCTTTTTCAATGGCTGCAGCATAAATAAACGGCTTAAAAGATGAGCCAGGCTGACGTAAGGCTTGAGTGACGTGATTGAACTGATTGCGACGGAAATCAAAACCACCCACCAATGACAGGATCGCGCCCGTCTCAGCATTCATGGACACAAAAGCAGCCTCAACTTGCGGCAGCTGTGCTAATTTCCAAACCCCTCCATCAGACAACAGTCGCACTACTGCACCAGGACGCAAACGTTTCTTGGGTTGGGTGCTATCGGTGAGGGAAGCGGATGCCAATTTCATTCCCTCCCCTTTAATAGTGATAGTGTCTCCAGTAGCAATCATGACTTGCATTTCTTTTGGCTTAACGTCTAGTACAACACCGGACTGCAGATCATCTAACTGTGGGTAAGCAAGCAGGGCTTCGTCAATTGCACGCTGGCGCTTCACTGTGTCTTCAGGAAGATCGATAAAACCTTCTGGGCCACGATAAGCGTGACGTAAATCGTATTCAAAAATACCACGGCGGACTGCTTTATAAGCAGCGTCTTGATCGGCCTTGAGGATGGTGGTGTAGACGTCGATCCCCTGCGAATAGATTGCCTCACCATATTGGGTGAAAAGCAATTGACGTACCATCTCAGCAGGAAAATCAGCACGTACTGCGAATTCATTGCCCAAGCCACGAATATGCAATTCCTCAATCATCGCCTTTTGATAATCTTCCGGGGTGATGTAGCCTAGATCGCGCATGCGCTGAAGAATGTACTCTTGACGAATCTTGGCACGGCGGAAGTTGCTGACCGGGTTGTAGGCTGATGGTGCTTTTGGCAAACCAGCCAGCATAGCTGACTCAGCAATCGTGATGTCTTTTAGTTCTTTACCAAAGTAAATCTGCGCTGCGCTGGAAAAACCGTAAGCCCTCTGACCTAAGAAAATCTGGTTCATATAAATTTCCAGAATTTTGTCTTTGGTTAACTGAGACTCAATTTCCCAAGCAAGCAGTACTTCATATATTTTGCGACTGAAGGTTTTTTCATTACTTAGGAAGAAGTTACGTGCCACCTGCATCGTGATGGTTGAGGCACCCTGCGAGAGGTGGCCGCGCAAATTGGTTGCTGCAGCCCGCAAAATTCCGATGTAGTCCACGCCACCATGTGAGTAAAAGCGATCATCCTCAATCGCTAAAACGGCATTGCGCATGCTTTGCGGAATTTCATTTAAGGGGATTACCTTGCGACGCTCCTCTCCAAACTCACCAATTAAAACTTTGTCTGCCGTATAGATACGCAGCGGTGTCTTAGGGTTGTAATCCGTTAATGCAGAAATCTTGGGAAGATTGGGCTTTGCTACTAAAAAGGCATAGCCCATTAGCAGCATGACCACCAAAGCAAAAACTACGCCGATGATCAATAGGGCCTTTACGAGCGGATTGCTTGAATTCTTACGTGGTAAGCCAGGCTCAAATCGTGTTTGCCGAGGACGTCTATCGGATGGACGAATGGGACGCTGGTTTAGCGGCTTGTCTTTTGGAGGTAAGGCCATATCTCCAAATTATAGGGTGCTTAGGCAATTTCCTTAAAAGCTCCAAAAACCTGGTTTTGCAAATTGTGAAGGCTCAATTTCTGACCCAGGGTTCAAGCCTAGCCGATAGATATTGATCTCTCAAAACAGAAGAATATGGACATGCCTTCACGCCATATTTCCAGCCAGTCCTTTGATGAAATTTTGAGTGACCTTGGTGATGACCCCGCTATTCCCGACCCCCATGGAATACGCAAACCACCTCCCCAACAAAAGACTACACCTAGACCCGAAAGTCATAGCAAAGTAAATCTCTTTAGAGAGCCCTTAAGCAAGATTCAGCTCAAAGATTCTCTCCAAGGATTTACGGGCCCCATCCTTCTCATTGCGGTCTTCATTGCGGCAATAGTCGGTTTTTTGATTGCCCATCAAGCCCTTACCAATGACACCAAAAGCGCTCTTGAGACATCCCAAAAACAAATCTCTGAGCTAAAAAAGGAACTCTTATTAATGCGGGATGAAATTCACCAGGATCAAGATGACCTATATTTGGCAATCGATGAAATAGAAGTAAGCATTCACTCTATAAGAGATAAAAAGCCGGAAATACGAGTTTTCAGCAAGCCTCAGGCACCCCCTCATGAGCCGGAACTCCGTCGCTGGCGTTACCTTGGGAGCTCCCAAATGGGCCCCTCTTATCAGGCCTATTTCCATACAGGGAAAAGCCATCTTGTCTTTGCAAAAGGCGCTCAGGTTTTGGGGGATTGGCGTCTTAGCAATATTGAAAAGGAGCTCGTCACCCTAACCCACACCCAAGGCAAATCAATCGTCCTCAAGGCGTCTAAAAGCGAATGAAGCTCTACACAAGTTGCATCTGGAAATACTTAAAACACTTCAACACATGCTTGCTAGTTTTGATATTTTTATCAAGCAATACGGCAGGAGGAAATCCACCGTCGCAAGATCATTTTCTGACTCCTATCAGCCTGCAATTCACTGATATTGAAATTACAGAACTTCTACAAGCATTGGCCAAATTGGGAAATACCAATTTTTTATTGAGCGAGTCGATTACAGGAAAGATTTCGATAGATCTCAGAAATACTCCTTGGCAAACAGCGCTCCACTCTATTTTGGCTAGCCGCGGATTAAGGCTCGTACGGAATGGAGAAATCTATTGGATTGGGCCCCATGCAGAAATCCAGGCCTTTCAGAAATACCGGCGGGAAGATGCTGCACTTCCTTTTGGTGGCGATCACATTAATAGCCCTAGGCAAATTCTCATAGAAGCGCGCATAGTCGAAGCAGATGAGCGCTTTGCCAGAGAACTAGGAGTCAAGCTTGGATACCAAGCTAATGGCATTGGCGGCAAGCCAGACCAAAAACTGAGCGGTAATATGGATTTAGGTGGTGCTGGATTAAGCGGCTTTAATCCAGCTACTATGGCCGCAACCCTCGTCTCAAAAAATGCTAGCCGCATTCTTCAAGCAGAACTTTCTGCCTTGGAATCTGAGGGTCAGGGAAAAATTCTCTCCAATCCCCGCATCATGACTGGTGACCAAGTAAAGGCCACGATTGAACAGGGCACTGAACTCCCCTACCAAACTTCCAACCAAAATGGCAGTAAATTGCAATTCAGAAAAGCAAATCTGCGTCTTGAGGTACTTCCTAAAATCCATCCAGATGGAAAGATTTCAATGCTGGTGGGCATTAATAAAGATACTGTAGGCATGAAAACAGAGCAAGGTTATGCGATTGATACCAAAAGCTTGAGCTCAGAGGTCACCGTTGAAAACGGCGGGACAGCCATTATTGGCGGCATCTTCCAAACAACTGAGCGTCAAGATGAAGTCAAAATCCCCTTACTGGGCGATATACCCCTCATTGGTCATTTTTTTCGCCATAAATCCAAATTACAAGATAAAACTGAGCTACTTGTCTTTTTAACTCCGACCGTTCTCGACAAACCCTAATAAAATCGAGGGGTGAACTCTTCGACAAACAATATCTTTCTGATCGGCCTGATGGGCGCCGGGAAGTCGACCGTCGGTAAAGTCTTGGCAAAAAAATTGGGTCGTCGCTTTCTGGACGCTGACCATGTTATCGAAGATCGCTGTGGTGTAAAAATCCCCGTCATTTTTGAAATGGAAGGCGAGGAGGGTTTTCGTAAAAGAGAGGCGCAAGCCATTCGTGAAATTACTGCTGAGCAAAACATTATTTTGGCTACTGGTGGTGGTGCAATTCTGTTACCTGAAAATCGTCAGGCCTTAAGCGAGCGCGGTACCGTCATTTATCTTCATGCAAATCCAATGGAGCTTTGGCATCGCACTAAAGGTGGCGAGGGACGACCCCTACTCAAAAATGGTGATGCTAAAAAAATCCTGGAGAATTTATATGCCATTCGCGACCCCCTTTACCGCGAAATCGCCAATCATGTGATTGAGACTGGCAAACCCAGCGTTAATCAACTAGTTAATACTTTAATTATGCAGCTTGAACTTTCCGCTTAAATATATCGGCACCATGATGAAAACACTTGAAGTTGATCTCGGCAATCGCAGCTATCCAATTTATATCGGTACAGATCTGATTGATCAAGCAAGCTTATTTAGTGCCTGTGAAAAAGCGACCTCTATCTACATTGTTAGCAACACTACAGTTGCGCCACTCTATGCTGAGCGCCTTACAAAGACCCTTAATATCTTTGGCAAGCCGGTTAGAACAATTGTTCTGCCTGACGGTGAGTCTTATAAAGACTGGAAAAACCTCCAACTGATTTTTGATGATCTTTTAAAGTTTGGTGCTGATCGCCAAACGATGTTGGTAGCTTTGGGTGGTGGAGTGATCGGCGATATGACAGGCTTTGCTGCAGCGAGCTTTATGCGCGGCATTCGCTTTATTCAAGTACCCACCACATTACTGGCTCAAGTGGACTCATCAGTTGGTGGCAAGACTGGCATCAATCATCCCTTAGGTAAAAACATGATTGGCGCCTTTCATCAGCCCGCTGCAGTGATTGCTGATCTCAACACTTTAAAAACACTCCCTCCAAGAGAGCTTTCTGCAGGTCTTGCTGAAGTAATCAAACACGGCGCTATTGCAGATGCTCAATTTTTAGATTGGATTGAAGCTAATGCAACAGCATTATTAGCCTGTGATACAGAAGCTATGGGTCATGCGGTTTTACGTTCTTGCGAAATTAAATCTGCAGTTGTTTCTGCCGATGAAAGAGAAGGCGGTATTCGTGCGACCCTAAACTTTGGTCACACCTTTGGTCATGCAATTGAAGCCGGTATGGGCTATGGTGAATGGTTACACGGTGAGGCAGTGGGTTGCGGAATGGTACTTGGCGCAGACTTATCCCGTCGCCTGAATTACATTAGCGAAGCTGATGTTCTGCGCCTCACCAACATTATTCAATCCATGAACTTACCGATTAAGCCACCGAAGTTTGGTGCTGAACGCTATATGGAGCTCATGCAGGTTGATAAAAAAACTGAGGGTGGGCAAATCCGTTATGTTGTTTTAGAAAAAATCG
Organism: Polynucleobacter ibericus; assembly: GCF_018687955.1. Classification (NCBI taxonomy): domain Bacteria; kingdom Pseudomonadati; phylum Pseudomonadota; class Betaproteobacteria; order Burkholderiales; family Burkholderiaceae; genus Polynucleobacter; species Polynucleobacter ibericus. The sequence goes on along the minus strand of NZ_CP061309.1, from coordinate 78,295 downwards.
GTAAAGCCCAGATTCAAAGCGTAGCTGATGCTCAAGTCATTGAAACACTAAGCGCTACTGGCGCGACTTAAATCAAGCTAATTTTGACGGGCAGGCCTGCCTGGGCACTCGCAAACTCAGTTAGATCACTCAGGAGCTCTTTACCGGTTTTAGTATCGAGCCACAGCGGTTTTGCTACAGTGCCAGCCCAACGATAGTGGTATCCGCCCGACTTCGCTGCAACCCAAATCTCATGCAAGGGGGGCTGAGTATTCACCACGATGACGCTTTTGTCCTTAAAACGAATGTTGATGACATTTCCACCTTGGCGCTCGATATCTAAATCAAGATCCAATGCATCGTCAGCAGCCTCTAATGCCACCTCGATAGACTGCAATAAATTACTTCCTAGTTGGTAAAACTGCTTGTCATCAATGGTTTCTACGCCGGAGCTATTTGGATTCATACTGGAGTCCTGCATGCTATATTCAATCATTCGTTTTAGAGACATTCATGATAGCGATTCTTAATAGAACCCTCTGCTTTAGCCTTTTAATATCCCTTGTAGGGTGCGGGGTAAGAGGGCCGCTATTTATGCCAAATGTACCGCCAGTTCCACCGGCTCCTACAGAGCCAGAACCAAAAGGCAAGCTCTATCCACCCCAAACTCCCGCTAGCCCAAGCAATTCCTCATCGGCCAAGTAATGACAAGCACAGCAATTCCCCTTCCTAAGTTATCCGGTTTTACCGAGCGTAATGGCGATTGGTATGCCGAAGAAATTCCACTCGCAGATTTAGCAAAAGAATTTGGGACTCCGCTCTATATCTATAGCAAAAAAGCGCTGACTGAAGCTTATCAAGCCTACGATAAAGCCTGTGTTGATCAACAAGGCAAGCGACGTGCTCGCGTGCACTACGCCATGAAAGCCAATAGCAATTTAGCGGTAATTGATTGCTTCAAAAAACTCGGTGCTGGATTTGATTTAGTGAGTGGCGGTGAATTAGCACGCGCCTTAGCAATTGGCGCAGACCCAAAAAGTTTAGTGTTTGCCGGCGTTGGTAAATCCTCCATCGAGATCGCTTCGGCCTTGCAGGCTGGGGTTAAATGCATCAATGTTGAATCAATTGCGGAGCTTCACCAGATCAATCGCGTTGCTACTAAGCTCAATTGCCGTGCGCCCATTTCTTTGCGCGTTAATCCAGATGTGGATGCACAGACCCACCCGTATATTTCTACTGGATTAAAGGGCAACAAATTTGGCATTGCCTACCACGAGGTTTTGAAAACCTATCGCGAAGCTTCACAACTCTCTCAAATTGATGTTGTGGGTATTGATTGTCACATTGGTTCGCAGATCACTACTACTGCACCGTATTTAGATGCTTTAGATAAGGTGCTTGATCTTGCAGCGCAATTGAAAGAAGAAGGCATTGTTATTCACCATCTAGATTTAGGTGGTGGCCTCGGAATTTCTTATAGCGACGAGACTCCTCCAGACATTACCGAGTTTACAAATACCCTCTTGAATCGGGTTGCTGAACGTGGCTTTGGTCATTTAGATATCGTCCTTGAGCCAGGCAGGTCCTTAGTCGGCAACGCTGGTGTGCTGCTCACAACCGTAGAGTATTTAAAGCCTGGTGCTGAAAAGAACTTTTGTATTGTTGATGCGGCGATGACTGAACTAATGCGCCCCGCCTTGTATGAGGCGCACCACGGCATAGTGCCCGTACAAGAGAAGGTGGTAAAAGCGTTAACGTACGATGTCGTTGGTCCCGTTTGTGAATCCGGTGACTGGCTTGGCCGAGATCGCCATCTAGCCGTTGAGGAAGGTGATCTTCTTGCCATTCTGTCTACAGGTGCTTATGGCTTTGTGATGGCCTCAAACTACAACACGCGCCCGAAGCCTGCAGAGATCATGGTTGATGGGAAAAATGCCTACGTTATTCGCACCCGTGAAAAAACATCTGATTTGTTTTCTTCCGAAACCGTTTTACCAAGTTAAGAGTTTTAGGCAATAAAAAACCTCGCTACATAAGCGGGGTTTTTGTTTTTATACTTTTAACTAATTAACGCAAACCAGCGATGTAATCAGAAACTGCTTTCATTTCTAAGTCTGACATCTTGCCTGCAATAGTAGTCATCATTGGACCATTCTTACGAGTGCCATTACCAAATGCAACTAATTGTGCGTATGAATAATCAGCCCATTGTCCATTTAATCGTGGGTACTGTGAGGGAATGCCAGCACCCGTTGGGCTATGGCAGGAAGCACAAGCTGGAACGCCTTTAGCTGCAATGCCGCCGCGATAAATACTTTGACCCAATTCAATTGTTTCTTTATTTTGAGCAACACCTAAGGAAACAGGTTGCTTGACCAAGTACGCTGCAATGTTTTGCATATCTTGCTCGGTCAGGGTTGCAGACATACCCATCATGACCGGGTTAGCACGAGTACCTTCTTTAAAGTTTTTCAACTGCTTAGCTGTGTAAGCAGCATGCTGAGCAGATAGCTTAGGCCATGTGCCAATTGCGCTTTGACCTTTAGGTCCGTGGCAAGTAATACAAGCTGTCACGCCACGACTAGCGTCGCCACTAGAGTAAAGAGCCTCGCCAGCAGCGACATCAACTTTTGGCTTGCCTAGGACGGCAGCTTTAGCTTCAGCAGCAGGGGCGGCTGGAGCCGCATCAGCAGCAAAAACTGTGCCAGAAACGCCAATCAGAGCGAAAATAGAGAAAGCCGCAAAACCAGCACGTAAGCTAGTTAATTTGGAGATTTGAGAGGTTTGACGCATTATGTTTACCTTGGCAAAAATTCCTAAAAGTGTTTGGGCCCTGCTTTTACAACCTTTTACCCAACACCATGAGATATTTCATGATTTTGCGTGATTTTACAATAGCTTCTGGACATGTCTAAACTCTTTCAAGCCCGATTCGCCACCACAGTCAATGACACCCATTGCCTGCCTGCCACACCGCTGCGAGAAGTAGCCTTTGCTGGCCGCTCAAATGCGGGCAAATCTAGTGCGCTAAATGTCCTGTGCAACCAAAAAAGGCTCGCTTTTGCCAGTAAAACCCCTGGTCGCACCCAACATATCAACTATTTTGGGGTTTTTGCTAAAGACGATCTTTTGGCCTACTTGGTGGATTTGCCTGGCTATGGCTATGCTGCAGTCAATCATGAGACGAAATACCACTGGAACGCCCTTTTAAGCGACTATCTCCAAGAGCGAGAGCAGTTGGTAGGCATGATCCTGATTGTGGACTCTAGACGTGGTATCACCGATCTGGACGAACAAATGATTCAATGGTTTGTGCCAACAGGTAAGCCAATTCATGTTTTGCTGAGCAAATGCGATAAATTGAATAAAAGCGAGTGCAAACACGCCCTTGAAGCTGTTATCAAGCGACTGCAGCAATATGACCCGGCATTGCCTGATGGTACGGGCGACTCCAAACAACTTACGGCACAATTGTTTTCAAGCACTAAGCGCATTGGCCTTGAAGAGGCAGATAATTTAATCATTAAATGGCTATTTGAAGCAGAAACTCCTGAAAATGAAATCACCAGCTAACTCTTTGCTTAATTTTCCCGGACATCGTCCTCGGCGTATGCGTCGCGATGATTGGTCGCGTCGTCTGATGCAAGAAAACAGTGTTTCTGTAAATGATTTGATCTACCCCGTCTTTTTGCTAGAAGGCCAAGGCAAGTCGGAAGCAGTTAGCTCTATGCCTGGCGTCAATCGCGTATCTTTAGATTTACTTTTTCCAGTTGCGCAAGAATGCGTAGATTTAGGCATTCCAGTTCTGGCGCTTTTCCCAGTAATCGATGCCGCATTAAAAACACCTGATGGTAAAGAAGCGTTTAACCCAAAAGGTCTTATTCCAACTGCTGTTTGCGAACTCAAAAAACGTTTTCCTAACCTAGGAATCATGACCGATGTTGCGCTTGATCCTTATACAAGCCATGGTCAAGATGGAGTGCTCGATGAACAAGGTCGCATTCTCAACGATGAGACAACTGCGATATTGGTACAACAGGCAATCACTCAAGCTGAAGCTGGGGTAGATATCGTTGCACCATCAGACATGATGGATGGTCGCATCGGAAAAATTCGTGAAGCGCTTGAGCAAAAGAAATTGATTCACACTCGCATCATGGCGTATTCAGCCAAATATGCCTCTGCTTTTTATGGACCTTTCCGGGATGCAGTAGGCTCCGCTAAGAACCTAGGTAAGGCCGATAAAAAAACGTATCAGATGGACTGTGCCAATGGTGACGAGGCTTTGCGGGAGGTTGCGCTTGATATAAGCGAAGGTGCTGATATGGTCATGGTCAAACCAGGTATGCCTTACTTGGACATCGTTCGTCGCGTACGAGAAGAGTTTAATTACCCCACGTACGCTTACCAAGTCAGCGGTGAATACGCCATGCTTAAAGCTGCCGCACAAAATGGTTGGTTAGATCATGATGCTGTCATGATGGAATCACTGCTGGCATTTAAGCGTGCAGGCGCTGATGGAGTTCTTACTTATTTCGCTCTTGAAGCGGCACGCCTAATTAAAGCAGCTAATAAATAATTACTTTATAGCTGCTTTAGTTTTTCAATACATTCTTTAGGCGCTCAATAAAACGCTGCGGCGGCATATAGCCAATCACGCGTTGCTCTTTTTGCTCTTCCGAATTTTGATTAAAGATCAAAATACCCGGCGGGCCAAATAAACCAAAGCGCTTCAGTAATGCTTGGTTCTCAGGGCTATTTGCGGTAACGTCTGCTTGCAGTAAGACAAACTGCTTAAGTTCCTTGCTCACTTCTGGATTAGCAAACGTATTGACTTCCATTTCTTTGCAACTAATACACCAGTCAGCATAGAAATCGAGCAGCACTAACTTCTTCTGCTCCTTCGCTTTGATTAGCTGCATATCTAATTCAGTTGGGGATTGAATCACTATAAAAGTTAAATCGCTGACCTGATGAATACTCTGACCATTAATTGTCTTTGCTGCACCAGACGCGTCATTTTTTTGTAGTAATGGTGAAGCAATCCAAGCTGCAGTAGCCACCAGTAGAACCCCCAAGGTACGCTGTAGCCAAACCATCCATATACCAGTGGATGGAATCAAAATCCGGGCTTCGATAGCAATAAAGAGCAATGGCAGGCCCATTCCCAGGGCCATTACGAAGAGAAGACCTGCGCCTAGGCTCATAGACCCTGTTTGCGCAATAAAGGCTAATACGCCCGCTAAGGGCGCGGTAATACAAGGGCTGGCTACCAAAGTAGAAATGCCGCCCAAAGCAAAAGCGCCCAACAGACTGCCGCCTTTTTGGCGCCCAGCTAACTTATCCACCTGTTGATGCCAAGATTGCGGAAGACGGAGGTCATAGAGACCAAACAAACTGCCTGAAAGAGCGAGGAGCAATAAGGCAAAAGTAGCCAGAGCAAAGGGACTTTGCAAAGCCCGTTGCACGCTACCCCCTAGCGCTGCCATCAATACACCAGCTAAGGCATAGACCAAGGCCATACCCAATACATAAGCGAACGCTAAGATGCTTGCACGACCCTTTGAGATGGCTTTACCACCTTGAGTTCCAAAGATAACGCTCGATAGAATCGGCAACATGGGCAGAACGCAAGGCGTGAATGCCAAAGCTAGACCTAAAACAAAGAAAGCTAGGAATAAATAAGCGGTTGAGGTGCCCTCTAAAAAACGACCGATAGCGTTAACGTCATCGCGTTCCCGCCATAAATCCGAAAGACTAAATGCAGTATTTTTAGGAGATGCTTGTATTTGAGCGCCATCCAAAACCTCTGGCATTGGAGCAGCCTTAACACCTGGACCAGCTAGCAAAAACTTGAGGATCATCGGCGGATAACAAATACCAGCTTCCGCACACCCCTGCAAAGTAACCTCTACATGCATAGGCTTACCAGCACTGGGTTTGGCGTCCAGCAACACCATAAATGGCTGCTTATATACCTGCAATTTTTTCTGGAAAGTTTCATCAAACTTTTCAATACCGGCAGGCAATGCTGGCTTGATATTGACTAATTTCTCAGCATTCGCACTTGCCTGAAATTTGAGTGATTCTTGGTAGATGTAATAGCCCTTGGCGGGCAAAAACTCCACTTCGATTTGATTAGAGTTCTCAAGCCAAGTAGCCTCCACCCGAAATGCTTTTTCTGGCGGCAAGAAATCTTGTGCGGCAAAAACTTGCGCAGAGAGAAGCAGTAAAAGTGCAAAAATTTTGGCCAAGAAAGAACGTAATTTCATAACTTCGAATTTACCTCAGACTGTACCCATTTGCCGTACTGCTCATCATATTGAGTGGGCGTGAAAGCCAAAATCTCTGGCACATCATAAGGATGGGCGCCTTTAATAAAAGCAGAGATTTCAAGCCACTTTGACCCAGCCGTCTTTGCGGACAGCAGCACTTCTTGCTCTTCGCAAATCTTGCCTTCCCAGCGATAAATTGATTGAATGCCCTCGGTAAGTTGTACACAAGCAGCCAGATTCTTCTCCACTAGGGCTCGAGCCAAACCTTTAGCAGTCTCTGCATTTGGCAGACTTGTTACCACCACCAGCATGGCATCCAAATTGTCTTGAGGGTTTTGAGGCATTCTGTATTTATACCCTGATAAATGAAAAAAGCCAGACCGAAGCCTGGCTTTTTACTGCAACCGTGAGACTTAAGCCTCTTCAGCTACAACTGCTGTTTCTTCAACTTCTGGGCGATCTACCAACTCAACCAAAGCCATTGGAGCATTGTCGCCATGACGGAAGCCAAACTTCAAAATGCGAAGGTAGCCACCTGGACGTGTTGCGTAACGTGGGCCGAGCTCTGTAAAGAGCTTGGCTACGATATCGCGATCACGTGTGCGATTGAATGCTAAGCGACGATTTGCTAAGTTATCTTTTTTACCCAAGGTAATTAGAGGCTCAACAACCATGCGCAATTCTTTTGCTTTTGGCAAAGTCGTTTTAATGACTTCGTGCTCCAAAAGTGAATTAGACATGTTGCGCAGCATCGCTAGGCGATGTGATGATGTTCTGTTTAGTTTGCGTAAGCCGTTTCCGTGACGCATGATGCTTCCTTTCTAATTATTTCTCGAGGTTAGCTGGAGGCCAGCTTTCGAGTTTCATGCCAAGACTTAAGCCACGAGCCGCTAAAACATCTTTAATTTCATTCAAAGATTTGCGACCTAGATTAGGCGTCTTCAACAATTCATTCTCTGTACGTTGAATCAAGTCACCGATGTAGTAAATATTCTCAGCCTTCAAGCAGTTTGCAGAGCGAACTGTGAGCTCGAGATCATCAACCGGACGCATCAACATTGGATCAACCATTGATGAACGGCTTGGTGCTAAATCACCAGAAACTTCGCTGCTTTCGAGGGCCGCGAATACAACTAATTGATCAACCAAGATGCTAGCTGCTTGACGAATGGCTTCTTCAGGAGACAACACACCGTTTGTTTCGATAGTCATTACTAAACGATCGAGGTCGGTACGTTGCTCAACACGAGCAGACTCAACAGCATAGCTTACACGGCTTACCGGGCTGAATGAAGCATCCAACACAATACGGCCAATGATCTTAGTTGCTTCGTCGCTGTACTGACGTACGTTACCTGGTACATAACCACGGCCTTTTTCAACCTTGATCTGCATATCTAACTTACCACCAGCTGACAAGTGAGCGATCACATGGTCAGGGTTCATGATTTCTACATCATGCGGCAAGTCGATATCTTTTGCTGTAACGACGCCTGGGCCTTCTTTACGCAAATTGATAGTAACTTCATCACGTGACTGCAACTTAAATACGATACCTTTGAGGTTCAACAAGAGGTTAACTACGTCCTCTTGAACTCCATCTAATGTGGAGTACTCATGAACAACACCAGCAATAGCTACTTCAGTTGGTGCATAACCAACCATCGAGGACAACAGTACACGACGTAATGCATTTCCGAGTGTGTGGCCATAGCCACGCTCGAACGGCTCCATAACAACCTTAGCTTGGTTGGCGGTAAGCGCTTCAACAGAAATAATCTTTGGCTTGAGCAAATTTGTTTGCATATTTTTTCCTTGAGAGTGCCTAATTAGCGTGAATACAATTCGACGATCAAACTTTCATTAATTTCACCGCTAATATCTTCGCGGTCAGGCACTTGCTTAAACGTTCCCTCGAGCTTGGCTGCGTCAACTGAAACCCAAGTAACAGCTGCCATTTGTCCAACCAAATTGAGTGATTCTGTAATACGCGCTTGCTTTTTCGCTTTTTCACGAATTGCAACAACATCACCAGGTTTAACCTGAATTGATGGAATATTGACAGGGCTACCATTGAGCAAAATTGCGCAGTGGGAAACCAACTGACGTGCTTCAGCGCGTGTTGAACCAAAGCCCATGCGATAAACCACGTTGTCTAAACGTGACTCCAGCAACTGGAGCAATGTTTCACCAGTATTGCCCTTACGACGCTCGGCTTCTGCGAAGTAACGACGGAATTGACGCTCTAGTACGCCATAAATACGCTTAACCTTTTGCTTTTCACGCAATTGATTACCGTAATCAGATGTTCTTGAGCCAGATGTACGGCCATGTTGACCAGGCTTAGTATCTAACTTGCACTTGTCTGACAGGGCGCGACGTGCGCTCTTTAAAAATAAGTCGGTACCTTCCCGACGTGCTAATTTGGCCTTAGGCCCTAAGTAACGTGCCACGATGCTTTCCTTTCTTTGCCGCAGTCTTACGACCGGCGGTGAGTTCGCCCTTTAAATCAGGCGAACAGTGGGCTTTAATAAAAAACTACTGAAACTGTTGTACTGCCAACTTCCAAACTTAGATACGACGACGCTTTGGAGGACGGCAACCATTATGTGGAACTGGAGTTACGTCTTGAATCTCAGTGATCTTGATGCCCAATGAGTTCAATGCACGAACTGCAGATTCACGACCTGGACCTGGGCCCTTGATCTGAACTTCCAAATTCTTGATACCGCATTCAATGGCTGTCTTACCAGCAACTTCTGCAGCTACCTGAGCAGCAAAAGGTGTTGATTTACGTGAGCCTTTGAAACCCTGGCCGCCAGAAGTTGCCCATGAAAGCGCATTTCCTTGACGATCAGTGATCGTAATAATGGTGTTGTTAAAAGAAGCGTGAACGTGTGCAATACCGTCAGCAACGTTCTTTTTAACCTTCTTACGAGCGCGCTGTGAAGCGGCGGAAGCGGATTGTTGTTTTGCCATGTCAATAAACTTTCTTGATTATTTCTTCAGTTGCACGCCAGACTTACGTGGGCCCTTACGGGTACGCGCGTTAGTCTTAGTACGTTGACCACGTACAGGCAAGCCCTTACGATGACGAACACCGCGGTAGCAACCTAAGTCCATCAAACGCTTGATGCTCATAGTTACTTCACGACGAAGGTCACCTTCAGTAATGAATTTACCTACTTCATCACGCAACTTTTCCAAGTCACCGTCAGTAAGGTCTTTAACTTTTTTGTCGATTGCAACACCTGTGGTTTCACAAATTTTGCGTGCACGAGTTGTGCCAATGCCAAAAATTGCTGTTAAACCGATAACAGTATGTTGATGATTTGGGATGTTTACCCCAGCGATACGTGCCATGAGATTTCCTCTTAATTAACCAGATCAGCCTTGACGCTGCTTATGACGTGCGTCTGAAGAACAGATCACGCGCACAACGCGTTTGCGCTTAATGATCTTGCAATTTCTGCAAATACACTTAACGGATGCTAAAACTTTCATAACTCACCTCTTAAAAATAGGTACTACTAATCTTTACTTCGCACGGAAAATGATTCTGGCGCGCGTCAGGTCGTAAGGAGTCATCTCCACCGTCACCTTGTCTCCCGGCAAAATACGGATGTAATGCATCCGCATCTTTCCGGAAATGTGCCCTAGAACCACATGTCCGTTTTCAAGCTTCACGCGAAACATCGCGTTTGGCAAATTCTCTACAACTTCTCCCGCCATCTGAATTACATCGTCTTTAGACATTCAGTTAAGCGCCCATCTTAAAGTTGGCTTTCTTCATCAAAGAGCCATACTGCTGTTGCATTACGAATGACTGAACTTGAGCCATGAAATCCATTGCAACAACCACAATAATTAACAATGAAGTGCCGCCAAAATAAAACGGCACGTTGTACTTGAGTACTAAGAATTCTGGCAACAAACAAACCAGAACCATATAAATTGCACCGGCTAATGTCAAACGAACCAAGATCTTGTCGATGTAACGCGCTGTTTGATCGCCTGGACGAATACCCGGAACAAATGCACCACTTTTCTTTAGGTTCTCAGCTGTATCGCGGCTGTTAAATACCAAAGCGGTATAGAAGAAGCAGAAGAAAATAATCGCAGCTGCATACAAAATCGTGTAAACCGGTTGGCCTGGTGCCAAAGTAGCGGCCAAATCTTTGATAATTCTGCTGAACATATTGGTTGGCTCGCCTGATGTAAACCAGCCAGCAATTGTTGCAGGGAACAAAATGATAGATGAAGCAAAAATTGGAGGAATAACACCTGCCATATTCAACTTCAATGGGAAGTAAGAAGATTGGCCACCGTAGATCTTGTTGCCAACTTGACGCTTAGCGTAGTTAACCAAAATTCGACGCTGACCGCGCTCTACAAACACCACAAAATAAGTTACTGCCACGCAAATTACGACGATCAGCAGTGCAGAAATAATATTCATTGAGCCGGTACGCACCAACTCTAACAAGCTAGCCAATGCATTTGGTAAACCAGAAACAATGCCGCCGAAAATAATGATGGAGATACCGTTACCCAAACCACGCTCAGTAATTTGCTCACCAAGCCACATTAAGAACATCGTGCCAGTTACCAAAGTCACGACTGTGTTCAATTCAAACATCAAACCTGGATTAATAACCAAACCTGGTTGAGCTTGCAAAGCAACAGAAATACCTAATGCCTGGAATGTAGCCAAGAACACAGTGCCATAGCGGGTGTACTGAGTAATCTTGCGTTGACCTGCTTGGCCTTCTTTTTTCAAAGACTCCAAAGAAGGCACGACAATCGTCATCAACTGCATGATGATCGATGCAGAGATATACGGCATGATTCCCAAAGCAAATACGGTGAAGCGCGATAAGGCGCCGCCTGAGAACAAGTTAAACATTCCCAAAATACCGTCTTTTTGACCAGAAAATAACTGTGCCAATTGGTCTGGATCAATTCCAGGAACCGGAATATGAGCACCTAAACGGAACACGAGCAAAGCCAACACCAGGAAAATCAAGCGCTGGCGTAATTCGCCAAACTTGCCACCTGTTGCTGCAGTGCTTGTGTTATTGGTAGGTGCTAATGCCATATCTACTAAAAGACCTATTAAACCAATTCAACCAATTTGCCGCCGGCAGCTTCAATAGCTGCTTTAGCGCCGGCAGTTGCTGTAATGCCTTTGAGGGTTACAGCAATCTTGAGTTCACCAGTCTTGATAACCTTCACTGCATTGATTTGCTCACCAGCAAAGCCATGAGCTCTCAATACCAATAAGTCCACTTCTGGCAAATTGATTTTTGCTAAGTCATTCAAAGTAATTTGACCGACATGACGACGTGTCAAGGACACGAAACCACGTTTTGGCAAACGACGATACATAGGCATCTGACCGCCTTCAAATCCGACCTTATGGAAACCACCGGAACGGGATTTTTGACCTTTGTGACCACGGCCAGCAGTTTTGCCAAGACCAGAACCAATGCCGCGACCAACGCGACGACGGTTTTTCTTGGAGCCTTCTGCAGGTTTAATTGTGTTGAGTTGCATATTCTTCGCCTATTTACTTGCTAGTTATTAGCCAACGACTTTAACTAGATAAGAAACTTTATTAATCATGCCGCGAACAGCTGGAGTGTCTTCCAATTCAGAAACTGAATTGATGCGACGAAGGCCTAAGCCTCGTACAGTTGCACGGTGGCTTTCGCGTGTACCGATCAAGCTGCGTACTAATTGCAGTTTGACTTTGGAGTTAGATGTTGTCATTTGTAGATTCCTAATCTTTTGGTCTTAGCCGAGAATCTCTTCAACTGACTTACCGCGCTTAGCAGCAATCTCAGCAGGAGTACTCATCTTGCTCAAACCATCAATGGTTGCACGAACCAAGTTGTATGGGTTTGTAGAGCCAAGTGACTTAGCAACCACGTTAGTTACACCCATTACATCGAAAATTGCGCGCATTGGGCCGCCGGCAATAATTCCAGTACCGTCTTTAGCTGGAGAAATCAAAACCCGTGACGCGCCATGCTGACCAGTAACGGTGTGCTGCAAAGTACCTTTACGCAAAGTAACTTTGATCATCTTGCGACGTGCTTCGTCCATTGCCTTTTGAACAGCAACTGGAACTTCTTTTGATTTGCCTTTACCCATGCCGATGCGGCCATCGCCATCGCCAACTACAGTGAGTGCAGCGAAGCCGAGAATACGACCACCCTTAACCACTTTAGTTACACGATTAACAGCGATCATCTTCTCGCGAAGACCATCATCACGCTCTTCGTTTTGCATCTTAGTTTGCATTTTTGCCATGTTTTTTCCTAAACCCTATTAGAACTTCAGGCCGGCTTCACGCGCAGCTTCAGCTAAGGCCTTAATACGGCCGTGGTAACGATGACCGGAACGATCAAACGCAACATCAACAACGCCTGCTTTAACAGCACGCTCAGCAACTAACTTGCCGATTTGTTTTGCCGCTTCAGCGTTGCCGCCGTTTTTGATCGCTTGGCGCAAATCTTTTTCCATTGTTGAAGCAGCTGCTACAACTTTGGTTCCGCATGGGCTATAAACCTGTGCAGAAATATGAGTATTGCTACGGATAACTGTTAAGCGATTTGCCAATGCCTCGGCAATGCGAATACGAGTCTGCCTAGCGCGTCTTTGTCTGGATTCGTCTTTATTCATTTTCTAATCTCGCTTACTTCTTCTTAGTTTCTTTCAGATGCACAACCTCATCCACGTAGCGAACACCCTTGCCTTTATATGGCTCTGGTGAACGGTATGCGCGAACTTCAGCTGCGACCTGGCCAACTTGCTGCTTGTTGGAACCTTTGATAATGATTTCAGTTTGAGTTGGAGTCTCAGCCTTCACACCCTTTGGCAGGTTGTAAATAATGTCGTGTGAGAAACCTAACTGCAATTTCAATGTTTCGCCTTGAGCAGCAGCACGGTAACCAACGCCTACCAAGCTGAGCTTGCGCTCAAAGCCAGCAGTTACGCCAACAACCATGTTGTTAACTAAAGCACGCGCTGTACCTGACTGAGCACCAGCTTCTGGTGAATCGTTATTTAAAACGACAGTCAGTACGCCATCTTCTTGTTTCAAACCAACAGAAGGATGCAAGTTATGTGTCAATGTGCCCAATGGGCCTTTAACAGTAATGTTCGCACCATTGATGCTGATTTCAGCGCCTTTAGGAACTGTAATTGGTGATTTACCTACGCGGGACATATTTCGCTCCTTAAGCTACGTAGCAAATAACTTCGCCGCCCACGCCTGTTGCACGTGCTTTACGGTCTGTCATTACGCCTTGAGGGGTTGAAATAATTGCAATGCCCAAGCCATTCATTACCTCTGGAATGTCATGGCGGCCTTTATAGATACGCAGACTTGGTGTTGATACACGGTCAATACGCTCAATAACAGGACGGCCTGCATAGTATTTGAGATCGATGTGTAGCACTGGCTTAGCTGCTTCACCTTTGATTTCAAAACTTTCGATATAGCCTTCATCTTGCAATACTTTTGCGATGGCTACTTTAACTTTTGACGACGGCATCAAGACTACGGGTTTCTGCACTGCTTGCGCATTGCGGATCCTTGTCAACATGTCGGCGATTGGATCGCTGATACTCATGAGTTCTCCTAATTCTTTCGCCGCTTACCAGCTGGCCTTGGTTAAACCGGGGATTTCGCCACGGAAGGCGATTTCACGAATCTTGCTACGAGCCAAACCGAATTTACGGAATGTGCCACGTGGGCGACCGGTTAATGAACAACGATTTCTTTGACGAATCGGGCTTGCGTTACGTGGAAGTGCCTGTAGCTTCAAGCGAGCTTCATAGCGCTCTTCATCGCTGCGTGATTGATCAGCAATGATCGCTTTGAGTTCGGCACGCTTTACAGCGTACTTCTCTACAGTTTTTGCGCGCTTATTCTCGCGCTCAATCAGGGATAGTTTTGCCACGTTAGCCTCTTAATTGCGGAAAGGGAATTTGAATGCCGCCAACAAAGCTTTTGCTTCTTCGTCGGTTTTAGCAGTCGTCGTAATACTGATATTGAGACCACGGAGGGCATCAATCTTGTCGTATTCGATTTCAGGGAAAATAATCTGTTCTTTCACGCCGATGTTGTAGTTACCACGGCCGTCAAATGCCTTACCAGAGATACCGCGGAAGTCGCGTACGCGTGGCAATGCAACAGTAACAAAACGGTCCAAGAATTCGTACATGCGTGCGCCACGCAATGTCACCATGGCACCGATTGGGTAACCTTGACGAATCTTGAATCCTGCAATCGCTTTTTTAGCTTTAGTTACCACTGGCTTTTGGCCTGCAACTTTAGTTAAATCGCCTACTGCATTTTCGATAATTTTCTTGTCGTTCACTGCATCGCCCAAGCCCATATTGAGGGTAACCTTAGTGATACGTGGAACTTCCATTACAGACTTGTAACCAAATTTGGCGATCAAATCTGCAACTACTTTAGCTTGATAGTGTTCTTGAAAACGTGTGCTCATAATTTCTCCGTGCCCCTTATGCGCTTAAAGTTGCGCCAGTGGTTTTGAGGAAACGTTGCTTTTTACCATCCACGAGTTTGATACCAACACGTGATGGTTTGCCGTTACCGTCAACCACAGCCACATTAGAAATGTGAACAGGCATCGTCTTGTCAATCATGCCGCCAGTAACACCGGCTGCTGGATTTGGCTTAACGCTCTTTTTATAAATGTTTACGCCTTCGATCACTAATTTGTTCTCGAGAACGGCTGTAACAGTTCCTTGCTTGCCCTTATCGCGGCCAGTCAACAGAACTACGGAATCACCTTTACGAATCTTTTTCATATCAGCCTCTTAAATAACTTCGGGGGCGAGAGAAACGATCTTCATGAACTTCTCAGTACGCAACTCGCGCGTCACTGGTCCAAAGATACGTGTGCCAATTGGCTCTAACTTAGCGTTGAGCAATACCGCAGCATTGCCATCGAACTTAATCAATGAACCATCTGGACGGCGAACACCCTTAGCAGTTCTCACTACTACGGCGTTATAAATGTCACCTTTTTTTACACGGCCACGTGGAGCAGCGGACTTTACAGTCACTTTAATGACATCACCGATACTGGCGTAACGACGCTTAGAGCCGCCCAATACCTTGATGCACAACACTTCACTGGCGCCTGTGTTATCGGCAACCTGTAATCTACTTTCGGTTTGTATCATTTCTAATCCCCAACTTATTGGCCAAAGGCAAACAGTCTTGGTTCCGTCTATGGGTTTTAACGAAAGCTAAAACCCGGAATTAATGAAAAACACTGCTTCTCCAATAAAACCAGAGAAGCCTTCTATTCTACTACGTAAAACAGGGATTTGGGAAGAAACTTCGCCAAAATCCCTAATATTTCTTTAAATACCCTTTGAAGCCTCAACCAAACGGGTCACAACCCAAGATTTAGTGCGTGAAATTGGCTTAGATTCAGCAATTTCAACGGTATCACCCATCTTGTATGTGCCAGCTTCGTCATGTGCGTGGTACTTTTTGGACTGGCCAACGTACTTACCAATCACTGGATGCTTAACTTGACGCTCAACCAACACCGTCACAGTTTTTTGCATTTTGTCGCTAACAACGCGGCCCACAAGGGTGCGGCGCAAGGGTTTAGATAATTCTGTCATATCCCTTTTTCCTTATTTCTGTGCAGTCTTTTGGGCGATAAAAGTCTTCACACGAGCGATGTCGCGCTTATTTTTACCCAATTGGCTGGTATTTGTGAGTTGCTGAGTGCCTTTTTGCATGCGTAGCTTGAAACCGGTCTTAAGCAACTCGGTTAACTCTGCATTCAATGCATTCAGATCTTTTGAAGCTAATTCTGTATTTTTCATAATCTCTATCCCGATCAACCTAAGTGGCGAATCACGAAAGTAGTCTGTAAAGGCAACTTAGCAGCTGCAAGCTTGAAAGCTTCGCGCGCCAATTGCTCATCAACACCGTCCATCTCGTAGAGCACTTTGCCTGGTTGAATTTCAGCTACGTAGTACTCTGGATTACCTTTACCGTTACCCATACGTACTTCAGCAGGTTTTTGTGAAATTGGCTTATCTGGGAAAATGCGAATCCAAATACGGCCGCCACGTTTAATGTGACGAGTCATTGCACGACGTGCTGACTCAATTTGACGAGCAGTCAAACGACCACGGCCAACGGCCTTCAATCCAAAGTCACCAAAGGCTACTGAACTACCGCGTGTTGCCACGCCAGTGTTACGGCCTTTTTGTTCCTTACGATACTTGCGACGCTTTGGTTGTAGCATGCTTACTCTCCTGACTTCTGCGTATCTGCGGCTGGTGTTTCAACCTTACGCACACGCTTTACTGCTGGTTTAGCAGCAACTAATGGCTTGTCTGTGCCAGCAGCTGGTTTACGAGCAGCTGTCTTGCTTGGTGCACGACGAGTTTTCTTTTCTTCGGCAGTTGGTTCGGCAGCTTGTGCAGCAACTTGAGCTTCTGCACCGCGACCCAATGTGTCGCCTTTGTATACCCAAACTTTTACGCCAATGATGCCGTATGTTGTTTCTGCTTCTGAAGTTGCGTAATCAATATCAGCCTTCAATGTATGAAGCGGAACACGTCCTTCGCGATACCATTCACGACGTGCAATTTCAGCACCGTTCAAACGACCGGATGACATGATCTTGATGCCTTGTGCGCCTAAGCGCATTGCGTTTTGCATTGCACGCTTCATGGCACGACGGAACATAATACGCTTTTCTAACTGTTGAGTAATAGAGTCAGCGATCAATTGTGCATCGACTTCAGGCTTACGAATTTCTTCGATATTCACATGAACTGGAACACCCATGCGCTTTTGTAATTCGCGGCGGAGTACTTCAATGTCTTCACCTTTTTTGCCGATCACAACGCCTGGACGTGAGCTATAAATAGTGATACGTGCATTCTTTGCGGGACGCTCAATCACTACTTTACTAACGGATGCATTCTTCAACTTCTTCTTCAGATAGATGCGGACGTCAACGTCCTCTTTCAACATCTTGGCGAAGTCAGTATTGTTTGCATACCAACGTGATGTCCAATTCTTCGTTACCGAGAGGCGGAATCCGGTTGGGTTTATCTTTTGGCCCATATATTTCCTTAGTTACTCAAGGTCACGCTAATGTGACAAGTTTGTTTTTCAATTTGATTGCCACGACCCTTAGCGCGTGCGGTAAAGCGCTTCAATGAAGTGCCTTTATCAACAATAATTGCTGAAACCTTGAGCTCGTCAATGTCGGCACCTTTATTGTGTTCAGCGTTGGCCACTGCGGACTCAACAACTTTTTTCACAATGAAGGCAGCTTTCTTGGGGCTGAAGTTCAAAATGTTTAATGCGCGAGCAATCGGCAAACCACGAATTTGGTCAGCGACCAAACGTGTCTTTTGCGCAGAAATGCGGGCACCCTTGTGAATAGCTTTAACTTCCATCATCATCCCCTTACTTCTTCGTTACTTTCTTGTCAGCAGCGTGACCTTTGAAAGTACGGGTCAAGGCAAATTCGCCTAACTTATGACCCACCATGTTTTCTGATACATATACCGGAACGTGTTGACGACCGTTATGTACAGCAATCGTCAGACCAATAAAGTCTGGGAGGATTGTTGAACGGCGTGACCAAGTTTTGATCGGCTTTTTGTCTTTGTTGGCTTGTGCAACTTCAACTTTTTTTACTAAGCTGGCGTCGCAGAATGGGCCTTTTTTAGCTGAACGTGTCATATCTATTTATCCTTATCGCTTAACGTTTTTGACGACGTTGAACGATCATCGAAGTTGTACGCTTATTGCGACGTGTGCGATAACCTTTGGTTGGAGTGCCCCATGGAGATACAGGTACACGGCCTTCGCCAGTTCTACCTTCACCACCACCGTGTGGGTGATCTACTGGGTTCATTGCCACACCGCGAACGGTTGGGCGAATACCACGCCAGCGATTTGCACCAGCTTTACCGATAACGCGCAAGCTGTGCTCTTCGTTACCTACTTCACCAATAGTGGCGCGGCAGTCAATCAGAACACGGCGAACTTCACCTGAGCGCAAACGCACCTGAGCGTATACGCCTTCTCGAGCAAGCAATACTGCTGAACCACCAGCGGAACGTGCAACTTGGGCACCTTTACCTGGCATGATTTCAACACAGTGAATGGTGCTACCAACTGGAATATTGCGAATTGGCAAATTGTTACCAGACTTGATTGGAGCTTCTGCACCAGTCATTAACGCCTGACCAACAGTCATGCCTTTTGCAGCAAGAATATAGCGACGCTCACCATCAGCAAACACGATCAATGCAATATTTGCACTGCGGTTTGGATCGTATTCCAAGCGTTCAACTTTTGCTGGAATACCATCTTTGTCATTGCGTTTGAAATCAACAACACGATAGTGATGCTTATGACCACCACCCTTATGACGGGTAGTGATGTGACCATTATTGTTACGACCCGCTTTTTGGAACTGTGGCTCTACTAACGCTGCAAAAGGTTTACCTTTATGCAGGTCAGGATTTACCACCTTGACCATTGAACGACGACCTGGTGAGGTCGGTTTTGTCTTCATCAAAGGCATGATTAATTCGCCTCCGCTTCAAAGTTAATTTCTTGACCTGGCTTCAAGCTTACGTAGGCCTTCTTAGTGTGGTCACGACGACCTTCAAAACGGCCATAGCGCTTAGGCTTACCTTTTTGATTCACGATTTGAACTGAGTCAACTTGCACTTTGAAGAGCAATTCAACTGCTTGTTTTACATCGCTCTTGTTTGCGTCGCGAGCTACTTGGAACACTACTTGTTCGTTTTTCTCTGCAACCATAGTGGCTTTTTCAGAGATAACCGGTCCAAGCAGAACCCTCATCAGGTTGTGATCGTTTTTACGGACTTGGCTCATTTCAGCAACTCCTCAATTTTTGCGATCGCAGCTTTGCTTACCAATACTTTTTTGTATTGAACCAAAGCTAATGGATCAGCGTGCTGTGGCTCACATACAGCAACTTTATGTAAGTTACGTGATGCCAAGTACAAATTCTCGCTAACCTGATCAACAATAATCAAGACTGAATCCAATCCCATTGCTTTAACTTTGTCAGCTAAAACTTTAGTCTTTGGAGCGTCAAGAGAAAATTGATCAACTACATTCAAACGACCTTCGCGTGCTAACTGAGACAAAATAGATCTCATACCAGCGCGGTACATTTTCTTGTTTACTTTTTGGCTGAAATTCTCTTCTGGAGAATTCGGGAATATACGACCACCTCCACGCCACAGCGGGGAAGAGCTCATACCAGCACGTGCACGACCAGTACCTTTTTGACGCCAAGGCTTCTTGGTTGTGTGCTTAACTTGCTCACGGTCTTTTTGTGCACGGTTACCGCTACGTGCATTTGCTTGGTAGGCCACTACAACTTGGTGTACCAATGCTTCGTTATATTCACGTTCGAATACTTCTGGTGAAGCTTGAACGCCTGCACCTAAAGTACCGTTGTCTTGGAGAAGCTTAAGTTCCATATTCGCTCTCCTTATTTCTTCTTCAACGGTGTTTTAACCGCTGGAGTAACAATAACTTTACCGCCTGGGGCACCTGGAATAGCGCCTTTAACCATGATGAGATTACGTTCTGCATCAATGCGTGCGATGACTAAATTTTGAACTGTACGTGTAACGTCACCCAAGTGACCGGTCATACGCTTACCAGGGAAAACACGACCTGGATCTTGCGCCATACCGATTGAGCCTGGTACGTTATGTGAACGTGAGTTACCGTGGGATGCGCGACCAGAAGCGAAGTGATAACGCTTGATGGTACCTGCGTAGCCCTTACCGATAGACACGCCTTGTACGTCCACTTTTTGACCAGCAGTAAATGCAGTGTCAGCAGGAATTACTTGTCCTGGTGTCATTTCTGCGATTTTTGCTGCGTCTAATTGGAATTCGTTGAGACCGTTACCAGCCATCACACCAGCTTTGGCGAAGTGACCAGCCATTGCTTTAGTAACGCGAGTAGCTCTACGTGTGCCATGTGCCAACTGGATAGCATCATAGCCATCAGTTGCCTGGGTCTTGATTTGAGCGATTCTGTTGTCGCTCACGTCAATTACGGTTACAGGGATTGAATCCCCTTCGTCCGTAAATAGACGGGTCATGCCGACCTTGCGGCCGATTAAGCCTAAGCTCATATTCATGCTCCACGCCGACTTCGATTGGTCGGCAAAATTAATTTAAGTGATTTACAAGTAAAAGTACTTCTAAATCAATAACTTACAACGTTTTTGATGCTGATAAAACTAAGATTTTCGCTCAAATAATTGAGCGAAGCCTTAGATTCTATCCCGAAATACCGATCTTGACAAGCAAAAAGACCGGAAACAACAAATTACTGCAACTTAATTTCGACGTCCACACCTGCTGGGAGGTCTAATTTCATCAAAGCATCTACAGTTTTCTCTGTAGGATCAACGATATCCATCAAACGGAGGTGGGTACGGATCTCTAACTGATCACGAGATGTCTTGTTCACGTGTGGTGAACGCAAGATATCAAAGCGCTCAATACGAGTTGGCAAAGGTACTGGACCCTTAACAACTGCACCAGTACGCTTAGCTGTATCAACGATTTCAGCTGCAGACTGGTCGATTAAACGGTAATCAAATGCTTTAAGGCGAATACGAATTTTTTGGTTTTGCATATTAATTCCAAAGAGCGTTGTGGTGCTGCCACGTTATACATCTAAAGAGCACGGTGACATCAACAGCACTGATGTCACCGGTTAGCAAACCGCTAAATATTTATTACTAGTAAAAACTTAAGCCAAAATCTTTGCAACCACGCCGGCGCCAACAGTACGGCCACCTTCACGGATCGCAAAACGTAAACCTTCTTCCATCGCGATAGGAGCGATGAGTTTTACGGTAATCGTGACGTTATCACCAGGCATTACCATTTCTTTGTCTTTTGGCAACTCGATTGAACCAGTTACGTCCGTAGTACGGAAGTAAAACTGTGGACGATAGTTGTTAAAGAATGGAGTATGACGGCCACCTTCATCTTTACCCAAGATGTAAACCTCGGCTGTAAAGTGAGTATGTGGGGTGATTGAACCTGGCTTAGCCAATACTTGGCCGCGCTCAACTTCTTCACGTTTTGTACCGCGTAACAAGATACCAACGTTATCGCCTGCTTGACCTTGGTCGAGCAATTTGCGGAACATTTCAACACCAGTACAAGTGGTCTTGAGGGTTGGCTTGATACCGATGATTTCGATCTCTTCACCAACCTTAACGATACCGCGCTCGATACGGCCTGTAACAACAGTACCGCGACCGGAGATAGAGAACACGTCTTCTACTGGCATCAAGAACGCGCCGTCAACAGCACGCTCTGGAGTTGGGATGTATGTGTCGAGTGCTTCAGCCAATTTCATGATGGCTTCTTTACCCAATGGGCCTTCGTCGCCTTCAAGGGCTAACTTAGCAGAACCTTGAATGATTGGTGTGTCATCGCCAGGGAAGTTGTACTTAGATAAAAGCTCACGAACTTCCATTTCAACGAGTTCTAACAATTCAGCGTCATCAACCATGTCGCACTTGTTCAAGAACACGACGATGTAAGGAACACCAACTTGGCGTGCCAAGAGGATGTGCTCACGTGTTTGTGGCATTGGGCCGTCAGCAGCAGAGCAAACTAAAATTGCGCCGTCCATCTGAGCAGCACCAGTAATCATGTTCTTAACGTAGTCAGCATGTCCTGGGCAATCAACGTGTGCGTAGTGACGGTTTGCAGTCTCGTACTCAACGTGCGCAGTATTAATCGTAATACCACGTGCTTTTTCTTCAGGAGCAGCATCGATCTGATCGTATGCTTTAGCTTCGCCACCGAATGCTTTAGAAAGCACGGTTGCAATTGCTGCTGTCAATGTCGTTTTACCGTGGTCAACGTGACCGATAGTGCCTACGTTTACGTGCGGTTTTGTCCGCTCGAACTTTTCTTTTGCCATTTTTGTCTGCCTTCTTTAGCTAGTCAATATTCAAAATTAATGTGGATAAATTACTTCGCTTTAGCAGCCATAACTGCTTCAGCAACGTTCTTCGGTGCTTCGGAATAATGCTTAAATTCCATGGTGTAGGTAGCGCGACCTTGGGTCAACGAGCGCAAGCCAGTTGAGTAACCAAACATCTCTGCCAACGGCACTTCAGCGCGAACGATCTTACCGCCGCCTGGAATGTCATCCATACCTTGCAAAATACCGCGACGGGATGAGAGGTCACCCATTACGTTACCCATGAAATCTTCTGGTGTTTCTACTTCAACAGCCATCATCGGTTCAAGCAACACAGGGGCCGCTTTACGCATACCGTCCTTGAACGCCATAGAACCCGCCATCTTAAATGCGTTTTCATTGGAGTCAACGTCATGGTATGAACCGAAGAACAATGTTGCTTTGATATCAACAACTGGATAGCCAGCCAAAATACCGGAGTTCAATGTTTCGATGATGCCTTTTTCTACTGCAGGAATGTATTCACGTGGGACTACACCTCCCTTAATAGCGTCAACGAATTCAAAACCTTTTCCTGGGGCTTGTGGCTCTAACTTCAATACCACGTGTCCGTATTGGCCACGGCCACCAGACTGCTTAACGAATTTACCTTCGATCTCTTCGCAAACTTTACGAATCGTTTCACGGTACGCAACTTGTGGCTTACCAACAGTTGCTTCAACACCGAATTCACGCTTCATACGGTCAACTAAAATTTCCAAGTGGAGCTCGCCCATACCGGAAATAATTGTTTGGCCTGATTCTTCGTCAGTCTTCACGCGGAAAGAAGGATCTTCTTGTGCCAAGCGATTCAAAGCAAGACCCATTTTTTCTTGGTCAGCTTTTGTCTTAGGCTCAACAGCTTGAGAGATCACTGGCTCTGGGAATACCATGCGCTCCAAAATAACGATGCTATCTGGATCACACAATGTTTCACCTGTGGTTGCGTCTTTCAAACCAACCGCAGCTGCGATGTCGCCAGCGAATACTTCTTTAATTTCTTCGCGTTCGTTTGCATGCATCTGCAACAAACGACCAACACGTTCTTTCTTACCCTTAATTGGGTTGTAGATTGTGTCGCCAGATTTCATTACACCTGAGTAAACACGGAAGAAGATGAGCTGACCAACGAATGGGTCAGTCATGATCTTAAATGCTAATGCTGAGAACTTAGCACTGTCAGATGCTTCACGTGTAGTAGGTGTGCCGTCTTCCAATTCACATGGAACTGGTGGAACGTCTAATGGGGATGGCAACAATTCAACAACTGCATCCAACATTGCCTGAACGCCTTTGTTCTTAAACGCTGTTCCACACAACATTGGAACGATTTCGTTAGCGATAGTACGTTGACGCAATGCTGCTTTGATTTCTTCTTCGGTCAAACCTTCGCCGCCGAGGTATTTTTCCATCAACTCTTCTGAGCTTTCAGCAGCAGCTTCGAGCATCTTCTCGCGCCACTCTTCAGCAGAAGCTTGCAATTCAGCAGGGATCTCTTCGTAAGTAAATTTAGTACCTTGTGAAGCCTCATCCCAATAGATGGCCTTCATTTTCACCAAATCCACAACGCCTTTGAAGTTTTCTTCAGCGCCAATTGGAATTTGGATCAAGATTGGATTCGCTTTAAGGCGAGTTCTCATTTGGTCGTAGACCTTGAAGAAATTCGCACCAGTACGGTCCATCTTGTTTACGAATGCTAAACGTGGAACTTGATACTTGTTAGCTTGACGCCAAACAGTTTCAGATTGTGGCTGTACACCACCTACCGCACAGTAAACCATGCAAGCGCCGTCCAAAACACGCATTGAACGCTCAACTTCAATAGTGAAGTCTACGTGTCCTGGGGTATCAATAATATTGATACGGTGCTCTGGGAAATTACCAGCCATACCCTTCCAGAACGTTGTAGTAGCAGCAGAAGTAATCGTGATACCACGCTCTTGCTCTTGCTCCATCCAGTCCATGGTTGCAGCGCCATCATGCACTTCACCGATCTTGTGGTTAACACCGGTGTAGAACAAAACGCGTTCTGTAGTTGTTGTCTTACCTGCGTCAATGTGCGCAGAAATACCGATATTGCGGTATTTGTCGATAGGGGTTTTACGTGCCACTGTTGGTGCCTTTTCTTTACTATTTGATTAGAAGCGGAAATGTGAGAAAGCTTTGTTAGCTTCTGCCATACGGTGAACTTCTTCACGCTTCTTCATTGCTCCGCCGCGACCTTCTGCAGCTTCTAATAATTCATTGGCCAAACGTTGAGCCATGGATTTCTCACCGCGCTTTTTAGCGGCTTCGCGCACCCAGCGCATTGCCAAAGCAGAACGGCGTGATGGGCGAACTTCAACAGGAACCTGATAGTTAGCACCACCAACACGACGGCTCTTCACCTCAACCATTGGCTTAACGTTGCCCATAGCTGTTGAGAAAACTTCGAGTGGTTCTTTGTTTGCTTTTTTCTCGATGTGGTCAAAGGCACCGTAAACGATACGCTCTGCAACCGATTTCTTGCCGTCCAACATGAGGACGTTCATGAATTTAGCTACTTCTACATTACCGAATTTTGGATCCGGCAAAATTTCCCGTTTGGGAACTTCACGACGACGTGGCATAACTACTCCTTCAGTTCAGTTAGGGATGATTCACATGAACCATCCACTCCGGTTGCCCTACTATCTAAGAAGATTCCTAGACGGAACAACCACTTACTTGTCTTTAAAGTCTGACAAACGAAGACTCACTACAAATACTTCAGCAAAAATCTATTGAAAGATTAAGCAGATTTCTTAGCGCGCTTAGCACCGTACTTGGAACGTGATTGCTTACGGTCTTTAACACCTTGCAAGTCAAGTGAGCCACGAACGATGTGGTAACGAACACCTGGCAAATCCTTTACACGACCACCACGAATCAACACTACTGAGTGTTCCTGGAGGTTATGGCCTTCACCGCCAATGTATGAAATCACTTCAAAACCATTGGTTAAGCGAACTTTGGCTACTTTACGAAGCGCAGAGTTAGGCTTTTTAGGAGTGGTGGTGTACACACGTGTACAAACACCACGGCGCTGCGGACTGTTTTCCAGTGCAGGGCTCTTGCTTTTAACGATAAGCCTGGATCTTGGCTTGCGTATTAATTGATTAATTGTTGGCATAAAATAGCTCGGTTAGTACTTCTTTGTTGCTTTCTTCAAGAAAATCAATGACTTAGAGAATTTCTAGGTCAAAAAGACCCTCTTCTGAATCAGTAGAACTCAGCATTCTAGCTTGGCCAGCCTTTTCCGTCAACCAAATGGGGAAAAAACTGGCCATTTCTGGCCAGAATTACCAAATTAGCTTGGATCAGCCTCCCCAGCAGGAGCAACGACTTCAGCCTCGATTTCTACAGGCATATTGGCCATTGCTTCCTCTTCGGCGGCAATCATTTGAGCGCGATCACGCTCGAATTGCTCTCTGACCTTGCGTGCACGGCGATAAGACAAGCCGGTACCAGCAGGGATCAGACGGCCAATAATGACGTTTTCCTTGAGGCCACGGAGTGTATCGGTCTTGCCCATAATTGCGGCTTCGGTCAATACACGGGTGGTTTCTTGGAAAGAAGCCGCTGAAATGAAGCTGTCGGTCGACAAGGATGCCTTAGTAATACCTAGCAACACGTTATCGAACTGAGCTGGGTGCTTACCTTGGGCGATCACTGCATCGTTAGCGTCATACAACTTAGAACGCTCAACTTGCTCACCAGTGATGAATGATGTGTCGCCTGGATCAGTTACCTGAACACGACGCAACATCTGACGCACGATAACTTCAATGTGCTTGTCATTGATCTTCACACCCTGGAGACGGTAAACGTCTTGAACTTCGTCAACGATGTAGATTGCCAACTCTTCGATACCTTTGAGAGTCAAGATGTCGTGTGGATCAGCAGGGCCTTCCACAATCATCTCGCCCTTGTTCACAACTTGACCGTCGTGAACGAGAACTTGTTTCTCTTTAGGAATCAAGAATTCATTGGCTTCACCGTCCATATCGGTAATCACCAAACGTTGTTTACCTTTGGTTTCTTTACCGAAGGAAACTGTTCCAGTAACTTTCGCCAATACAGCTGCATCTTTTGGTGAACGTGCTTCGAACAATTCTGCAACGCGTGGCAAACCACCGGTAATGTCGCGAGTCTTCTGTGATTCGATTGGAATACGTGCCAATACTTCACCGACTTCAACCTTCTGACCATCTTTAACAGTAATCAATGCGCCCACTTGGAGGCCGATGTTTACTGGATGATCAGTACCAGCGATCATGACTTCATTGCCCTTTTCATCAACCAAGTTGATCATTGGGCGAACGCCTTTGCTTGCTGCTGAACGACGCTTACCGTCAATCACCACCAAAGTGGAAAGACCGGTAACTTCGTCAACCTGCTTAGCAACAGTTACACCTTCTTCGACGTTGTCGAAGCGAGCGATACCAGCGTACTCAGAAATAATCGGACGTGTTAATGGATCCCAAGTTGCTAAGCTTGCGCCAGCCTTAACAGCCGCATCTTCTTTCAACAAGAGAGTTGCGCCGTAAGGAACTTTATGACGCTCGCGCTCGCGACCATTCTCATCAACGATCAAGGCTTCGCCAGAACGTGAAATCACAATCTGTTCACCCTTCGCGTTCTTCACAACACGCATCGTGCCGGAGAACTTCAAAGCACCGTTAGATTTGGCTTCAATATTGCTTGCAACCAAGGCGCGTGACGCTGCACCACCGATGTGGAAGGTACGCATAGTCAACTGTGTGCCTGGCTCACCGATCGACTGAGCAGCGATAACACCAACTGCCTCACCAACGTTAACCAAACCACC
This sequence comes from Polynucleobacter ibericus, assembly GCF_018687955.1. Lineage (NCBI taxonomy): Bacteria > Pseudomonadati > Pseudomonadota > Betaproteobacteria > Burkholderiales > Burkholderiaceae > Polynucleobacter > Polynucleobacter ibericus. The sequence goes on along the minus strand of NZ_CP061309.1, from coordinate 51,111 downwards.
GCGACCTAGATCACGTCCGTAGCACTTAGCGCACAAGCCAAAGCGAGTTAAGCAAGACAATACTGTGCGAACTTTAACTTCGTCGATGCCTAATGCAACGATTTGATCAACGTGATCTTCATCAAGCAATGTATCGTTAGGAACAATCACTTCTTGTGTGTCAGGGTGAACGATGTCACCGATACATACACGACCCAAAATACGGTCACGTAATGCTTCGATAATCTCGCCGCCTTCAACAAGCGCCTTCATCGTTACGCCAGTAGTCGCGCCGCAATCCTCTTCGATCACCACGAGATCTTGAGTAACGTCGCACAAACGACGTGTCAAGTAACCAGAGTTCGCTGTCTTCAATGCTGTATCAGCCAGACCTTTACGAGCACCGTGGGTTGAGATGAAGTACTGCAACACGTTCAAGCCTTCACGGAAGTTCGCAGTAATTGGGGTTTCAATGATGGAGCCATCAGGCTTAGCCATCAAACCACGCATACCAGCTAACTGACGAATCTGCGCTGCAGATCCACGCGCACCAGAATCCGCCATCATGTAGATGGAGTTAAAGGATTCTTGACGAACAGTCTTACCGTTGCGGTCGAGTACGTCAACGTGTGACAACTCATCCATCATCGCCTTACCAACTTGGTCGCCTGCGGCACCCCAAATATCAACCACGTTGTTATAACGCTCTTGATTGGTTACGAGACCTGACATGAACTGCTTGTCATATTCTTTAACCTTGGCAGAAGCCTCAGTGATGATGCGCTCTTTGGATGTTGGGATCAACATATCGTCGATCGCAACAGAGATACCAGCATTGGTTGCCAAACGGAAACCAGACTGCAAGAGACGGTCAGCAAAAATGACTGTTTCACGCAAACCGCACTTACGGAATGATGTGTTGATCAAACGTGAGATTTCTTTTTTCTTTAAAGGCTTGTTGATTTCCTCGAAAGACATACCTTTAGGCAAAATCTCAGACAAGATTGCACGGCCAACTGATGTTTGATAGATCTTGGTCTTCTCAGCAAAACGCGCATCGCCTTCTGCCTTCTTATCCACGATCTCATACTCAGTAATACGCACAGCAACACGAGAAGCCAATTCAACTTGACCTGCTTCGTATGCACGTACTACTTCAGTAATGTTGGCGAAAACCATGCCTTCGCCCTTACCGTTGATCTTGTCACGTGTAGCGTAGTACAGACCCAACACCACGTCCTGTGAAGGAACGATTGATGGTTCGCCGTTAGCTGGGAACAATACGTTGTTCGAAGCCAACATCAATGTACGTGCTTCCATTTGCGCTTCGAGCGACAAAGGAACGTGAACCGCCATTTGGTCACCGTCAAAGTCGGCGTTAAATGCCGCGCAGACTAATGGGTGCAATTGGATTGCTTTGCCTTCAATCAGCATTGGCTCGAAGGCCTGAATACCGAGACGGTGCAATGTAGGCGCACGGTTCAACATGATTGGATGTTCACGAATCACTTCTTCGAGAATGTCCCAAACGATTGGAGTCTGGCTTTCAACCTCTTTCTTCGCAGCCTTGATAGTGGTTGCAATTCCCAAAGTCTCAAGCTTGTTAAAAATGAATGGCTTGAATAATTCCAAAGCCATCAATTTTGGTAAGCCGCACTGATGCAATTTCAATGTAGGGCCAACCACGATGACTGAACGACCAGAGTAGTCAACACGTTTACCCAACAAGTTTTGACGGAAACGACCGCTCTTACCTTTAATCATCTCAGCTAAGGACTTGAGAGGACGCTTGTTAGCGCCAGTCATAGCCTTACCGCGACGACCGTTGTCGAGCAATGAGTCAACCGCTTCTTGCAACATACGTTTTTCGTTGCGAACGATGATCTCTGGTGCGCGCAACTCTAACAAACGCTTTAAACGGTTGTTACGGTTAATCACGCGACGATAAAGGTCGTTCAAATCGGAGGTAGCAAAGCGACCGCCATCCAATGGCACCAATGGGCGCAATTCAGGTGGCAATACCGGCAATACTTCCATGATCATCCAGTCAGGCTTAATACCTGAAGTCTGGAACGCCTCGAGCACTTTTAAGCGCTTAGCGTATTTCTTGATCTTGGCATCGCTACCAGTAGCTTTCAAGTCAGCACGAATGGTCTCAACTTCACGATCGATGTCAATCGAACGCAAGAGATCACGAATACCTTCAGCGCCCATGATGGCGGTAAATGCACCGTCACCATACTCTTCAGTCTTAGCAATGTACTCGTCTTCAGACATGATCTGACCACGCTTCATTGCGCCTTCAGGAGTCATGCCAGGATCAACCACTACATATGCTTCAAAGTAGAGAACGCGCTCGATATCACGCAATGTCATATCGAGAACCATGCCCAAACGGGATGGCAGGGACTTCAAGAACCAAATGTGCGCTACAGGGGCTGCCAATTCAATGTGGCCCATGCGCTCACGACGAACCTTAGCGAGAGTAACTTCAACGCCGCACTTCTCGCAGATTACGCCACGGAACTTTAAGCGCTTGTACTTGCCGCATAAGCACTCGTAGTCTTTGGTTGGTCCAAAAATCTTGGCGCAGAACAAACCATCACGCTCGGGCTTAAAAGTCCGGTAGTTGATGGTTTCTGGTTTGCGTACTTCACCAAAAGACCATGAGCGAATTTTCTCAGGAGATGCGAGACCAATTTTGATGACATCAAACTGCTCTTCGCCCTGCGTTTGCTTAAATAAATCGAGCAATGCTTTCATATCAGTTGCGCTCCATGTCAATGTCAATACCCAACGAACGGATTTCTTTTACCAGCACGTTGAAGGATTCGGGCATGCCAGCATCAATCGTGTGCTCGCCCTTGACGATGTTTTCGTAAACCTTGGTACGGCCTGCGACGTCATCGGACTTCACTGTCAGCATTTCCTGCAAGACATATGAAGCACCGTATGCTTCGAGGGCCCAGACTTCCATCTCACCAAAGCGCTGACCACCGAACTGAGCTTTACCGCCCAATGGCTGTTGCGTTACTAAAGAGTAAGGTCCGGTTGAACGTGCGTGCATCTTGTCATCGACCAAATGGTGGAGTTTCAAGACGTGCATTACGCCTACAGTGACTGGACGCTCAAATTGATCGCCAGTACGACCGTCGCACAAAATCATTTGCTGACGTGAAGGAGTCATCTTCAAAGATTTAGCAACATCTTCTGGATACGCCAACTCGAGCATGCGTCCGATTTCAGCTTCTGTAGCACCGTCAAACACTGGAGTAGCAAATGGCAAGCCTTGACGGAGATTCTCAGCCAAAACATTGATCTGCTCATCAGTGAAGTTGTCGATGTCTTCAATGCGGCCTGTTTCGTTGTAAAGCTGCTTGAAGAACTTACGCAATTCAGTTTGCTTAGCGTGCTCACGAACCATCTCGTCGATACGCTTACCAATACCTTGAGCAGCCCAACCTAAGTGGGTTTCCAAGATCTGACCAACGTTCATACGGGAAGGAACACCCAATGGGTTCAAGACGATGTCAACAGGGCGTCCGTCAGCCATAAATGGCATGTCTTCTGCTGGAGCGATTTTAGAAACCACGCCCTTGTTACCGTGACGACCGGCCATCTTGTCACCAGGCTGTAAGCGACGCTTAACTGCCAAGTACACCTTAACCATCTTCGTTACACCAGGTTGCAAATCATCACCCTGGGTAAGCTTAGTGCGCTTCTCTTCAAAAGCTTCATCAAACTGTTTACGTTTCGCTTCGATAGAGGACTTAATCGCTTCAACTTGTGAGGCAACTTCATCATCTGCTGGACGCACATCAAACCAATGGTATTTATCTAAGCCAGCAAGGTATTCCTTGTCGATCTTAGTGCCTTTAGCTAATTTCTGAGGACCACCATTGGCAACTTTGCCAATCAACAGTTTTTCTAAACGCATGAAGGCATCGCCTTCAACAATACGCAACTGATCGTTTAAGTCCAAACGATAGCGTTGTAATTCTTCTTGAATAATTGCTTGTGCACGGGCATCGCGCTCAATACCTTCACGGGTGAAGACCTGAACATCAATAACAGTACCAATCATTCCTGACGGAACGCGCAAAGAAGTATCTTTAACATCAGATGCTTTTTCACCGAAGATCGCACGGAGGAGCTTCTCTTCAGGAGTGAGAGTAGTCTCGCCCTTTGGAGTTACCTTACCAACCAATACGTCACCAGCTTCAACTTCAGCACCGATGTAAACAATACCGCTCTCATCCAAGCGGGAGAGTTGTGACTCAGCCAAATTAGAGATATCGCGTGTAATTTCCTCTGAACCAAGCTTGGTGTCACGTGCAACTACTGACAACTCTTCAATATGAATAGAGGTGTAGCGGTCATCAGCAACAACCTTCTCAGAGATCAAGATTGAATCTTCGAAGTTGTAACCGTTCCATGGCATAAATGCCACAGTCATGTTTTGACCCAATGCTAATTCGCCCAAATCGGTAGATGCGCCGTCAGCAACTACGTCGCCGCGGACTACGCGATCGCCAACCTTCACGATTGGGCGCTGGTTAATGTTGGTGTTTTGGTTTGAACGGGTGTACTTGATGAGGTTATAAATATCCACACCAACTTCACCAGCGGCAGTCTCATCGTCGTTCACGCGAATCACGACACGATTTGCATCCACGTAATCAACAATACCGCCACGCGCTGCCAATACGACTGTGCCGGAGTCAACCGCAACAATACGCTCTAAACCGGTACCAACCAATGGCTTATCTGGACGCAAGCAAGGAACCGCTTGACGTTGCATATTCGCACCCATCAACGCACGGTTCGCATCATCATGCTCCAAGAATGGAACCAATGAAGCAGCAGCAGAAACGATTTGGCTAGGAGCAACGTCGATGAAATCGATGCGCTCCGGGCTAACCATCATGGTCTCACCAGCTTGACGAGCTGAAACCAATTCATCAGCTAACTTACCGCTCTTGTCGATTGTTGCATTTGCCTGAGCAATCACGTACTTGGCTTCTTCAATCGCAGAGAGGTAAACCACTTCATCGCTTACCTTGCTGTTAGCAACCTTACGGTATGGGGTCTCAAGGAAACCATGCTCATTCAAACGCGCAAACAACGCGAGTGAGTTGATCAAACCAATGTTTGGTCCTTCTGGAGTTTCAATTGGGCAAACACGTCCGTAGTGGGTTGGATGCACGTCGCGCACTTCGAAGCCTGCGCGCTCGCGCGTCAAACCACCAGGTCCCAATGCAGAAATACGACGCTTGTGCGTGATCTCTGAGAGTGGGTTGGTTTGGTCCATAAACTGGGATAACTGTGAAGAACCGAAGAACTCACGAATCGCAGAAGAGATTGGCTTGCTGTTAATCAAGTCATGCGGCATGAGGTTTTCTGTTTCGGCTTGACCGAGACGTTCTTTAACCGCACGCTCCACACGTGACAAACCAGCACGGAATTGGTTTTCTGCCAATTCACCAACGCAACGTACACGACGATTACCTAAGTGATCGATATCGTCTACTTCGCCTTTGCCGTTACGCAAATCTACCAGGGACTTAATGGTGTCGAGGATATCTTCGTTTGACAGAACCATTGGACCTTCCATTTCTGGACGGTTCAAACGGCTGTTGACCTTCATACGGCCAACGCGTGACAAATCGTAAGTATCTTCGCTATAGAACAAGCGTTGGAACAAGGCTTCAACAGCATCTTCTGTTGGAGGCTCACCAGGACGCATCATGCGGTAGATGGCGATACGAGCAGCCATTTGGTCCGCTGTTTCGTCAGTACGCAATGTCTGTGAAATGTAAGCACCAGAATCCAAATCGTTGGTGTAGATAGTTTCTAATTGCTTGATGCCTGCATCGCGCAATGTCGCCAACAACTCTTCAGTGATTTCATCATTAGCGTAAGCCAAGATTTCACCGGAGTCTGGATCAACAATATTACGTGCAACTACCCGACCAATTAGATAGTCATCTGGTACAGCGATTGTTTTTGTTTTTGCAGCTTCGAGTTCGCGAATATGCTTTGCATTGATACGCTTGTCTTTTTGAATGACTACAACGCCATTCTTGTCGAGCACATCAAAGCTAGCTAACTGACCACGCAAACGCTCTGGCACAAATTCCATTGAGCCGCCGTTAGCAGTCAATGAGAAATGGTCAAAGTTAAAGAAGTTAGCAAGAATCTGTTCGTTGTTTAAACCAATTGCTTTGAGCAAAATGGTGACAGGCATCTTACGACGACGGTCAACGCGGAAATAGAGAATATCTTTTGGATCAAACTCGAAATCGAGCCATGAACCACGGTAAGGAATGATACGTGCTGAGAACAGCAACTTACCTGAGCTATGTGTCTTGCCCTTATCGTGTTCAAAGAACACGCCTGGGGAACGGTGCAACTGAGAAACGATGACGCGCTCAGTACCATTGATCACAAAAGAGCCGTTTTCTGTCATGAGTGGAATTTCACCCATGTAGACTTCGCTCTCTTTTACCTCTTTAACCTTAGTAGGCGCTTCGCGATCATAAATAATCAAGCGAACTTTTGCGCGTAAGGCTGAGTGGTATGTGTAACCACGTTGTTGACATTCTTTAACGTCAAACGGTGGCTGTGATAACTGGTAAGACACGTATTCCATACGTGCATAGCCGTTGTTAGACACAATTGGGAATGCTGATGTAAAGGCAGCTTGAAGTCCCTCGGTAAGACGAGACATTGCCGGCTTATCAGCCTGTAAAAATTTAGCGTAGGATTCCAGCTGCGTTGCGATCAGGTACGGGACCTGGTGGTTGTTTACTCGCTTAGCAAAGCTTTTACGGACTCGCTTGCGTTCGGTGAAGCTATAGTTCATTTCATCTCCGAATTCAGCGACTGTACAAAGATTTGGCGATTGGCCACTACCAATCACTGGCGGACAACACTAAATCGTTTCGATCTAGTGTCCGACCAAACTTGCATTCTGCAGTCGTATCAGAAGGCAAACCCGATTTCAATCAAAAATGAAATCGGGTTTGACCTCTAGAGGTCAAACCCAACATGGCTAACGCCCCTTTGTGAGAGGCGCCAGCATTGTATGTATTACTTAAGTTCTGCTTTAGCGCCAGCTTCTTCAAGCTTCTTCTTAGCTTCTTCAGCAGTTTTCTTGTCAACGCCTTCTTTGATTGGCTTCGGTGCACCGTCAACCAAGTCCTTAGCTTCTTTCAAGCCAAGACCAGTAATTTCGCGAACTGCCTTAATTACTGAAACCTTGTTTGCGCCAGCTTCGAGCAAGTTAACAGTGAATTCTGTTTGCTCTTCAGCAGCAGCACCGCCGCCGCCTGCACCAGCAGGACCAGCAACAGCCATAGCTGCAGCTGAAACGCCAAACTTCTCTTCGAACGCTTTAACCAAGTCGTTCAAATCCATAACGGACATGCTACCTACTGCATCAATGATTTCTTCTTTAGTAATCGCCATTTTTAGCTCCTAATACTTAAATAGTTAATCTGTCGCTTATTCAGCGGCAGGGGTTTCTTTTGCTTCTGTTCCAGCTTCTGGGGCTGCGGCTGCAGGCTCAGCAGCTGCTTCTGGAGCGGCGGCTTCAGCAACTACTGCTGCTGGTGCTGCTGCTTCAACTGCAGGTGCTGCTACTTCGGCTACAGGAGCGGGTGCTCCAGCTGCCTTTTGTGCTGCTACTGCGCCCAACACGCGAGCCATCGCAGATACTGGTGCCAACATCACACCTAACAACTGAGATAACAACTCGTCGCGGCTTGGAATTGTTGCGAGGGCTTTTACGCCTGCAACGTCTAACAACTTGCCGTTGTATAAGCCAGCAGTAATGACTAGCTTGTCTTGAGTCTTTGCAAAGTTCTGCAATACTTTTGCCGAGGCAATCGGATCAGCAGAGATGCCATAGATCAAGGGGCCAACCATCGAATCAGCAAGAGGCTCAAACTGTGTGCCTTGTGCAGCACGGCGTGCCAATGTGTTCTTCAAAACGCGAAGATATACACCTTGGTCACGTGCGCTAGCACGTAGCTTTGTCAACTGCTCTACTGGAATACCACGGTATTCAGCGAGCACGACAGTTTGGGCTCCAGCCAATTGAGCGCCGACATCAGCAACAATCGCTTTTTTGTCTTGTACATTCAAAGGCACGGTTTAACTCCATAAAAACCAACTGTTTCCAGTTGGGGTTACACACCAGCGTCTGATCATTTGTTCACAAAGGCTCTTGTGAAAATCTTTTCAGGGTCGCCATCTGCGCTGGCTATTACTTTCGTAACGATTAAGAATTAATTCTGAGCAAGCAACTAACCCACCAACGGTCTTTGATGTTCGACTCTCACTCAAAAAGCGGGAGTCGACCCAAAGTTCTTTTTTGTTACAGGCTAATTAAGCTGCAGCCTGTAACGATGCTTGGTCTACACGTACGCCTGCACCCATGGTGCTGCTTACGGCAACCTTCTTTAAATAGATGCCCTTAGATGCAGGAGGTTTAGCTTTATTCAAAGCCTCGAGCAATGCGAGCAAGTTCGACTTCAATGCAGTTGGTTCGAATGAACGACGGCCAATGCTTGCGTGCACGATACCGGCTTTGTCCACACGGAACTGAACTTGACCAGCTTTTGCATTCTTAACTGCAGTAGCAACGTCAGGAGTCACTGTTCCAACTTTTGGGTTTGGCATCAAGCCACGTGGGCCCAATACTTGACCTAAAGTACCAACAATCTTCATTGTGTCTGGAGATGCGATCAAAATATCGAAATCAATTTTGCCGCCTTTAATTTGCTCAGCAAGATCTTCCATGCCAACGATTTCTGCGCCAGCAGCTTTGGCTTGTTCAGCCTTTTCGCCCTGTGCAAAAACAGCTACACGAACATGCTTGCCTGTACCAGCTGGGAGCACTACTGCGCCACGCACAACTTGGTCAGACTTCTTAGCATCAATACCTAACTGAACAGCAACGTCGATAGATTCATCAAACTTAGCAGTTGCACACTCTTTAACGAGGTTCAATGCGTCATCTAATGAGTAGAACTTGTTGCGATCAACTTTAGATTGAATTGCTTTTACGCGTTTAGATAATTTAGTCATGATTAGAGACCTTCCACAGTGATGCCCATGGAACGGGCGCTACCAGCGATTGTTCTAACAGCTGCATCCATATCGGCTGCTGTCAAATCTGGCATTTTTGCTTTAGCAATTTCTTCTGCTTGAGCACGAGTAATTGAACCAACCTTATCGGTATGGGGGCGTGGTGATCCTTTTTCGATCTTTGCAGCCTTCTTAATCATGATGGTTGCTGGAGGAGTCTTCATGATGAATGTGAAGCTCTTATCAGCGAACGCTGTAATCACGACTGGAATTGGCAGGCCAGGTTCCATGCTCTGAGTTTGAGCATTAAACGCCTTACAAAATTCCATGATGTTAAGACCGCGTTGACCCAATGCTGGACCTACGGGTGGTGATGGATTTGCTTTACCTGCAGGGATCTGCAGCTTAATAAAGCCAATAATCTTCTTTGCCATGTGTTGCTCCTTAAAGCGCGCCTAACCTCATTAGGAAAGACCGCTGTTGAGTAAACGCTTCACTAGTTTTTGGCTTTCTAGTTCCGCTCCTCGGTTATTGCTAACCACTTAAAACTACTGCACTGCAAAACAGGACTAAGTCCTTGTTTTTACATCTTTTCTACCTGGCCGAACTCCAGCTCAACTGGGGTACCGCGGCCAAAAATTGTAACAGAAACGCGCAATCTTGACTTCTCATAATTGACTTCCTCGATATTTCCGTTGAAATCAACAAATGGGCCTTCTTTAACGCGGACAATCTCGCCAACCTCAAATAGAGTCTTAGGCTTAGGTTTATCCACCCCAGCCTGCATTTGATCCATGATTTTGGCTACTTCAGCAGTAGAAATTGGGCTTGGGCGGTTACGAACGCCACCTACGAATCCAGTCACTTTTGGTGTATTTTTCACCAAATGCCAGCTTTCATCGGTCATTTCCATCTCAATCAGGACATATCCCGGGAAGAAACGACGCTCAGAAACTGATTTTGTGCCAGATTTGATTTCCACTACCTCTTCGGAGGGAACCAAAATACGGCCAAATTTTTCAGGCATGCCAGAACGTGCAATACGCTCTTCAAGACCTCTTTTGACACTTTTTTCCATGCCTGAATAAGCATGAATAACGTACCAGCGCATATTGCCAGTAGCTTGTGGATTTACGGCCAATTCAGAATCAGTCATTTTTCTTACTCACTTCCAGCCTAAAAAGACTGAAAAAACTAGCCATTCAATTAATTTGTCTGCAAACCATAAAAACAAGGACATTATCAGAACAAAGCCAAATACGACTAGAGTCATTTGGGTCGTCTCTTTACGAGTTGGCCAAACAACCTTTTTTACTTCATACCAAGAATCTTTTGCGTAGGCGATAAAACGACGCCCATCCGGAGAAATCGCCACAATCAAAACTGCAGCAGCAATACCGCCAAACAAAACAGCTAAGCGAACCAATAAAGATTGATCAGCCAGCGTGTAGTAAAGAACTAACGCTGCGACGACGATTAAAGCAGCGAGTCCAGAGACCCAGCTGCTTTTTTCTTCAGTTTGACTTGCTGTTTGATGAGACATATTACTTTCAGTTCAAATCGTGGCAGGGGCGGAGGGCATCGAACCCCCAACCTTTGGTTTTGGAGACCAACGCTCTGCCAATTGAGCTACACCCCTTTATAAAAAACTACTTAAGCCAAAATCTTTGCAACCACGCCGGCGCCAACAGTACGGCCACCTTCACGGATCGCAAAACGTAAACCTTCTTCCATCGCGATAGGAGCGATGAGTTTTACGGTAATCGTGACGTTATCACCAGGCATTACCATTTCTTTGTCTTTTGGCAACTCGATTGAACCAGTTACGTCCGTAGTACGGAAGTAAAACTGTGGACGATAGTTGTTAAAGAATGGAGTATGACGGCCACCTTCATCTTTACCCAAGATGTAAACCTCGGCTGTAAAGTGAGTATGTGGGGTGATTGAACCTGGCTTAGCCAATACTTGGCCGCGCTCAACTTCTTCACGTTTTGTACCGCGTAACAAGATACCAACGTTATCGCCTGCTTGACCTTGGTCGAGCAATTTGCGGAACATTTCAACACCAGTACAAGTGGTCTTGAGGGTTGGCTTGATACCGATGATTTCGATCTCTTCACCAACCTTAACGATACCGCGCTCGATACGGCCTGTAACAACAGTACCGCGACCGGAGATAGAGAACACGTCTTCTACTGGCATCAAGAACGCGCCGTCAACAGCACGCTCTGGAGTTGGGATGTATGTGTCGAGTGCTTCAGCCAATTTCATGATGGCTTCTTTACCCAATGGGCCTTCGTCGCCTTCAAGGGCTAACTTAGCAGAACCTTGAATGATTGGTGTGTCATCGCCAGGGAAGTTGTACTTAGATAAAAGCTCACGAACTTCCATTTCAACGAGTTCTAACAATTCAGCGTCATCAACCATGTCGCACTTGTTCAAGAACACGACGATGTAAGGAACACCAACTTGGCGTGCCAAGAGGATGTGCTCACGTGTTTGTGGCATTGGGCCGTCAGCAGCAGAGCAAACTAAAATTGCGCCGTCCATCTGAGCAGCACCAGTAATCATGTTCTTAACGTAGTCAGCATGTCCTGGGCAATCAACGTGTGCGTAGTGACGGTTTGCAGTCTCGTACTCAACGTGCGCAGTATTAATCGTAATACCACGTGCTTTTTCTTCAGGAGCAGCATCGATCTGATCGTATGCTTTAGCTTCGCCACCGAATGCTTTAGAAAGCACGGTTGCAATTGCTGCTGTCAATGTCGTTTTACCGTGGTCAACGTGACCGATAGTGCCTACGTTTACGTGCGGTTTTGTCCGCTCGAATTTTTCTTTTGCCATTTTTAATCTGCCTTTAGTTAACTCTTAAACCAAACACGAAATACACAATTAATAAAACCAAACATGGTGCCCATGGGCAGGATCGAACTGCCGACCTCTCCCTTACCAAGGGAGTGCTCTACCACTGAGCCACATGGGCTAAATCTAATGCAACAAATTCTGGAGCGGGATAAGAGAATCGAACTCTTGACCGAAGATTGGAAATCTGCTGTTTTACCATTAAACTAATCCCGCACATCTGGTGGAGGGGGTAGGATTCGAACCTACGTAGGCATAGCCAACAGATTTACAGTCTGCCTCCTTTAGCCGCTCGGACACCCCTCCGCGAACCCAATATTCTGACTCCAAATGGAGTTTCTGTCAATCACTCTAAACGCTTTGCACAAGTAAAAACGCCCAGACCTAAAAGGGTCTGGGCGTCGCATTGGTGCCCGGCAGTTACCTACTTTCACACGGGTAATCCGCACTATCATCGGCGTAAAGTCGTTTCACTGTCCTGTTCGGGATGGGAAGGAGTGGTTCCAACTTGCTATGGTCACCGGGCGTAGAGGGTTGAGCTGCTGATTAAATCAACAACTCTATTTGAGTAAGCATGTAATAAGGATGCAGATTAAATCTGGCAAACATCCAACACAATAGTGCTGGTTATAGGATCAAGCCTAACGGGCAATTAGTATCGGTTAGCTTAATGCATTACTGCACTTCCACACCCGACCTATCAACGTTGTGGTCTTCAACGACCCTTTATGTAGGTTAAACCTACGGGAGATCTCATCTTCAGGCAAGTTTCCCGCTTAGATGCTTTCAGCGGTTATCTCTTCCATTCATAGCTACCCTGCGATGCTTCTGGCGAAACAACAGGTACACCAGCGGAATGTCCACTCCGGTCCTCTCGTACTAGGAGCAGCCCCCGTCAAATCTCCAACGCCCATGGCAGATAGGGACCAAACTGTCTCACGACGTTTTAAACCCAGCTCACGTACCTCTTTAAATGGCGAACAGCCATACCCTTGGGACCGGCTACAGCCCCAGGATGAGATGAGCCGACATCGAGGTGCCAAACACCGCCGTCGATATGAACTCTTGGGCGGTATCAGCCTGTTATCCCCAGAGTACCTTTTATCCGTTGAGCGATGGCCCTTCCATACAGAACCACCGGATCACTATGACCTGCTTTCGCACCTGCTCGACTTGTCGGTCTCGCAGTTAAGCACGCTTTTGCCATTGCACTTTAGGTACGATGTCCGACCGTACCAAGCGTACCTTCGTACTCCTCCGTTACACTTTGGGAGGAGACCGCCCCAGTCAAACTGCCTACCATGCACTGTTCCCGACCCGGATAACGGGCCAAGGTTAGAACCTCAAATAAATCAGGGTGGTATTTCAAGGTTGGCTCCAACAGAACTAGCATCCTGTTATCAACGCCTCCCACCTATCCTACACAGACCGATTCAAAGTCCAATGCAAAGCTACAGTAAAGGTTCATGGGGTCTTTCCGTCTAGCCACGGGTAGATTGCATCATCACAAACATTTCAACTTCGCTGAGTCTCAGGAGGAGACAGTGTGGCCATCGTTACGCCATTCGTGCAGGTCGGAACTTACCCGACAAGGAATTTCGCTACCTTAGGACCGTTATAGTTACGGCCGCCGTTTACTGGGACTTCAATCAAGAGCTTGCACCCCATCATTTAATCTTCCAGCACCGGGCAGGCGTCACACCCTATACGTCCACTTTCGTGTTTGCAGAGTGCTGTGTTTTTATTAAACAGTCGCAGCCACCTTTTTATTGCAACCCTTTCGTCCTCCCCTTGTACAGGGTCAAACTACCAGGGCGTACCTTATCCCGAAGTTACGGTACAAATTTGCCGAGTTCCTTCTCCTGAGTTCTCTCAAGCGCCTTAGAATACTCATCTCGCCCACCTGTGTCGGTTTGCGGTACGGTCTTGTTAGACTGAAGCTTAGAGGCTTTTCTTGGAACCACTTCCAATTGCTTCGCGAATAAATTCGCTCGTCTCACGCCCTTGAATTACGCTACCGGATTTACCTAATAGCCTTCTCCAACGCAAGAACCGGGACTTCCAACACCCGGACAACTTTCCGCGATCCGTCCCCCCATCGCATCTAACAATGGTCAAGGAATATTAACCTTGTTCCCATCAGCTACGCATCTCTGCCTCGCCTTAGGGGCCGACTCACCCTGTTCCGATGAACGTTGAACAGGAAACCTTGGGCTTACGGCGAGGGGGCTTTTCACCCCCTTTATCGCTACTCATGTCAGCATTCGCACTTCTGATACCTCCAGCATCCTTTACAAGACACCTTCACAGGCTTACAGAACGCTCTCCTACCATCACATTGCTGTGATCCGCAGCTTCGGTTATATGCTTAGCCCCGTTACATCTTCCGCGCAGGACGACTCGATCAGTGAGCTATTACGCTTTCTTTAAAGGATGGCTGCTTCTAAGCCAACCTCCTGACTGTTTTAGCCTTCCCACTTCGTTTCCCACTTAGCATATATTAGGGACCTTAGCTGGCGGTCTGGGTTGTTTCCCTCTTGACACCGGACGTTAGCACCCGATGTCTGTCTCCCGTGCTTGCACTTGTAGGTATTCGGAGTTTGCTATGGCGCAGTAATCCGCAATGGACCCCACTACCATGACAGTGCTCTACCCCCTACAGTGATACACGAGGCACTACCTAAATAGTTTTCGGAGAGAACCAGCTATTTCCAGTTTTGTTTAGCCTTTCACCCCTATCCACAGCTCATCCCCTAACTTTTCAACGTTAGTGGGTTCGGTCCTCCAGTACGTGTTACCGCACCTTCAACCTGGCCATGGATAGATCAACTGGTTTCGGGTCTACACCCAGCAACTAGCGCCCTATTCGGACTCGCTTTCGCTACGCCTTCCCTATTCGGTTAAGCTTGCTACTGAATGTAAGTCGCTGACCCATTATACAAAAGGTACGCAGTCACCCCTTACGAGGCTCCTACTGTTTGTATGCACACAATTTCAGGATCTATTTCACTCCCCTCCCGGGGTTCTTTTCGCCTTTCCCTCACGGTACTTGTTCACTATCGGTCGATTACGAGTATTTAGCCTTGGAGGATGGTCCCCCCATATTCAGACAGGATTTCACGTGTCCCGCCCTACTTGTCTCTAGCCTAGTACCACCCAATAATTTTCACATACGGGACTATCACCCTTTATTGTTGGACTTTCCATTCCATTCTGTTAATTACTGAGCTATCACTAGAAGGCTCTTCCCATTTCGCTCGCCACTACTCTGGGAATCTCGGTTGATGTCTTTTCCTCTCGCTACTTAGATGTTTCAGTTCACGAGGTTCGCTTCTCATACCCTATGTATTCAGGTATGGATACCACAAAAGTGGTGGGTTTCCCCATTCAGAAATCCCCGGATCAAAGCTTATTTACCAGCTCCCCGGGGCTTATCGCAGGTTATAACGTCTTTCGTCGCCTGTAATCGCCAAGGCATCCATCATGTGCACTTATTCACTTGATCCTATAACGAGCACCATTGCTAGCACCTGTTACAGGTTTACTTCTACTTCTGACATGTTTGCCGTAATCCAAACTGTAAGTACTTTGTTAAGAACTTGGTAAAACTCGTTTGTATTACTGATTGATGATTCAATCTTTACCCTTATTACATTGTCAAATGTCCTCTCAAAGAAACATTTGACACTTTGCTTACTCAAATTTTTAAAGAACAGCCATAAATGGCAAAACTAAACAATTATTAAATCGCTTAGTTTTGACATTTAGATGATGGTGGAGGATGACGGGATCGAACCGACGACCCCCTGCTTGCAAAGCAGGTGCTCTCCCAGCTGAGCTAATCCCCCAACGTCCCACTAAGTCTTGTTTCTGGCTGGTGGTGGGTCTGGTAGGACTTGAACCTACGACCCCTGCGTTATCAACACAGTGCTCTAACCAGCTGAGCTACAGACCCGTGGCTTTTATTGTCAACCGATAAGTGTGGGCACTATAGATCCAGCATCTTTTCTCTAGAAAGGAGGTGATCCAGCCGCACCTTCCGATACGGCTACCTTGTTACGACTTTACCCCAGTCATGAACCCTGCCGTGGCAGTCGCCCTCCTTGCGGTTAGGCTAACGGCTTCTGGCAAAACCCACTCCCATGGTATGACGGGCGGTGTGTACAAGACCCGGGAACGTATTCACCGCGACATTCTGATCCGCGATTACTAGCGATTCCAGCTTCACGTAGTCGAGTTGCAGACTACGATCCGGACTACGATGCATTTTCTGAGATTAGCTCCCCCTCGCGGGTTGGCAACCCTCTGTATGCACCATTGTATGACGTGTGAAGCCCTACCCATAAGGGCCATGAGGACTTGACGTCATCCCCACCTTCCTCCGGTTTGTCACCGGCAGTCTCTTTAGAGTGCTCTTGCGTAGCAACTAAAGACAAGGGTTGCGCTCGTTGCGGGACTTAACCCAACATCTCACGACACGAGCTGACGACAGCCATGCAGCACCTGTGTTCACTTTCTCTTACGAGCACCTAATGTATCTCTACTTCGTTAGTGACATGTCAAGGGTAGGTAAGGTTTTTCGCGTTGCATCGAATTAATCCACATCATCCACCGCTTGTGCGGGTCCCCGTCAATTCCTTTGAGTTTTAATCTTGCGACCGTACTCCCCAGGCGGCTGACTTCACGCGTTAGCTACGTTACTCAGGATGTAAATCCCGAACAACTAGTCAGCATCGTTTAGGGCGTGGACTACCAGGGTATCTAATCCTGTTTGCTCCCCACGCTTTCGTGCATGAGCGTCAGTGTTATCCCAGGGGGCTGCCTTCGCCATTGGTATTCCTCCACATATCTACGCATTTCACTGCTACACGTGGAATTCTACCCCCCTCTGACACACTCTAGCTATACAGTCACAGGCGCCATTCCCAGGTTAAGCCCGGGGATTTCACGCCTGTCTTGTATAACCGCCTGCGCACGCTTTACGCCCAGTAATTCCGATTAACGCTCGCACCCTACGTATTACCGCGGCTGCTGGCACGTAGTTAGCCGGTGCTTATTCTTCAGGTACCGTCATTCCCGGACTGTGTTAGAGCCGGTGTTTCTTCCCTGACAAAAGAGCTTTACAACCCGAAGGCCTTCTTCACTCACGCGGCATTGCTGGATCAGGGTTTCCCCCATTGTCCAAAATTCCCCACTGCTGCCTCCCGTAGGAGTCTGGGCCGTGTCTCAGTCCCAGTGTGGCTGATCGTCCTCTCAGACCAGCTACTGATCGTCGCCTTGGTGGGCTTTTACCCCACCAACAAGCTAATCAGGCATCGGCCGCTCTAATCGCGCGAGGTCTTTCGATCCCCCGCTTTCCCCCTCAGGGCGTATGCGGTATTAGCACAGCTTTCGCTGCGTTATCCCCCACGATAAGGTACGTTCCGATGTATTACTCACCCGTTCGCCACTCGCCACCAGGTGCAAGCACCCGTGCTGCCGTTCGACTTGCATGTGTAAGGCATGCCGCCAGCGTTCAATCTGAGCCAGGATCAAACTCTTCAGTTCAATTCCTGTGATCCTTGCGGATCGTCGCACTCATTCAAGAAATTGACTTGGTAATAAAACCAAATCTTTTTACTGTCTATGAGTACTATTTATTTACATCTGTCCCGAAGGACTGGATGCTTTCACTTAGTACCCACAATTATCGGTTGACTAATTTTTAAAGAGGGCTGACTTGTTTTGTATTTCAAATAACATTCAGCAGAGAGGTGAGACTATAGCGCACTTATTTCGGGTCGTCAACACCTTTCGTACTCTTTTACTTAAAAAAGGTGAAGTTTTTTCTGAGTGCACAAATAAATCCAATAAAAACAAGGGTCTAGGTTTTGAAAAAAATTCAACTTTTTTTGATAAATTTTGCTTTTTTTAGGGTTTAGCACTAGATGGCCTGAAAATTTGACTGTTTTTTCATGCTTTTTTGACGTATTTCCAACAAACCTAGGGAAAACCCTGAAATTTAACCCTATTCCTGCTAAGATGTTGTTATGGACAATAAATTAGCGAATAGTCACTTACCTGCCAAGCCAAATAGGGCTAGACAGGCTGTACCTGTTCGGGAACTTCACGCCGGATACAGGCAGGAGGTTTTGCATCATTTATTGCAACTAAATGATGAAGATCGACGCTTGCGCTTTGGCACGCAGACGCCTGACGAAGTCATTCGCCACTATGTGGAGCACCTGGATTTCAATAAAGACGTCATCTTTGGTGTGTTTGATTTAGATCTGAAGCTTGTTGGTATGGCACATTTAGCTTACTTACCAGAACATAAAAACCAGGCGCGAGCCGCTGAATTTGGAGTATCCGTTCTACCGGAAGGTCGCGGAAAGGGCCTGGGAACTGCATTGCTAGAGCGTTCGGCCGTACATTCACGCAACACCCGCATTGAAACTCTCTACGTTCATTGTCTTGCTAATAACAAAGCCATGATGCATTTGGCTCAAAAGGCGGGGATGACCGTTGAATTCGCTTATGGTGACGCTGACGCTTGCCTTAAATTGCCTCCAGCAAGCCCCGCAACGATTGTGGAAGAGGCGGCCAACGAGCAATGGGCCGATATGGACTATGTACTAAAAGAAAACCTCAAGCGCTCTAATGAAGCTTGGTGGTGGTTCTTGGGAAGACCAGGTCTCGCACGCTAATTTTCAGCATTAATTTTTGTTGGGCGCACCACGTAATATCCAACTGGTTAATGTAGATAAATCTGCTTCATTTAACTTGGTATTAGCGGGCATCGGTACAACACCCCAAGAGCCTGCACCACCCTTAGCAATTTTATTTTTTAAGAGTGCTTGTGCATTCGGATCGCTCTTATATTTTTCAGCTACCGCTTGAAAGCTTGGGCCAACAATTTTTTTATTCACTGCGTGGCAACCTAAGCATGCATTTTGTTTTGCAATCACGAAGGCTTTTGCATCTTCGGTATTTGCTCGTGCGGCTGGCATGAAATAAGCGAGTGTTGTAAACAAAAAAACTGTTTGAACAATCACTCGCATTGAGAATATCACCAACTTACAAAAAATTATTGGAATTTGGGCGGGCTGTTCGGCTGCGCTTCATCAGCCTTTCCTTGCTTTTCTAGTCGCACTTTTTCTGCTTGAGAAATGATGTCAAAGTAAACGTAAACATCTTTCACGCCGTTAGTATTGCTCGCGACTTTCTTCGCGAGATCAGCCTCATTTTGCGTCAAGATACCCATGAGATATACGCTACTTCCTTCAGCCACAATAGCCATCGAGTTTGATGGCAGCTCATTAGTAAATATCATTTGTGTTTTGATCTTAGACTCGAGATAAGAATCAGTGGCTCGTGAAGTGTATGCGCTATTAGGTCCAATCACTAATTCATTAAAGACCGAGCGGGCATTCTTCATTGCTTTTACATACGAGCCTGCCTCGTTCTTAATATCTGCATCCTTCACTTCGCCAGTCAGCAATACTTTTTGGTTAAATGAGGTCACATTAATATGGGCGTTATCGCCAAAACGTTTTGCTAAGGCATTCTCGGCCTCCAACTCAATGCCTTTATCAATAGCCTGTACTGCCGGTGTGCGACGGTCTGCCATGATGGTTGCGCCTGCAGTCACTCCACCAACAGCAACCACTGCGCATGCTGAAAGCTGAGATACGATAAGAGCAGCGACAAACAATCTTCTGATAAATGAGATTTTCATTGAGATATTTTCTGTTTAATGTGAAATTTTTAGTCGAGCAAAATATGGTCTACGCCATCACATAAGGCATGAAGTAAAACTAAATGCGTTTCTTGAATACGTGCGGTGCGAGTTGATGGCGCGCACAAATGAATATCATCTTGATCTAATAGCTGGGCTATTTTTCCACCGCCATTACCGGTTAGGGCAATAATTTTGATGCCCATTTTTTTTGCTGCCTCAATTGCCTTTACAACATTTTTGGAGTTGCCAGACGTCGAGATTCCTAAAAGAATATCGCCCTGCTTGCCGAGCCCACGAACTTGCTTGCTGAAAATATCGTCATAGCTATAGTCGTTTCCAATCGCGGTCAGAATTGAAGTGTCAGTTGTCAACGCAATCGCAGCTAATTCTTGGCGCTCTCTTTCAAAACGTCCAATCAGCTCTGCCGCAAAGTGCTGAGCATCTGCTGCAGAGCCGCCATTGCCACAGGCCATCACCTTGTTACCAGCGCGCAAACAATCCACCATTGCTAATACGCCTCTAGCAACAGACTCCGGCAATAATTTTTCAGCCTCTTGCTTTACAGCAATGCTTTCTAAAAAATGCTGGGAAGCACGCTTGCGTAAACCATCGTTAATCTCTTTTTCCATAACAATATTATGCGCTAAAGACGTCCTAATTTCAGTAAGAATCAGCATATCTCAAAAGCAACGTATCCTCTTAGTAATTGTTTAACTTTTGCAGGCAACCCCCCATGGAAACGAGCTCATTCGATTTTTTAAAGCAGCAGGATTTACCCGCTGGGGCTTTATATATGGTTGCAACGCCCATTGGTAATTTGGGTGACATTACTTTGCGCGCCCTACATGTTTTGAATGCAGTCGATGGAATTGCTTGTGAAGATACTAGGCATAGCGCAGCATTACTTCAACAATTTGGCATACACAAGAAATGTATGGCCCTGCATGAACACAACGAAATCTCTGGCGCTCAGACGATCATCCAACACCTCTCTAACAATGAACGCTGGGCATACATTTCAGATGCAGGTACGCCCGGAGTATCAGACCCTGGCGCAAAGCTAGTAAATGAAGTTCAAAAGGCGGGGCTGAGAGTAGTCCCCATTCCAGGGGCAAGTGCAGTGTCTAGCGCGATCTCGGCAGCAGGCTCAGTGATGCATAACTCAGAAGGGCGTTTTCAATTTTTAGGTTTTTGGCCTAATAAAAGTAAAGATCGCGATGTGATCATGCAAGATATTTCTAGCAGCAAAAAAGCGAGCATTTTTTTTGAGTCTCCACACCACATCAAAGAAACACTAGCATTGCTTGCAAATAATCTAGAGCCTGATCGTCAACTTTTAGTTTGTCGCGAATTAACTAAAAAATTTGAGCAGCTTGTATCGCTTCAAGCGCAAAATATTGTCAGCTGGTTAGAAGTGGCTGAGAGCCTAAAGGGCGAATTTGTTATCGTGGTAGCGGGGCGCTCATCCAATGTTGATGAGGCTCCGGAGCATTCCTCTCTCTTGGTTTGGGCAAACGCTTTGAGCCCTTATCTTGGTAGCAAAGAAATCGCGGCTGTCCTTTCGCAAACTTTAGGTCTCACCAAGAAAGAGGCTTATCAAATTGCTTTGGATGCGAAGAACGAATAGATGCAAATAAAAAAGCTGGCGCATGGCCAGCTTTTCAAATTGGGGAGCGCTTACTTATTTGGCAGCTTGAGCAGGAGCTGCAGCCTCGTTAGCATCTTTAAAATTTAATTGCGCTACCGGCTTAATGAGCTCCTCGGCCGATGCGGAAGAATCGCTTCGGGTGCCATTATTTACAAACACCATCAATAGCAAAATAATGATGAGTGGTACAAAAAAGCTTGCAAACACCATGATGATGAGTTGTTTTGGGGACTTAATCAGATTTCCGTGCTCGTTGCTCATAAGTATTTATCGTTTGACGGGTTTTAGGGTTATTTTGCATAGATTATAACTAGAGAGTAGGGTTATAGGCACTTACAATAAGCGGGTAATCCGTTTTTTACTGGCGCCCGTAGCTCAGTGGATAGAGTATTGGCCTCCGAAGCCAAGGGTCGCAGGTTCGATTCCTGCCGGGCGCGCCAAAAATTGAGGGGTTTTTGACCTACATCATGCGGAAAATTGCGAAAACCACTATCATTTGCATCTAACTTATTGATTCTTATCGTGTCTACAAATCTAAATACCGCCCTTTCAGAGCCATCTTTAACTAATCCTTTGCCGCCAGAGGCGCCACTGCCGCATCGAAAAATCATTCGAAGCTGGCTAATCCCAATGGCCCAAGGTGAAACTGCACGCGCAATCATGCTCCTGGTAATCGATGCACTCCTATGGTTGGGTTGCATTGCCGGAACGATTTTTGTAGAGAGCGTTCTATTGAAGGTTGTCTTTGGTCTCATCGCCGGCTTTGTAACCGGTCGCATCTTTATTTTGGGTCACGATGCCTGCCATCAAAGTTACACGCCTAATCGTGAGCTCAATAAAGTGTTAGGTCGTATTGCGTTCTTGCCATCCTTGACTCCATATAGCCTATGGGATGTTGGTCATAACGTTGTGCATCATGGCCAAACCAATCTAAAGGGTTTTGACTTTGTATGGGCGCCCTTATCAAAATCAGAATATGACGCGCTTCCCTCATGGCGTAAGGCTCTAGAGCGCCTTTACCGCAGTGGTTGGGGTCCTGTTTTTTATTACCTCATTGAAATTTGGTGGAGACGTGAGTATTTCCCAAATGCCAAAAACAAACCTGGTGATCGCCCCATATTCTTAAAAGATAATTTGCTCGTTACAGCGTTTGCGATTATTTGGATTGGTTGCTTAATTGCCGGAGCCATCGCCACTGGTCAATCTATTTGGGTAGGTTTGCTCACTGGTTTTGCTGTTCCTTTCTTATTCTGGAATGGCATGATCGGGTTTGTGGTCTACGTTCACCATACCCATCCAAAGGTGTCTTGGTATGACAAGAAATCGGAGTGGTTACGCGCCCAGCCTTTTGTCTCTACAACCGTACATCTGACTTTTAACTGGATTTGGGGCAAATTAATGCACCACATCATGGAGCACACAGCCCATCACGTGGACATGAGTGTTCCCTTATATCGCCTAGAGGAAGCCCAAACAACCCTGGAAACCATCCTTCCAGAGCGTATTTTTGTGCAAAAGTTCTCCTGGGGTTGGTATTTTGATACTGCACGTAAGTGCAAGCTCTATGACTTTGAAAACAAGGCTTGGCTTGATTTTGACGGCAATAAAACAGCCGATTCAGTCCGAGTTGTGCTTAGCCCAGCTCCAGTGGGACAAAACGGGTAAAATAGATCTCTGTATAAGATTTGCCTTACCCGGATTGCCCATGACTACCTCAACTCCAGCAGCTACCCAAGAAACCTCTCAGAGCCTGAAATTTTGCTCTTCTTGCAGTCGTGAAAAGCGCCTCGAGGGTGGCACATGGATTCCGACAAGTAATCGTAAGCAGCGCTGGATCTGCGCTAGCTGTTTATACAACCGTACTCATCGTACTGGTTCAGCAAAAACCTAATTCCTGACGCAGTAAAAGTTTTTAAGCGCCATCCCCAACATAGGGGTTGGTTTTACGTTCTTTTCCGAACGTAGACATTGGCCCATGTCCCGGCACAAACTGCACATCATCCCCTAAGGGCCAAAGTTTCGTTTTAATCGCATTAATCAAGTCAGCATGATTGCCGCGTGGAAAATCAGTTCTGCCAATTGATCCTGCAAATAAAACATCTCCAACTATTGCTAGACGATCTTCCTTGTCAAAAAATACAACGTGGCCTGGCGTATGGCCTGGACAATGAAATACTTCAAGATCAACATTACCAACTTGTACATGATCGCCATTATTTAGCCAACGATCAGGCTCAAAAACTTTGGCATGCCCAAAACCAAAACGCACTGTTTGTTCGGGCAATTGGTCAATCCAAAAACGCTCATCTTCCTGTGGTCCCTCAATAGGCACTCCGAGCAGATCAGCCAAGTCTTTAGCTGCCGCACAATGGTCTAGGTGTCCGTGAGTGAGTAAGATCTTTTTGACCTTGCCGCCCATCTGCTGAAGGGCCTCAAGGATTTTTTCAATATCACCCCCCGGATCAACCACTGCAGCGTCAGAGGTTTCTTGGCAAACCAAAATTGAGCAGTTTTGCTCATAGGGTGTAACGGGAACAATTCCTAATTTAATTGGCATGGATGGATTTAATGAAGCGAGATGGATAAATGGGCTATTGGGGAAATACTAGTTTATGGGACTGCGCATAAAATGTTTGCAAAGGATAAAACAATGAATAGCCAAGATACATTTAAATTTGCGGAAACCCATGAATGGGCCGATCAGGAAGATGATGGCCTAGTGTGGGTTGGTATTAGTAACCATGCACAAGAGGCTCTTGGTGATGTAATGTTTTTTCAGGCGCCAAAACTGGGTCAACAAGTAAAGCAGGGCGATGCCATTGCTGTGATTGAATCCGTAAAAGCAGCTAGCGATATTCATGCTCCTGTGAGCGGAGAAATTGTTGCACTCAACGAAGAGGTAGACGCATCGCCCGAGATTGTGAATGAAAATCCATACGGCGTTTGGTTATTTAAAATCAAACCAAGTTCTGATGAAACTCTTGCATCTGAAATAAGTCAACTATTAAGCCCGGAAAAATATATCTCCGGCCCTGGCGCCTAATTAATCAAATCAATTAGATTGAAATAGGGTCGCGCTCAATTAACCAACGAATACGGCCTTCTTTGCTAATGCGCCCCTGAGAGTTATCCCGCAAATAACGATCCATCACCTCTAAGATTTCTTGAAGGTTTTTACGGTCATCGGATTCCACCAAAAGCTGGGCGCGCTCTGATCCTGCCACCCGCATCACGGCCTTTGGTACTGGATCATAGACTCTGAGGCCTTTAACTATAAGGCCCTGAGTCTTTAAATACGTCTTTAGGCCACTCAAAAACTGAATTGCTTTGTCCAAGCTTTTTGACTCAGCATGGATTAGGGCTTGATACGCAAATGGAGGCAAACCCGCCTCTTTTCTTTCATTTGCTGTAAAGGCTAAAAATCCGTCTACATCGTGACGCAGTAAAAACTGAAAAACAGCAGCCTCTGGAAACTGGGTTTCAATATAAATAGCTCCACCTATTTCGCCATCCTTATTGGACCGCCCGGCACGCCCCGCAACCTGCACTAACTGAGCAAATAAGCGCTCTGCAGCCCTAAAGTCTTGAGAGAACAATCTACTATCTGCATCCAGCACAGCAACTAAGCCAATATTTTGATAATCGTGTCCCTTGGCAATCATCTGAGTTCCAATAACGATATCAACATTGCCTTCATGTATTTCTTGGAAGAGCTCCTCAGCACCCTTACTCTTTCTGCTCGAATCTGTGTCAACCCGAAGCACCCTCGCTTCTGGCCACATCTCTTCAATAGAGTCTTCAATCTTTTGGGTTCCCTGCCCAAGGGTTGATAGGTCCGCATTTCCGCAATCAGGGCAATGATTCGGTATTGGCTTGACCAAGCCACAGTGGTGACAACTTAACACTGACTTTCTTCCTAAAGCACCAGCTTTATGTAGCACCATGTACGAACTGCATTGCTCACATTGAGAAAGCCATGAACATGCTCCGCAACTAAGAACGGGCGCATAACCACGACGGTTAATCAGTATTAAGCTCTGCTGCTGACTGGCCTGATTTTTGCTAACTGCATTAGCGAGCGTCTTAGTAATCAAACTTTTTGCTTTGGGCTTTCCAATATCACCTGGACTAAATTGGGTTTGTGGATCTCGTGTGTTCACCAAATGAACTATAGGCAGGCTGGCGCCTTGAGCACGCTGATCTAAGCGAATATATTCGTACCGACCCGATTTTGCGGCCATCCAAGTTTCTAGTGATGGGGTTGCAGAAGCAAGCAAGATCGGTATTTTCAGATCATGCGCCCTCCAAACCGCCAGGTCTCTTGCGGAATAGCGAATGCCATCTTGCTGCTTATAAGATGAATCATTCTCCTCATCCACAACAATAGCGCGCAGATTTGGTAGGGGAGTAAGGGCTGCTAACCGAGTTCCCAAAATAATTTGCGCCTTACCAGTCATTGCTTCATACCAAGCAATCCCTCTGACTTTTTCACTCACTCCACTGTGGAGTACCACCATTTTTTTATCTGGAAAATAGGCGCGAACTCTTCGCTCTAATTGTGGTGTTAAATTAATTTCTGGGACCAAGAGCAACACTTGCGCGCTTTGATCTTCCAAAACTCCGCTTATCCAGTTTAAAAATACTGCCGTCTTTCCGCTTCCGGTTTGGCCTTGCAAAAGTATTGCTTTGTACTCGCTCAAATTGCAAGCGCGTAACTTTTCAAGCGCAAGCTTTTGTCCATCATTTAGTTGGCTTGGATCAATAAATCCCTCGCTCAACTCTTGAGGTTCTTTTTTCTTCTTTGTTTCGTCTGCTGCTAATTTTTTAGGGATCTTTTCCCAGTCAGCAGACTTTTTCCACATTTGTGGAATGGTGGGAATAATAGTTTCGCCAAGTGCGTGGATGTAATACTGGCTTGCAAAATTCATGAGCCTCAAAACAGCAGGATCTAATGGGGGGAGTGGGGCAATGTTATTTACCCCCTTTAATTTGCTGATTTCATAATCAGAGTGAGTACTTACTTTTATTACCATACCTATAAGAGTGCTGCGCCCAAAAGGAACCTCCACTATTGCACCCACCTCTGGCAGACCCCCTAATAAATCCTTATCCCATAAGTAATCAAAGCCCTGCGCAAGGGGCTTATCAACGACGACTTGAACAACGATGGGAGGGGGCATGAATTACTTCAAATCTCTATTTTGCTTGTGGATAAGTCTGTGGATATCATTAGATGATTCTGATTTATAAACCAATTTATCCGCTTTTGGTTTCTGCACCCTTTTAAAGCTTTTTAGTAATTTTTTATATTTATCAATGACTTATAGAGATATTCGAAAGTGATTTTTCATATTTAATCGCAATCTCACTGAATTTTGAATTTTATCGCTAACTGTGCATAACTTTCGTTAAAAAATTTAGGTAGCAAGTTAGCAATCACTCAGGATTAAGACTTTGCCCTGAGAGCCCTCGAGCGATTAATGACCGCTTCGGAGAGTGCCGAAACACTTTCTGGAGGAGTGAACTGGGAAATACCGTGGCCCAAATTAAAGACATGTCCATCTAATGGGTGCAAACCCAATTTAAGGGCCGGAGCGCTCGCCAAATCTTCTAGAAGGAGATTTGCTTGCTCTGCAATTTGTTTTGGCTCTGAGAACAAAATAAGAGGGTCTAAATTACCTTGTATTGCCAAAGGCTTGTTAATAGACAGCAATTGTTTTCTGGCGCGACTAAGCGACATTGTCCAATCCAGGGCGATGACATCGGCCCCAACTTGCGCCATGTCATTCAACCAAATTGCACCGCCTTTGGTAAACATGATGACGGGAATTTTTCTGCCTTCATGCTCACGTGGCAACATAGCAATCACTTTTTGCATAGACGCCAAAGACATCTTTTGATACCAACCATCTGGAAGCATGCCGCCCCAAGTATCAAAAATCATCAGCGCCTGTGCACCTGCTTTCATTTGCTCAATCAAATAAGCAGCAACTGACTGAGCATTAATATCCAAAATATGTTGTAGTAAATCAGGGCGACTAAACATCATGGTTTTGGCATGACGAAAATCATCTGCGCTTGATCCATCAATCATGTAACAAGCCAACGTCCACGGGCTTCCCGAGAAACCAATCAAAGGAACGCGTTGTTTGCCATCTTGAATAAGCGCCTTACGAATTTCAGAAACAGCATCAAATACATATTTGAGCTGATCCATATCAGCAACGCGTAATTTCTTAACATCTTCTTCGGTACGAAGAGGGCGATCAAAACTAGGGCCTTCGCCGCCAGTAAATTTCAAGCCCAATCCCATTGCATCAGGGATGGTCAAAATATCGGAGAACAAAATTGCAGCATCCAATGGATAGCGATCCAAAGGCTGAAGGGTTACTTCAGTAGCGTAAGCAGGATTTTTTGCGAGCCCTAGAAAACTTCCTGCTCTAGCGCGAGTGGCATTGTATTCGGGGAGGTATCGACCGGCTTGACGCATGAGCCAAAGCGGTGTTTGATCAACCGCTTCGCCCAGGCAGGCCTTTAAAAACCGATCATTTAACAGCAAGGAGATGACCGGCTATTACTTTTTGCGACGGAAACGAGCAATTGCAGCCAACTGCGCAGCTGCCATTGCAAACTCAGATTGAGCCAAAGCCAAATCAAAGTCTGTGCCACGATTTTGCATTGCTTCTTCAGCACGCTTCTTGGCTTCAGTTGCTTTAGCTTCATCAAGATCATGGCCGCGAATAGCAGTGTCTGCTAAGACGGTAACGCGATCTGGCTGAACTTCTAAATAGCCACCTGCTACGAAAACAAACTCTTCATCACCATCGGCTTTTTCAATACGAACTGAGCCCGGACGAATGCGTGTAATCAAAGGAGTGTGGCCGCGCAAAATGCCGAGCTCACCACTTTCGCCAGGAAGCGCAACAAACTTGGCTTCCCCACTGAAAATAGACTGCTCAGCACTTACTACATCGACGCGTATGGTTGACATAATTTCCCTAGATTAAAGCTTCTTGGCTTTCTCGATGGCTTCATCAATTGAACCCACCATGTAGAACGCTTGCTCTGGCAAGTGATCCAATTCGCCGCTGCAGATCATTTTGAAACCACGGATAGTTTCTTTCAATGGAACGTATTTGCCTGGTGAACCAGTAAATACCTCAGCAACGTGGAAAGGCTGGGACAAGAAACGTTGAATCTTACGAGCACGTGATACAGCCAATTTGTCTTCTGGTGACAATTCGTCCATACCCAAAATCGCAATAATGTCGCGCAATTCTTTGTAACGTTGCAATGTCATCTGAACATCACGAGCAACTTCATAGTGCTCTTGACCAACTACTTGTGGGTCGAGCTGACGGCTGGTTGAATCCAATGGATCAACCGCTGGGTAAATACCCAATGCAGCAATGTCACGTGACAACACAACGGTGGAGTCTAAGTGCAAGAAGGTTGTCGCTGGCGACGGATCGGTCAAGTCATCCGCAGGAACGTAAACAGCCTGAATAGAAGTAACAGAACCAGTCTTAGTAGAAGTAATACGCTCTTGCAATTTACCCATCTCTTCAGCCAAAGTAGGCTGGTAACCCACAGCGGAAGGCATACGACCGAGCAAAGCAGAAACTTCGGTACCAGCCAATGTGTAACGGTAGATGTTGTCAACGAAGAACAAAATGTCACGACCTTCGTCACGGAACGCTTCAGCCATTGTCAAACCAGTCAACGCAACGCGCAAACGGTTGCCAGGAGGCTCATTCATCTGACCAAACACCATCGCCACTTTGTCGATAACGTTAGATTCTTTCATCTCGTGGTAGAAGTCATTACCTTCACGAGTACGCTCACCAACACCGGCAAACACTGACAAACCTGAGTGTTGCTTAGCGATGTTGTTAATCAATTCCATCATGTTCACGGTCTTACCAACACCCGCACCACCGAACAAGCCAACCTTACCGCCTTTAGCGAACGGGCAAACTAAGTCAATAACTTTAATGCCGGTTTCGAGCAAGTCAACAGAAGGGGAGAGCTCATCAAACTTAGGTGCTGGCTGGTGAATAGCGCGACGCTCTTCAGTTGCAATCGGACCTGCATCATCGATTGGGCGTCCTAAAACGTCCATGATGCGCCCTAAAGTTGCAGGGCCAACTGGTACAGAAATTGCCTTACCGGTTGACTTCACCTCCATGCCACGACGCAAGCCATCGCTCGCACCCATGGCAATGGCGCGAACTACGCCGTCACCGATTTGTTGCTGAACTTCAAAGGTCAAACCTTTTTCAGCAAATGATTTTTCGCCGCTATCAACTAATGTCAATGCATCATAAATGTTTGGCATTTTGTCGCGTGGGAACTGAATGTCCACCACTGGACCGATACACTGCACGATATTTCCGTTACTCATCGCATTTCTCCGCTTTTAATTCCTGAATTCTTTCGTATTCCTAAACGCTGACCGCTTAAACCGCAGCCGCTCCGCCAACAATTTCTGACAACTCTTTAGTAATAGCAGCCTGTCGAGTTTTGTTGTATTCCAATTGCAATTCGCCAATTACGTTCTTCGCATTATCTGAAGCGGCCTTCATTGAGACCATGCGTGCAGATTGCTCAGATGCCATATTTTCAGCAACAGCCTGATAAATCATTGCTTCAACGTAACGCTTAAGCAAGCCATTCAAAATGGACTCTGCATCAGGTTCGTAGATGTAATCCCAAGAATTGCCTGTTTTCTCTTGTGGGGCCAAAGCCTCTGGTTCCAAAGGCAAGAGTTTTTCTAAAACAGGTTCTTGTTTCATCGCATTAACAAAGCGGTTGTATGCCAAATAAACAGCATCAATCTCGCCTCGCTCAAACGCTTCTAATTGGGCAACAATTGCGCCAATCAAAACATCCATATGTGGTGTGTCACCAATTTGGATTGTTTGAGAAATCAGTTTTGCTTTTGAGCGATTCAAAAACTGCAGGCCTTTTGAACCAATTGCCGTGTAGACAATGTCAATATTTTTTTGCTGCAAATCGCGCACTTGGTTGGCGATAAAGCGTAGTACGTTGGTATTTAAACCGCCGCACAAGCCTTTGTCTGTAGTAACCAAAATGGTACCAACCTTCTTCACTTCGCGAGTTGCCATATAAGCTGGGCGGAACTCGGGGTTTGCTTTAGAAAGGTTAGCAACAATCTCACGAATTTTTTCAGCATATGGGCGCGCATTACGCATACGCTCCTGGGCGCGACGCATCTTAGATGCGGCGACCATTTCCATTGCTTTCGTGATCTTGCGCGTGTTTTGCACGCTCTTGATCTTAGATCGTATCTCTTTTGTGCTTGCCATGATTTATGCGAGCCCTCTTAGAAAGAGGCAGAACGCTTGTAATCCTCAATAGCAGCGCGCAAAGCAGCTTCGTCATCTTTGCTCAAATCTTTGGTGTCTTCAATACGTGCAACTAAGTCAGCGTATTTAGATTTCAAATGATCTTGCAAACCTTTTTCGAATGCCAATACGTTCTTCACTTCGAGGTCATCGAAGTAGCCGTTATTCACAGCGTAGAGTGAAGCAGCCATTTCCCAAACTTGGAGTGGCTTGTATTGAGCTTGCTTACACAATTCAGTAACACGACGACCACGCTCTAACTGCTTACGGGTTGCTTCGTCGAGGTCAGATGCGAACTGAGCAAATGCTGCTAATTCACGATATTGCGCTAAGTCGGTACGAATACCGCCTGACAATTTCTTAATCACTTTAGTTTGTGCAGCACCACCAACGCGGGAAACAGAGATACCAGCGTTAATCGCAGGACGTACGCCGGCGTTGAACAAGTCTGTTTCCAAGAAGATCTGACCGTCAGTAATCGAAATTACGTTAGTTGGAACGAAAGCAGAAACGTCACCAGCTTGAGTTTCAATAATTGGCAATGCTGTCAAAGAACCAGTCTTACCTTTTACTGCGCCATTAGTGAACTTCTCAACATACTCGGCATTTACACGAGCAGCGCGCTCAAGCAAGCGTGAGTGGAGATAGAACACGTCGCCAGGATAAGCTTCGCGGCCTGGTGGGCGGCGGAGCAACAAGGAGATTTGACGATAAGCAACTGCTTGCTTGGTCAAGTCATCGTAAACAATCAAAGCATCTTCGCCGCGGTCACGGAAGTATTCGCCCATAGTGCAGCCTGCATATGCAGAGAGGTACTGCATCGCTGCAGACTCAGAAGCACTAGCTGCAACTACTACGGTGTATTCCATCGCGCCCAATTCTGTGAGCTTGCGAACAACGTTAGCAATAGTAGAAGCTTTTTGTCCGATCGCCACGTAAACGCAATAAACTCCCTTACCTTTTTGGTTAATGATCGCGTCAACTGCAACAGCTGTCTTACCGGTTTGACGGTCACCAATGATCAACTCGCGTTGACCACGGCCAATTGGAACCATCGCATCAATCGCCTTCAAACCAGTTTGAACTGGCTGGCTAACCGATTGACGTGCGATAACGCCAGGAGCAACTTTTTCAATAAAGTCAGTTAGCTTGGTGTTGATTGGGCCTTTGCCATCAATCGGTTGACCGAGCGCGTTAACAACGCGACCGAGCAACTCTGGGCCAACTGGAACTTCCAAAATGCGGCCAGTACATTTCACTGGGTCGC
Organism: Polynucleobacter ibericus; assembly: GCF_018687955.1. Taxonomy (NCBI): domain Bacteria; kingdom Pseudomonadati; phylum Pseudomonadota; class Betaproteobacteria; order Burkholderiales; family Burkholderiaceae; genus Polynucleobacter; species Polynucleobacter ibericus. Next base: position 19,174 of record NZ_CP061309.1, on the reverse strand, counting down.
CTTCTTTAATGTGGGTGTATTCACCCAACACTACGGCACCAACAGAATCACGCTCAAGGTTTAATGCGAGGCCGATAGTGTTGTTAGGAAACTCCAACATTTCGCCCTGCATAACACCTGACAAGCCATGTACGCGGCAAATACCGTCGGTCACTGAAATAACAGTGCCTTCGTTACGAACTTGGGAGTCAACGCCCAATTCGCTAATTCGGCTTTTGATCAGCTCGCTGATCTCGGAAGGGTTGAGTTGCATTACTTACTCCTGGGTCTTATTTCGTATGTTCTTAATAGGGATCACTTATGCGCCAAGACTTGCTTGCATTTGAGCTAACTGGGCCTTAACTGAACTATCCATTACTTCATCGCCAACTTGAATGCGAACTCCGCCAATCAATGTTGGATCAACTTGAATAGTAGGGCGCAATTCTTTACCCCCAAAGCGCTTCTTCAAACTTGACAACAAATCATTTAGTGCAGAACCCTCTAAAGGGAATGCGCTGGTAATGTTTACTTCTGCTGCGCCTTCGCTCTTGTTCTTCATTGCTTCAAATTGATTGGCAATTTCAGGAACGGCTGCTAAGCGGTGGTTTTGATTCACAAGATTCAAAAAGCTGGCAACTTTCGGATCGAGCTTGGTTTTCACCATGCCGGAAAGTAGCTTACTCAAATCATCAGCGGATACTTTTGGGTTGTTTGATAAAGCAGCAACTTCTGGCAAAGCGGCTAGCTGCGCCAATTCGCTCAATTGCTCCAAACATCCAGCAAGCTCAGCTGGCTTGGCGCTTTGAAAAAGCGCTTCCGCATAAGGACGTGCAATGGTGGCTAATTCAGCCATATCAAAGTTCTGCCTTTAGTTGGTCAAGCAATTGGCCATGCGCTTTTGCATCAACTTCACGACGCAAAATTTGCTCGGCACCTTTAACAGCAAGCACGGCAACCTCAGCGCGCAACACTTCACGTGCGCGAGTTACTTGTTGAGCTGCATCTTGTTGAGCTTGAGAAATGATTCGAGCAGCTTCAGCTTGTGCGTTAGCGCGAATTTCTTCGGCTGACATTTGTGCACGTTTTTCAGCTTCGGCAACACGTTGAACGCCTTCTTGGCGTGCTTTAGATAATTCTTGCTCAGCTTCATTGCTGGCTAATGCGAGTGCTTCTTTACCGCGCTCGGCAGCAGCTAAACCATCAGCAATTTTGCTTGAACGCTCATCTAACGCCTTAACTAGCGGTGGCCACACAAAACGTGCAACAACCCACCATAAGACGAAGAAAACGATCATTTGCGCGAATAGGGTCGCGTTCAGATTCACGATATTCCTTTCAGTATTGTTGAGAACAGTTGGATGACCCCTTGGTCATCCACGCCAAAACAATTACTTAATAACTGCGAGCAGTGGGTTTGCGAAAGCAAACAACATTGCAACACCAACGCCGATCAAGAACGCAGCGTCGATCAAACCAGCCAAAAGGAACATCTTAGTTTGGAGTGGCTCCATCAACTCTGGTTGACGTGCACAAGCTTCGATGTACTTGCCGCCCATCAATGCAATACCTAAACAAGCACCGATCGCGCCGAGGCCGATGATGATGCCGATAGCGATTGCTGTGAAACCTTGAATGTTTGCGAGAAATTGTTGCATGTTGCTGACTCCTGAAGTTAAAGAGATAAGTTAAAAATAAAAAATCTTAGTGATGGCTATGCGCTTGCCCGATGTAGACCAAGGTCAACATCATGAAAATAAAGGCTTGCAACAAAATAACCAAAATGTGGAAGATGGCCCAAGCTGATCCAGCAATAACATGGCCCACCAATCCGAACAGGGATAAATCTAAATTAAATGTCCACACACTACCTAGCAATGCGATCAACAAGAAAACCAGCTCGCCGGCATACATGTTGCCGAAAAGTCGCATTCCCAATGAAACACCTTTAGCAAGATATTCGATGATGTTCAAGGCAAGGTTGAATGGGGCCAAGTACCACTTCGCGCCAAACGGGGCAGAAACGAGCTCATGCAAGAAGCCGCCAAAACCTTTTACTTTGAAGCTATAAAAGAAAACTAAGAGTAAAACAGACATGGACATGCCCATTGTTGCATTGAGGTCGGTTGTTGGAACCACCTTATGGTGCGGTACATGCACGCCAAAACTCTCAATGAAATGATTAACGCCCAAAACCCAATCCACTGGGATTAAATCGAGAGTGTTTAAGAGGATGATCCAGAAAAATACAAATAACGCGAGCGGGGCAATAAAAGTGCGATCACCATGAACGATGCTCTTGGATTGTGTCTCTGCCATTTCTACGATCATTTCCACAAAACACTGGAAGCGACCTGGCACACCTGGGGTTGCGCGACGCGCTGCGATCAACAAAATAAATACCGCGAGCAAACCCATAACGGAAGCCCAAAAAATCGTATCTAAGTTGATGACGCTGAAATCAATAATCGAGCTTTGAGCGGACCCGGTGTTGTTAAGGTTTTGTAAATGCTCAGAAATGTACGCCGTTGGCGTCATTTGTTCTGCTGCCCCGTGGGCCTGGTTTACTTCGCTAGACATCTCTTAACTAGTCCTTTGTTTCAATCTCAATTGTCACCACTTAGCGCCACAACCACGCCAGCCAAACGCACTTCAAGGCAAGCAGGTAAGTCACCAACAAGGGGACCCAAAGCACGCCAGGGACGTAATACGCAATCCCTACAAACAGCATCAGCGTCACGACGATTTTGATAAATTCGCCAGAAACCAATGCAGCCAAAAATCTTCCTGGATTTAATATTTGCGATTTTTTTGCCAACTCCAACCTTACTAAAAACAGGGTTGTTGGCAAGACGCTAATTAAACCACCTAAAAACGCCGACTGAGTATAAAGGCTTACCCCTATCGGCTCCCCAAAAATTGACCAAAACACCATGCTGATAGCCGTAATCAGCACTTGGGCCAAAAGAATTTTCCAAGGTGAAAGGGCTCGGTATTTTGTCGCATTGCTTTGCTGCAACGCAACAATCTCTTCTTTACTATAAACCCGAACGGCTTCTTCTTCGGGCTCATCCCATTCATTTACTTCGGAAAAGTGATTTTTTTGAGGAATCAATTTAGCCCCGAAAGTTTAATGTGTGCACTGCAATATGTCAAAGGATTTGGGTATATTTTTCAATCTATTTATGACCCTATACCCAACTTTTTTAGTAAAGAATCAAGCTCATCGAATTGGCTAAAGCGAATTATGAGCTCCCCGCCTTTGCCTTTGAGCTTAAATTCGGCGCTTAAACCGATCAAATCAGCTATTTCCTGCGTTAAACGCTGCATGTCTGGGTCAGCGCTCTGAGTAGAGCTACCAGGCTTACTTTTCGCTTTTTTGTCCCCTATCTGGCCGCCTGCAATTACTAAAGCTGCGGTCATACGCTCAGCTTCACGAACGGACAAACCTTGGGCCGAAATTCTTTGGGCTAGAGCAACCTGGCTTGAGCCCGGCAAGGGCAAGAGCGCGCGGGCATGGCCCATATCTATATCCCCAGCTAACAGCATGGCCTGCACCGGCTTTGCCAGCTGAGCAAGGCGTAATAGGTTGGTAATAGCGCTACGAGATTTGCCAACTGCCTTGGCTGCCTGCTCATGCGTAAAGCCAAACTCCTCAATTAATCTTGCTAACCCTTGTGACTCTTCGAGAGGATTTAGATCCTCTCGCTGCATGTTTTCTACCAAAGCCATTGCTGCAGCAGCTTGATCGTCTGCGCCAGAAACTAAAACAGGAACCTCTTTTAAGCCAGCAATAGTTGCTGCACGAAAACGTCGCTCACCCGCAATAATTTCATATTTACCAGGGGACACTAGGCGAACCAATAAAGGTTGCATAACACCTTGTTCGCGAATGCTCTCTGCCAATTCTTGCAGCGCGCCCGCTTCCATTTTTTGACGCGGCTGATATTTGCCTGCTTGCAATGCAGTGAGGGGCAAACGATTGATATCGGTAGACGGATTTGCTTGCTGAGTTTTTTCTCCCAGCAGGGCTTCAAGCCCTCTGCCTAAACCTTTTTTCTTAATGGCAACCATGTTCTTTATCTTCTCTTTAAAAATTACATCTGCTTGATGCGCTCAACCATCTCAGCACCAAACTCTAAATACGCTTTTGCGCCTCTAGATGACTTATCAAATGCGACACCAGGAAGTCCGTAAGAAGGCGCCTCAGCAAGCCTTACATTGCGCGGAATAATGGTCTTAAATACCTTGTCGCCGAAGTGCTCAAGCAGTTGATCTGAAACTTGTTGCTGAAGTGTCATGCGCGCATCAAACATCACGCGCAACAAACCAATAATGACTAAATCCGGATTTAAATTTGCATGCACTTGTTTGATGGTATTCACCAAATCAGACAAGCCTTCTAGTGCAAAGTATTCACATTGCATTGGAACAATCACACCATTTGCTGCACACAGTCCATTAAGTGTTAACAATGACAAAGCAGGTGGGCAATCAATCAAAATAAAATCGTAATCGTTGGCGACCTGAGCAAGTGCATCCTTCAAACGTACTTCGCGTAAATCCAAATCTACAAGCTCAATTTCAGCGCCTGCTAGATCACGATTAGCTGGCAACACGTCATAGCCAGAACTCTCACAACGCTGCGCACATTCTTTAACCGATGCCATGCCAATCAGAACTTGATAGATGCTCGTATTAAGGTCTGCTTTTTCTATCCCAGAGCCCATAGTCGCGTTGCCCTGCGGATCTAAGTCCACCAACAAAACGCGCTGCTGTAATCCAGCCAATCCTGCAGCCAAATTTACAGCGGTAGTGGTCTTACCAACACCACCTTTTTGATTTGCGATACAGAATATTTTTGCCATGGCTACTTTGGGTTTACTTAAGAAGGGAGGGTCGATTTTCTCACGGGGGACAACACTAAAAGGCGTCGCTCTACCGCTAAATTCGGAATATGGAGGGGTTCATCAGCGATCAAGCGCCAATCTTCCAAGGAAACATCTTTCATTTCATCATAAGCGCGCTTAGCCTTCATAGCAAATACCAAGCCATTAGGCTTTAAGAAGGGTAATGACAAATCCAGGAAGCGAGCAAGGTTGGTAAATGCACGGGAAATTACGGCATCAAATTGCGCTGGTTGTTGCACCGCAGCATCTTCTACGCGTTCGCAGAGCACCTCAATGTTTTTTAGCTTTAACTTTCCGCGCACGTGTTGCAGAAAAGCAGTCTTCTTTCGAATAGCCTCAATCAATGAAAGATGCCATTCCGGCTGAACAATGGCGATTGGGATTGCTGGCAGCCCGCCACCAGATCCAAGATCAGCAATCCTGGGTGAGGGGCCTTGCAAAAATTGTCTCAGCACCGGCAAAACCGCAATAGAATCAATTAGATGTAGGCGAATAGAATCTTTCTCGCCCTCAATTGCTGTGAGGTTATGAACCTGATTCCAGCGCCCCATTTCCTGCAAAAATAACTCTAAATCAGCAATATTAGTCGTGCTTAATTTGAGGCCAAGATCCTCAATTCCTAGGGCAAGCAGACCCTCACTCATGAGCCTCTTGGGTGCGACCCAACCCTTTCTTTAGGTGCACCAACAAAAGGGAGAGGGCCGCAGGAGTGACCCCTGAAATACGACCGGCCTGACCCAATGTTTCTGGCTTATGCAAATTCAGCTTTTGCTGAACTTCTTTTGACAAACCAATTACCTGTGAATAATCGAGAGACTCAGGAAGAGGGAAGGTCTCGTTATGCTCTTGACGAGCAATTTCAGTCGCTTGGCGCTCAATATAGCCCTGGTATTTCACAGAAATCTCTACTTGATCGCTAATTTGAGCAGCCAAACCAAGATCCTCATCTAAAGCTTCTGGGGCCCACATTCCGTTACCCAAGGCAGTAATTGCATCATAAGTAACGCCCGGGCGCCTTAAAAGTTCTGCCAAGCTGCACTCATGGGAGAGGTCCTGCCCCAATAACTCAGAAACTAGGGCGGCAGATTCATGTTTTGGGCCAATATAAATATCTTGCAAGCGAGATGTTTCACGTGAAACAGCTTCCTGTTTTCTGCAAAACACTTCCCAGCGATAGTCGTCCACCAAGCCCAGCTCGCGCCCAATAGCAGTTAAACGCATATCGGCATTATCTTCACGCAAACTTAGGCGGTACTCCGCACGGCTTGTGAACATGCGATAAGGCTCCTGCACACCACGCGTAATCAGGTCGTCTACTAAAACACCAATATAAGACTCACTACGCTTAGGTAGCCAAGGCTCTTTGCCTTGAGAGGCTAATCCAGCATTAATGCCAGCCAACATACCCTGTGCTGCAGCCTCTTCGTAGCCAGTAGTGCCATTGATCTGACCAGCAAAGTACAGCCCCCCAATTACTCTGGTCTCAAGGCTATGGCGCAACTGGCGGGGATCAAAGAAGTCATACTCGATTGCATAGCCGGGACGCACAATTACTGCGGACTCCATGCCTCGAATGCTACGGACCAAGTCCCACTGAACATCAAAAGGCAGGCTAGTAGAAATACCGTTGGGATAAAACTCGTTTGTAGTTAAACCCTCAGGCTCCAAAAAGATCTGGTGACTATTTCTGGAGGCAAAACGATGAATCTTGTCTTCAATCGAAGGGCAGTAGCGTGGACCAACCCCCTCAATAACGCCCGTATACATCGGCGAACGGTCTAAACCACCTCGAATAATGTCGTGCGTCTTTTCATTTGTATGAGAAATCCAACAAGGAACCTGTTTCGGATGCTGTTCTGGGCGCCCCAAATAAGAAAATACGGGCACCGGATCTAAATCCCCCGGCTGCTCCAGCATGACCGAGAAGTCAATGGTTCGACCATCAATGCGGGGCGGGGTACCAGTCTTGAGTCTTCCCTGAGGAAGTTTTAGTTCTTTTAATCTGGCAGACAAAGAAACTGCGGCAGGATCGCCAGCACGGCCTCCTGCGTAATTATTTAAACCTACATGAATCTTGCCATCTAAAAAGGTACCTGCTGTAAGAACCACCTTTTTAGCCGAGAACTCTAGGCCCATTTGCGTAACAACACCCTGAACTTCATCGCCCTTAACCAACAGGTCATCAACTGCCGCCTGGAAAAGAGTTAAATGCGCTTGATTTTCAAGCCGGCGGCGAATAGCTGCCTTATAAAGAACTCGGTCTCCTTGGGCTCGGGTGGCGCGCACAGCCGGGCCTTTGCTTGAGTTCAGAATGCGAAATTGAATACCAGCCTCGTCTGTGGCAGCAGCCATCGCGCCGCCCATGGCGTCAATTTCTTTAACTAAATGGCCTTTGCCAATCCCGCCGATAGAAGGATTGCAGCTCATGGCACCGAGGTTTTCAATGCTATGAGTAATTAATAAGGTATCGCAACCCATGCGCGCGGATGCAAGGGCGGCTTCAGTCCCGGCATGGCCGCCGCCAACTACGATGACATCGAAACTTTTGGAATAACGCATGATTTGCCTCAGATAGGGCGATGATCATAGCATTTTGTTTGTTTCACGTGAAACAAAATACATCAAAAATCCTAGAAAAACGAGGTTATTTTTCTAACTTATTGATTTAATTAATAAAAATATGCATTCCAGGCTGACTTCAAAATCAGAACGGTCACAATAACTAAAAAGGCCTTTCTTACAAAGGAGCTTCCATGCTGAATTGCAAGCCGACTGCCAAACTGACTTCCGGCGATATTGGCAAGCATCATGGCTAAGCCAAGCGGCCAATTAATTTGGCCAAGACTAGCCAACATCAAAATCGCCGCTAGATTGGTGGCAACATTGACCAGTTTTGTTGCAGCTGAAGCATGCAAAAAATCAAAACCAAAAAAGCGCACGAAACCAAACAGCAAAAAGCTGCCAGTTCCAGGACCAAAGAAGCCATCATAAAAACCAATTGTTAAGCCTAGAATGACGCCCTTGACTTGCTGAAAGCGCCCAAGAATTTTTGGTGCATGTGCTTCTCCAAGTGATGGCTGAAACCAGGTGTATAGCAACAGAAACAGCAAGACGAATGGCAAGGCCTTGCGTAAAGGCTCCGCCGGAAAGTTACTAACAGCATTTGCGCCAAGAAGGGAGCCAATAAAACCCGCAACGATTGCCGGCAAAACAATTGCCCACGGCAAAGACACGTGACGTAAATATTTTCTTGCGGCATTTAAAGTTCCCCCAACCGCAGAAACTTTATTTGTTGCAAGCAATGTTGCTGGTTGAGCATCGGGGTACGCCGCAAACAGAGCGGGCACCTGGATCAAGCCGCCGCCACCGGCGACGGCATCTACCAAGCCAGCAAAGAAGGCCATTGCCAAAAGCAGTGGCCATATGAAAATTGAAAATTCGATGAGCGTCTCTTTTAATTAAATGAGTGTGGCGCTCATGAAATTCGCACCACACTAAAACCAAATAATAAAAGGAATTTAGTTTTTGTTTTTGAAGTGCGCAGCAATTTCACCAACAACACCACGACGAAATGCTAAAACACAAACCACAAAAATGAACCCGGTAGCAATCGTGCTCCAAGAGCCGATGTTTGCCAAGTAATTCTGCAAGCCAACAACAATGCCTGCGCCAACCACGGGCCCAAGAATAGTTCCCATGCCACCCAGCAATGTCATCAACACCACCTCGCCGGACATGTGCCAATGAACATCAGTCAATGTTGCCAACTGGAACACTAAAGATTTCATAGAGCCCGCCAAACCAGAGAGGGCGGCAGAAATAACGAAAGACATTAACTTGAATCGATCAACATCATAGCCAAGAGAAATTGCACGAGGCTCGTTCTCGCGAATTGCTTTGAGCACCTGGCCAAAAGGAGAGTGCACTGCACGCATGATCACAGCAAAACCAAATAAGAAAATGGCTAAAACAAAGTAATACATCGCAACATCATTCTTTAGGTCGATCAAGCCAAATAGCATCCCGCGGGGCACCCCTTGAATTCCATCTTCGCCACCAGTAAACGGAAGCTGAACTGCGAGGAAGTAAATCATTTGCGACAAGGCCAGAGTTACCATCGCAAAGTAGATGCCTTGTCTACGAATAGCGAGCGCGCCAATTAAAAAGCCAAGCACGCCCGAGCCCAGCACGCCCAAGATAATTCCCAACTCAGGGGAGAGGCCCGCCTCCTTACAAAAATACGCAGTAATGTAGGCGGCAGTTCCAAAGAAGGCGGCGTGGCCAAAAGAGAGGAGGCCTGTAAAGCCCAGCAATAGGTTGAATGCGCAAGCAAAAAGGGCAAAACACAAAACCTTCATTGCAAATACAAGATAAATAAAATCTTGGAACGGCAACAACAAAGCGATCAGAACTAAGATGCCGTAAAGTAATTTTGTTTTTGGATTCATGTTTATTTCTCCCGCCCAAACAGTCCGGCAGGACGAATCAACAAAACAATTGCCATGATCACGAAAATCACAACGCCAGAAGCTTCTGGGTAAAAGACTTTTGTTAGGCCTTCAATCAAGCCCAAACCTAAACCAGTCAAAATGGCGCCCATGATAGAGCCCATGCCGCCAATGACTACCACCGCAAAAACAACGATGATGAGATTAGAGCCCATCAGTGGATTTACTTGAAAGATTGGGGCCGCCAACACGCCAGCAAAACCCGCCAAACCAACACCATAGGCATAGGCCAAAGAAATCATTAGCGGGACATTAATGCCAAACGCTTGAAGTAATTTAGGGTTCTCGGTTCCGGCGCGCAAATAGGCGCCCAACTTGGTTCTTTCAATGACATACCAAGTAGAGAAGCAAACCACCAAGGAGATAACAACCACCCATACACGGTACTTCGGCAAAATGATGCCGAGAGACTCAAGAGGAATCGCGCCCTGCAGAATCTCGGGAGCTGGATAGCTCTCACCAGAAATTCCATACCAATGGCGGAACATGCCTTCAATAATCAGAGCCAAGCCGAAGGTCAGTAATAGGCCGTATAGATGGTCGAGATGATACAAGCGTCGCAACATCGTGCGCTCTAGGATCAAGCCAAATCCAGCCAAAACCAATGGCACAACAATCAGGGCAAACCAATAATTAATAGAAAGCTCAGGGAAGCCAAGCCATTGGCTAATCTGAGTTAGGCCAATCCAGGCAATAAAAGCACCCATCGTGTATTGAGCACCATGGGCAAAATTAATAATGTTGAGAAGGCCAAAAATAATGGCCAATCCCAAACTCAATATGGCGTAAAACGAGCCATTGATAAGCCCCACCAAGAGCTGGGCTACCAGCCCTTGAGGGGTAATTCCAAGAAGTTCGAACATGCTAGATAAGGATCAATTACTTGTTAGTAACCAACTTGCATCGTGACAATGAAAGTGGTTGTGTTGCTTCAGCAGCAGGAATCACTGCTTTGACGTTGTAATAGTCCCATGGGCTTGTAGACTCAGAAGGTTTCTTCACTTCAAGCAGATACATATCGTGCTCAAACTTACCATCGGCACGGATCTTGCCTTTAAAGAGACCATCATCAATGTTGGTGGACTTGAGCGCCTTCATTACAGCTTGAGTATCATCGGTGCCTGCTTTTTGTACTGCATTCAAATAAGCAAGAACGGAAGAGTAAACACCAGCCTGAACGCTTGATGGCATACGCTTATGTTGCAAGATGAAGCGTTTTGCAAATGCACGGGTCTTTTCATCCCGATCCCAGTAGAAACCTTCTGTGAGGTACATGCCTTGAGCAGCATTTAAACCTAAAGAATGGACGTCAGTAATAAACATTAACAAAGGCACAACCGTTTGCTTTTTATTAATGCCAAACTCCGACGCTTGTTTAACGCTGTTGATGGTATCTTGACCGGCATTTGCTAAAGCAACTACGTCAGCACCACTTGCCTGAGCCTTTAAGAGATAAGAAGAAAAATCACTGTTTGGGAATGGGTGCTTACTGGTTCCCAATACCTTGCCGCCGTTAGCATTCACAACATTAGTTGAATCACGCTCTAATGCTGCGCCGAAAGCGTAGTCGGCAGTAAGGAAGTACCAGTTCTTTTTGCCTTGTTTAACAACAGCCTTGGCTGTGCCGTTAGAAAGCGCATAAGTGTCATAAGTCCAGTGGACGTTATTGGCTGTACATTTTTCATTGGTAATTGGCAAAGAGGCTGCGCCAGAAACCAAAGTAATTTTGTTCTTTTGTTCTGCTACTTCCATTACCGCCAAAGCAACGTTTGTTGAAACCAACTCAACAATCACATCTACGCCGTCTTTGTCATACCATTCGCGCGCTTTATTTGCAGCAATGTCAGCTTTGTTTTGGTGATCGGCACTAACTAACTCAATCTTCTTGCCAATGACAGTGCCGTCTTTAGAGAAGTCGGCAATCGCCATCTTTGCTGCAATCACTGCACCAGGACCAGCCAAATCAGAGTAAGTTGAGGAAAGGTCGGTCAATACACCGATCTTGACAACATCACCACTAACCTTCGGTGCACTTTGCGCGAACGCTGGGTTTGAACCAAACATGGTTGCCGCAACCAGACACGCGGTTATTTGCTTTAACTTCATTACCGTCTCCTATAGAAATCTACTAAACACCAAGATACTCATTTAATAGAGCCGCTTTTTCAGCAAGCTCGCTTTGATTTACAACCTCAACCACATTTCCGTGCTCCACAACATAATGACGATCGGCCAGCGGCGCAGCAAAACGGAAGTTTTGCTCTACCAACACAATTGTGAAACCCTTATTGCGCAAGCTAGTCACCACCTCTCCAAGCTTTTGCACAATCACCGGCGCCAAACCTTCGGTAATTTCATCAAGCAACAGAAGCTTGGCGCCCGTTCTTAGAATGCGCGCCATTGCGAGCATTTGCTGCTCACCACCAGACAGACGTGTGCCCGGACTATTTCTTCTCTCATAGAGGTTTGGGAACATTTCATAAATCTCATCCAACCCCATTCCGCCAGGCGCAATATCAGGCAAAAGCAATAGGTTTTCTTCTGCGCTTAAGCTGGCGAAGATACCCCTTTCTTCTGGGCAGTACCCAACACCTAGGCGCGCAATTTTGTACGTAGGCATCGAAATTGTCTGCGCACCATAAATCTCAACTGAACCCGTTCTTTTGCTGGTTAAACCCAGAATTGTTTTCAGAATAGTGCTTCTGCCTGCCCCGTTGCGCCCAAGTAAGGTCACAACCTCACCATCACGCACAGCGAAATTCACGCCGTGCAAGATGTGTGACTCACCATACCAAGACTCTAAATTTTTAACCTCTAATGCCATGGTGCTCATAGGTTGTCTCCCCCATGGCTTCCCATATAGGCCTCAACAACCAGTGGGTTGTTTGAAACCTCGTTATATGAGCCCTCAGCTAGAACCGAGCCTCGTTGTAAAACTGTAATCCGATCGGCAATCGAGGAAACTACCTTCATATTGTGCTCAACCATCAAAATAGTGCGGCCTTTAGCAACCCGATCAATTAGCTCAGTAACTCGCTCAACATCCTCATGCCCCATGCCTTGTGTGGGTTCATCCAAAAGCATCAACTCAGGCTCCATAGCCAAGGTTGTTGCAATTTCAAGCGCCCTCTTGCGGCCATAAGCTAAATTGAGCGTTTCTTCATAAGCAAAATCTTCCAAGCCGACCTCATGGAGAAGCTCCAGGGCGCGCTCATTCAGGACATTTAGGGAGTTGCCAGATTTCCAGAAATGGAACTCTGTGCCCAATCCACGCTGCAGTGCAACACGAACGTTCTCGATAACTGTTAGATGGGGGAAAACCGCTGAAATTTGAAAAGAGCGAATGATGCCGCGCCGCGCAATTTGTGCTGGGGCCTCATTCGTAATGTCAAAACCATTAAATAAAATTTGACCGCTACTCGGCTCTAAAAATTTAGTGAGTAAATTGAAGCAGGTCGTTTTGCCAGCGCCATTGGGGCCTATCAAGGCGTGAATAGTTCCCCGAGCTACGTCTAGGTTTACATCAGTGACAGCAGAAAATCCTTTGAAGGATTTCCCCAGTCCAATTGTTTTTAATATTGTTTCTTGCAATCTATTACCCTCTACCCCCTACTTGGGGGCAAGAATATGAGCATACCCCAAGATGGCATGGCTATGTATAGCAATTACCCTAAACCTTAAAGGGCATGGATTCAAAAAGTGATTAAGAAGTTTTTTGGAATTTTTGGATTGCTGAACGAGCGAGCTCATCCAAGACATCCATGGGCACACGTTGAGCGCCCTGAACAATCATGAGTGCATAAGGTTTCGCTAGGGCCGCGGCTTCTGGGCATAGACGCAACTCATCCCCCTCTGATGGAGACTGACTGCGCCAATAGTTAATGGCTGCCTCAAGCTCTTGAATTGTTACAAACAACATAAAAATTGCTTTTATTTTTCTTTTGTTGCGAGCATGGTGCCGCGACATTTTTTCGCACCACAACGACACTCGTAATCTTTTTTCATTTCTTTGGTGATCTTCCCCTCAACATCGAGCGAATAGTCATAAAACAACTCTTCACCAATCTCGAGTGCACGCTTTGCATAAACAAATACCCTTGGCTTGCCATCAAAGCTATCTTCGCGCGTTTCACAACTTGGTTTGCAAGAGTGATTAATCCAGCGCGCAGCATTACCTCCATACTTCGCATCAATTACACGACCATCCTCTAGTGAGAAATAAAAGGTGTGGTTAGGGTCTTTGGGATCATGTGGATGACGCTTTTCCGCCAACTTCCAACTAATGCGCTCACCCTTGTATTCAATAATCGCCTGGCCTTTTTTGATGGGTTTTGCAACAAAAACCCCTTTGCCATGAATTGGTGAGGATTTAACAATAATGCAAGATCTATCCACCTTGGGTGGTTTTAGTTTTTTAGATGCCATTTTTAAACGTCTAGGTTGCGTGCAATAAGGGCGTTCTTTTCAATAAACGCGCGACGAGGCTCAACCTCATCTCCCATGAGTGTTGTAAAGACTTGGTCCGCAGCAATCGCGTCCTCTATCTTCACCTGTAAAAGCGTTCTTGAGCTTGCATCCATGGTGGTTTCCCATAACTGCGAAGGATTCATCTCACCAAGGCCTTTATAGCGCTGACGGCTTAAAACTCGTTCTGCCTCAGACAATAACCAAGCAAAGGCAGCTCTGAAGTCGCCGATGGTTTGTTCTTTTTGGTTTTTATCTGGATCGCCGCGACGAACTTTTGAGCCTGCAACCACCTTGCCCGATAAAACTGCTGCGGCATTCGCTAGGCTTTGATAATCATCACCATGAACAAAATCTGAGTTAATTGAAGACAACTTCAAATTTCCATGAATGCGTCGTGATAACAACAAACGGAAGCGCTCAGTACGATCTTCTTTTTGCACAATGATCTCTGGTGGCAAGGCCAAGGGATTCAAAGAATCCGCTAGTGCCTGCCTTAAGCGGTCGGCGGATTCATTGGCTGATTTTTCTGTATCCAGATTCAGTGGTGTGCCAGATGCAATTGCACGCAAAGCGTCTTCGTCAATAGTGCGCGACAGGCGATCAACAATTGATTGAATGACTTGGTAATGTTTTGCTAGCTCATTGAGTGCTTCGCCCTCGACAACCTCACCAGAAGGTGTTTGTAATGATGCTGTTTCTAGTGCGATTTTTAGTAACAACTGATTGAGTTCATTGTCATCTTTAATGTACTGCTCATTCTTGCCAAACTTCACTTTATATAGTGGTGGCTGAGCAATGTAAATATGGCCGCGTTCAATTAACTCGGGCATCTGTCTGTAGAAAAACGTTAGTAACAATGTTCTGATGTGGCTACCGTCAACGTCCGCGTCGGTCATGATGATGATGCGGTGATAACGAAGTTTGTCTGCCTTATATTCCTCAATACCAATGCCGGTACCAAGAACAGTAATTAAGGTGACCACTTCTTGACTGGCAAGCATTTTGTCAAAACGTGCTTTTTCAACGTTTAGGATTTTCCCTTTTAGTGGAAGAATTGCTTGGAAACGACGATCACGCCCCTGTTTGGCAGAGCCGCCCGCGGAATCACCCTCAACAATAAATAATTCAGATTTAGAGGGGTCTTTCTCTTGGCAGTCGGCCAACTTGCCCGGCAAACCTAAACCATCCAGAGCGCCCTTACGACGTGTCATATCACGTGCTTTGCGTGCAGCTTCGCGAGCGCGCGCTGCATCAACAATCTTGCCGCACAAAATCTTGGCATCAGCTGGACGCTCTTGCAAATAGGCGCTTAAAGCCTCTGCAACAATTTCTTCTACAGGCCCACGCACCTCGCTAGACACTAATTTATCTTTTGTTTGACTGGAGAATTTTGGCTCAGGCACTTTGACAGATAAAACGCAGGCCAAACCTTCGCGCATATCGTCACCAGAAATTTCTACTTTTGCTTTTTTAGCAACTTCGTTCTCATCAATATATTTATTAATGACACGTGTCATTGCTGCGCGCAAACCAGTTAAATGTGTGCCGCCATCTCTTTGTGGAATGTTGTTAGTAAAACAAAGTACTTGTTCACTAAAGCTGTCATTCCATTGCATTGATACTTCTGCTGTAATTTGGCCACCCAGATCTGATGGACGCACACCTTCTGCATAAAAAATGTTTGGATGGAGTACGTTTTTGGTTTGATTAATATATTCAACAAAACCCTTCACGCCGCCAGAGAAAGCAAAATCCTCTTCTTGGCCGGTGCGTTGATCAATCAGTTTAATGTGTACGCCATTATTTAAAAAAGAAAGCTCGCGAATACGTTTAACCAAGATTTCGTAATGGAATTCTACATTTCCAAAAATAGTCTCATCAGCTAAAAAGTGAACCTCTGTTCCCGAAAGCTCGGTATCACCAGTAACAGTGATTGGTGAAACTAAAACACCGTTCTCATCCACTACGTTGCGGTTTTGAATAACGCCGCGGGCAAACTCCATGTAGTGCGCTTTGCCATCACGACGAATGGTTAATTTAAGCCATTTAGATAATGCGTTTACACAACTAACGCCCACACCATGGAGACCGCCAGAGACTTTATAGCTGTTTTGGTCAAACTTACCACCAGCGTGAAGCTCGGTCATCACAATTTCAGCAGCGCTCCGTTTTGGCTCATGCTTGTCATCGTATTTAATGCCTGTTGGAACACCGCGGCCATTATCAACAATAGAAATGGAGTTATCAGTTTGAATAACGACCGTAATCTCAGAACAATACCCAGCTAAGGCTTCATCAATGGAGTTATCTAAAACCTCAAATACGAGATGATGCAAACCAGTGCCATCAGAGGTGTCTCCGATGTACATGCCAGGACGTTTACGAACAGCCTCAAGACCCTCTAGGATTTGAATCGATGCAGCGCCGTACTGCTCTACTACTTTTTTTTCTTCAGTCATTTTTTTCTAAGTTAAATACGCATTGGCATCACAACATACTTAAAGCTCTCTGAGCCAGGCAGAGTAACCACAGCACTACTATTTGCATCACCCAAACTAATTTGAATTTTCTCGTTCTTGAGGTTTGATAAAACATCAAGTAAATAGCTAACGTTAAATCCGATTTCTACTGCATCACCCGTATATTCAGTTTCAATCTCTTCTTGGGCCTCTTCTTGTTCGGCATTAGTAGATTGAATGGTGATGCGATTAGGGGATAAAGAAAAACGAACCCCTTTAAATTTGTCTGTTGTCAAAATAGCGGCACGTTGAAGAGCTGATTGCAACGCTTCGCGACCGACTACTAGTGAATTTTTCTGACCTTTTGGAATAACGCGTTGAAAGTCCGGGAACTTGCCTTCAACTAATTTTGAAATCAACTCAATATCACCAAATGAGAACTTCACTTGATTAGTAGTCAAACTTATTTCTAAAGACTCATCAGAGTCTTCAAGCAAATGCTGACACTCTAGAATTGTTTTGCGAGGAATAATGATTTCTTGTTTTTCACCAGAACCAGAGGGGGCCTCCGCCAACTCAACTTGAGAGTAAGCGAGACGATGACCGTCGGTTGCCACCGCAACTACATTTTTACCCTCAATCACTAGCAACATGCCATTTAAGTAATAACGAATGTCTTGTTGAGCCATAGAAAAATGTACTTGGCTAATTAATTGACGGAAGCTCTTTTGAGACATTTTCCAGGCAGCGGTAACCTCTCCTACACTTTGCATCACTGGAAATTCTGTTGCCGATAATGTTTGTAAAGAAAAACGACTCTTACCGCTCTGCACAACCATACGGTTATCTTTTAAATTTAAGGAGACCGGTCCTTCGGGTAGTGCGCGCAAAATATCTAATAATTTTCTTGCAGCAACAGTGGTCGTAACATCTTCAGAACCAACGCCAAAATTGGCATTTGTTGTTATTTGAATTTCAATATCAGTGGAGATAAACGAAACCTTTTCTCCAACCTTTTTAAATAATAGATTTGCCAAAATTGGCAGTGTATGTCTGCGTTCAACAATTCCACTAACAACCTGAAGGGGTTTTAGTAGGCTATCGCGAGAAGTGTTAACGAGTTGCATTGCTTTTAAATCCTTGTATATATCTTAGTAGTAATAGTAATAAGGGTTCGAAAATCCGTGGATAAGTCAAAAAACCTTTATAAAACAACACATTGGAGACAAAAAAACCTGTGGAAAACTCTTGTATAAGCACTGCATAAAAAGGGGATAACTTTTCACTAACACCCTATTTTTGCATGAAGCTGAATCTTTCCACAATTTATCCACATCTAATCCCCAAACTTATCCCTAGGGTTGTCCACAAACTTATCCACAAGCAAAAATTACGCTTTCAAAGTTTGCTCAATAACGTGAATTTCATGGTTTAGTTGGCCATCGTGCGCCCGCTCATCCGCGATCTTGCGCACGGCGTGTAGAACGGTTGTGTGGTCTCTGCCACCAAACAACTCCCCAATCTCAGGAAGACTCTTCTGGGTGAGCTCTTTGGCCATAAACATGGCGATTTGTCGAGGCCTAGCAATATTGGCTGGACGTTTTTTGGAATACATATCGGCAACCTTAATGCTATAAAAATCAGCAACCGCCTTTTGGATATTTTCAACAGAGATTTGACGGTTTTGGATGGAAAGTAAGTCTTTTAATGCCGTCCTAGCCACATCAATTGTTACTTCTCGACCATGGAAGCGCACGAAAGCCAAAATCTTTCTTAGTGCGCCCTCAAGCTCTCGAACATTTGAGCGCAGGTGTTTGGCTACAAAAAACGCCACATCCTCGCTCATGGGGATGCCTTCGCTAATCGCCTTTTTCATCAAAATGGCAACACGCATCTCCAGCTCTGGCGGCTCAATCGCAACTGTTAGGCCAGAATCAAACCGAGAAATAAGGCGATCATCTATGCCAGCCATTTCTTTGGGGTAGGTGTCGCTGGTGATAATGACTTGGGCTTTATTACTCAAAAGGGCCTCAAAAGCATAAAAAAACTCTTCTTGAGTTCTTGATTTGCCGCTAAAAAACTGAATATCATCAATTAATAAGAGGTCTAAAGAGTGGTAGTAGCGCTTAAAGCGGTCAAAAGCCTTTTGTTGATAGGCGCGAACAACATCAGAAACATACTGTTCGGCGTGGATATAGCGGATTCTGGCGTTAGGCTTCTCTTTTAAGAGGTGATTGCCAATAGCATGTATTAGGTGAGTTTTTCCTAACCCAACCCCGCCATATAAAAACATGGGGTTATAGGATGTGCCTGGGTTATGTGCGACCTGAATTGATGCTGCCCTAGCCAATTGATTTGCTTTACCAGTTACAAATGTCTCAAAAGTAAGGTTTGGATTGAGCTTGGAGTGATCTTCAATCTCAAAAGCGTTTTCCTCAATGGAGATGAGGGGCTCAACAACATCTATCGAAATACTTTTCTGTGGGGGCTCTTCAACGTTTGTTGTGGGAGCGACGCTTGTTGCGACGCCGTCAGCCGCCAAAGTAAAACTTACATTAATAGGGCGCCCAAAGTACTGCGAAGCCAATTCTTGGAACCGGTCGGCAAAAGTCTTTTTAATCCAATCTAATTTAAATCGGTTGGGGGCGCCTATTGTTAGTAAGTCATCACTTTCAATAAAAGACAATAAAGTAAGGGGTTGAATCCATGTTTTAAACTGTTGGGGCGACAGTTCGCGGGATAAAATGCCAATAGCATCATCCCAAAACCCCAGTGGGCTAATTGAATTCAAGGCAGGGGGATTGTGTAGGTTGCTCATATTTTTGGAGGATCCATTGTAGCGATGCTACAA